>JAFAZK010000051.1 GCA_019239825.1 Verrucomicrobiota bacterium | reverse complement strand
GCGCCCGCATGCTCAATCGCGGTGCGCATGAGCATGTCGATGAGTTTCTCCAGGACGACCTCACCCGAGACCGCTTGCGAGACCTTGAGAACCGTGTCCAGATCCAGGTGTTCGACCGGTGTCCCAAGTGTGCTGGTCGGACCCGGTTCGGGCTGGTCTTCGCTGAGCCCCGGATACAACTCGTCGAGTTGCCGCACTTTCCCAGCGGCCCCCCAGCGGAGGTAGCAGAAACGAGCTTTTCGCAAATGCGCGTGTGCGATCAAATTGAAACCACGCGCTACATAGAAGCGTGCCGCCAACTCGCTGGCGAGCGCCTCGTTGTGGACGAAGCCATTAGTGTGTGAGGAACGGATGGCTTGTTCGTAGAGGCGCATGGCCTCGAATTCGCGGCCTTCTATTCGCGCGATCTCAGCGCCTACCAACGCGGCACGGTTTTCGAAGTTCTCCGGACAATTCTCCGCCCAAAGCGCGAGCTGTTTATGATGTTCTGTCAGGGCTTGGAAATGCTTAAGTTGACCATCGGGCGTTTCAAAATCGTGTACCGCAGCTCGCGCTAGGGCAGCATAGAAGTGATACTCCGCGGTTTCAAAGAAAGGACCGGGATGATCGACAGCAGCAAACATTGATGCTGAGGTCCAAAGCAGCCGTTGCGCCCTCAATGATGCATCAACGGCCGAAGCATAGTCTCCGGCAAAGAAGCGGGCCTGAAGCTTTCGGATCCAATACCAGCACTCCGGCAACTCAAACACCGTCTCACTTGCCAAATGGCGTTCGAACCGGAGTTCATCAAACTGTTCATCGTCAAAATAGCCGAATTTCAGCGTCAAGCCACGCAGGCTTCGAATAAGCCCGAGTTGTCCGGTGATGTGACCAACCATGATGCCGAACCGAGCCTTGCGGGCAAACTCGAGGCCGTTCTCGGCTTGGCGTTGGACCTCGGGAAGCGGATCTCCCCCGGCGAGAAGATTCGTGTTCAAGGCGTCGCAACTGTACGCCGCCACTGTGAGGTCGCCGACCTTGTTCGCGGCCTCAAATGCCCGACGCATCAGATCGCGGCCAGCCTCCACATGCTTCGTCCACGGCATGACCCATTCTCCAAACCACAGATAGGTCCTGGCCTGGAAGCGATTCAACCCCCGTTGTTCGACCAGTTCGTAACCGAGGCGACCGAATCGAAATCCCGCCTTGTAATTCCCGAAGTGCGAGCCCGCTATCATGCCAAACCATACATAAGTGACGCAGGAGCCGTCGCTGTTGCCCCTCTCAAGACTGAGATTAACCGCCCTACAGACCGCCAGAGAAAGAAAGTTCGCATCGGTAAACTGTGCCGGTGACAAGACTTTAGTCAGCACATCCAAAGTCGCGATAGATGCCGGGTCGCTCATCAAGGGCAGATCAATAAGATCCTCAATCGCGCGGATCCCGACCTGTGACCAAATCCTTTCGTATTCCCGCCTTGCTTCGTCTTCCGTCGGATGCGGCGACCACACGATGCCCAAATGTCGGAGATACTCGATACAGACACCGACCGCGCGGTCGCTTTGACCGAGGGTCATATATAGATCCATGCGCAAGCATGCGACGGTAGCTTGCTCGACTGTATTTGCGGCCCGAGATGAAAGCATCGTCAAGCGCTCCGCTGCAGCGGCCAGCTCGCCAGTCAGGAACTCGCATTCGGCCCGATGCAATTCCAGGGCGAAGCCAAGCTCATGCCGGCGTTCCCAAAAGTCGTCAGTCAACAGTGCTGCACCAGCGACCAGATAGTTGAGCGCTGAGGCGTAGGCGGTAGAGGCCTTGGCGCGCTTACCCGCGACCAGGTTCAGCTCAGCGATTTGGTCACGTTCCTCTTGCGAAGTGATCAGCGCGGCTCCGCGGTTTATCTGGTTGACGATCTCGAAAATCACCTCCTCAAGCCTCCCTGGTGGAGTGTGCGCCGTCAGCAGCCTCCCGACTCGGAGGTGGGCCTCGGCGCGTGATTCTTCCGGAATCAGCGAATAGGCTGCTTCCTGCACCCGGTCGTGAACAAACCGATAGAAACCGTTCAAACGCACAATGTACCCCAGACGTGCGGCCTCCCACAGATCCGAGTGGAGCTCGTCTTCCGATGTCCCATGAACAATCGAAAGCATCGTGTCCTCTGCGAAATTTCCCAGGCAGGCAAGCTGCTGCAATGCTTTCTGTGTTGTCTGCGGCAGGCGGTTTAACTTCTCCACCATCAGGTCCACCACATTATCGGTGTAACCCTTGGCGTGAATGCGATTGAGGTCCCAAGACCATATCCCATTACTGTAATCGAAAGTGAGTAAAGCCTCCTCACCAAGCGCAGAAATAAACTGGATGGCAAAAAACGGATTGCCAGCAGTCTTTTCCTGAACGAGCTGCGCCAGCGGGGCGACGCGCTCCGGTTCGCAGTGAAGAGCATCCGCAATCAACCGTCCCAAATCCTCACGGGCTAGGGGGGCAAGGCTGATTTCGTGCACTATCGCTCCACCTTGACGGATCGCTTCGAGCTTACGCATCAGCGGATGTGCGGAATTAACCTCGTTGTCTCGGTAAGCGCCGATCAACATCAAGTGGTGCACATCCGGCCGGGTCAACAGATCCTCGAGAAAATCAAAGGTTGCCGCATCAAGCCATTGCAAATCATCGAGGAATAGGGCCAACGGATGTTCCCGCCGCGCGAATACGCCGATAAATCGACGGAACATCAGTTGAAAACGGCCTTGCGCGTCCTGGGGTGGAAGCTCAGGGACCGGCGGCTGTTCTCCGATTATGAGCTTCAATTCGGGCACCAGATCCACCATCAACTGTCCGTTCGGACCTAACGCCTCTCGAAGGGTATCGCGCCAATTTTGCAACTCGGCCTCACTCTTACTAAGCAGCAGACGGATAAGGCCCTGGAATGCTTGCGCCAACGTGGCGTAAGGAATGTCACGCTTGTACTGGTCGAACTTGCCCGAGGCAAAAAGGCCCCGAGGCGGAACAAGCACCTTATGGAGCTCATTGACGATGGAGGACTTGCCGATCCCGGAATATCCGGAGACGAGCACAAGCTCTGGCGTACCGCCCGCTACGACGCGCTCAAAGGAGGCAAGCAAAGTATCGATCTCGGGTGCGCGCCCATACAATTTCTCCGGAATCAACAGCCGGTCTGGGGCGTCGTGTTCGCCCAGGGGGAACTCGTCGATGCGTCGCCGAGTTTCCCATGCAGCAAGACAGCGCCGAAAATCACTCTCAGCGCCCGCCGCTGTCTGGTAGCGTTCCTCGGCCGTTTTGGCGAGCAGCTTCATGATGATTGCAGATACAGATGCTGGCGCATCTTTCGATCGCTCGTTAGGAGGAACTGGCTGTCTCGCAATATGGCAGTGCACCCATTCCATGGGGTCGGAAGCCGTGAAGGGGAGACTCCCGGTCAGCATTTCGTACAGAGTGACGCCGAGTGAATAGAGATCGCTTCGGGAATCGATGGAACGATTCATACGTCCGGTCTGCTCTGGCGCCATGTAGGCGAGCGTTCCGGCTATGAACTCCGGAGGTTCGACAGACTGGCGCTCGCGTGGGAGCCGCGATGCGATGCCGAACCCTTTTAGCCAGCAACGGCCGCTAACGGAGTTAACCAGGACATTTGCTGGTTTAATATCCTTGTGAATAAGGCCGCGCTGATGCAAGCGATCGATCACGTTGGAAAGGCCAATCGCCACACGCAAAGAAAATACTAAGTCCAACGGTTCACCGAGTAGTTGATCGAGGGGAACACCGCCGGGATCCTCTAACACGAGTACCGTCCGATCCCACTGCTGAGTAATTGCAATGGGTTGGGCAGCCCAAGCGGGATCCAGCTCTTCTCTAAGAGAATATTCGTGCTCCAGTTGTTCCAGGGTCTCCGACGTGGGATACTCTGCCACGGGCGAAAGCAAAAGAACGTGAGATTCGTCGTCCTTACTTTTGGCGCGATAAAGGTTAAACTCTTTATCCTTGTCCAATGCCTCGATGATATATTTTGAGAGGTCAATCACAGACCGGACTCCAGCGACTCGCGATCTACACAGTTCCTTCTCTGATCAATCTGCAAAGATAAAAGAACATATAATTAAGTCGAAGGTTGTTTATGGCCTAGGTTAAAGCCAGCGAATGCGGGCCCGCACGAAAACAGGCATGATCTGGGGCGCACGGACTGGACCTTTGCTGAGTCATCGCAATACGTCGCCGCGCTGGGTTTCACGGTCGTTTTCTCACGTCCTCCAACGCGATCGCAAGTTCACGGACACCGCGTCGAATTTCGTTGGGACTGCTAGCAGCAAATCCCAGTAGCAGTCCTTTTCGTTTTGGTTGGCCGCGGTCATATCGACTGAGCGGAACCAGCTCGACCTGTCGCGCAGCTGCTGCTTTCACAGCAGCCTCGTCACCAATCCCTGCGCCCAACCAGCCCACGGTCTGTACGCCCGCCTCAATATTTGAAACTTCCAGCAAGCCGTCCAGCTTTTGCCGAGCGCTCTCCAAAAGCACCGACAAACGTTCAGAGTAGACTTCTCGCATGCGTCGGAGATGCCTTCCAAAATGACCCTCGCTGATAAAGTCACAGAGCACGACTTGGTCAAGTAAAGGCGCATGCCGATTCGTTACGGCTTTTGCGCTTTGGAAAACAGATACCAAATCCGTTGGGACGACCAAATATCCCAGCCGGAGCGACGGAAACAGCGTTTTACCGAAAGTTCCGGCATAAAGAACGCGGCCGGCCCGGTCGAGTCCTTGCAATGCGGGAATGGGGCGCCCCGAATACCGATATTCGCTGTCGTAATCGTCTTCGAAAATCAGAGCGTCGGATTTTTCCGCCAATGCCAATAAATGCAGCCGCCGTGGCAGGCTCATGGTAACCCCGAGCGGGAACTGATGTCCGGGAGTGACGTAAATGAGACGCGCTCCTCGTACGCTGCGATTGTCCAATACCATGCCGCCGTCGTCTACAGGCGCCGGAACTACCTGAGCGCCGATGGCCTCAAACACGCAAGAGGCACCGATATACCCGGGATTCTCCATGCAAAGCCGATCACCCGGATTGAGAAGTAATCGAACCGTCAAATCGAGGGCTTCCTGGACACCAGAGACGATAACGACTTGCTCGAAACTACATCTAACGCCACGTGATGTCCTAAGGTAGTCGGCGATAGCCTCTCGTAGCGGTCGGTATCCTAAAGGATCACAGCCCAACAAGAGGGTTGCGGTCGCCATTCGAAACCTGCGGGCTGCGATCTGGGCCCACAGCGTCTTCGGAAACAGGTCTAACGCCGGAACGTTGGGGATGAAGGCCCGGCTGCGGCTAAGTTCCAGCGGGGGGACCCACCGTAGACGACGAGCGTACTCCGAGAGATGTCGCTGAGCGCGACGAGTGCCGTTATGAAACGTGTTCAACTCATCTCTCGCGGTTGGCAAGTGTAATAACTGCTCTGGCAGAATCTTACTGACATAGCTTCCCGAACCGATGGTTCCTTCGATATAGCCTTCCGACTTAAGCTGCTCGAAAGCGGTTACAACCGTACCTCGCGAGAGGCGGTATTGAGAAGCCAGGTCTCGGCTGCTGGGCAAACGGCTGCCCGGTCGCAAACGGCCTTCCAGAATCTCGGTGCGCAAGGCGGCATAGATCCAACGATAGACAGGCGTTTCTGGGTCCCGTGCGGGTAACACCAGCTCGAAAGCAGTGACTCTTTTAGGCATCGAAGTGGTACAGATGATATCGCAAAAATGGATCTTTGTTAATGGTCCATATTAAAATAAATCTGCTGAGCCCTCCGGGTCCAAGTAAAAGGTGAACCAGAAGCAATCTACAAAGCGGGGGAGTGCTTCTACGAGGCGCCAAACGGTGAGCATTTGATATCAGCAAACGCCAGCCAGCAGGAGCCGGCGAAATTCATCGCCTGCTTTGTTTGCGACGGCGACAAACCGCTCACGCTGCCTATAACGCGGACTCAAACCAAAGGAGACCAATCACCATGAGTAATCGAACCCTGACCGACGCTGTTTCTTCAAAGCCGATCCTGGGGAAAGGCCTTGTTAAATGGGAGCGGTTCGCGATGCTTTACGCCCGGTTCGCACTGGGGACCGCGTTTTTATCCGCGGTGGCGGGTCGCTTTGGTATCTGGGGACAGAATACGAGTCCCGACAGCTTCAAGCATTTTATAGAATACACGGCAGAAGTTAATTCCTTTATGCCGGCGTTCACAATTCCGTTCCTGGCCTGGGCCGCGACGATCGCAGAAACCTTCCTTGGCATTACCTTAATTCTAGGAATCTGGCTTCGTTTCGTAGCGCTGGCTGCGGCGGGGCTTCTGGTTCTGTTTGGCACCGCCATGGCAATCTCGTTGGGCATCAAAAGCCCGCTCGACTATTCAGTGTTTTCTGCGTCCGCCGGAGCGTTGCTGTTAGCCATATGCCAGATTCGAAAGGCAGGAAGTAACGTATGAAGGGACTTGAGACATGGCCAAATACTTATTTCGAACGGAGGAGATCCGAAGCCCAGACGCGTTCCCAAGAATCTTTCCTGGTGCATCTGGGCCTTGGCGTTACGCTCGCGCCACATGAATCCTCCAAGCAGCCTCGGAGATGGTCGATGCGACCGGATAGAGTTCAGATCGAGCCGGCCGGTGTAACGGCGGGAAAGTCCTTCTCGGGATCGAAAACGTTATTGAAAAAGTTCGTCAGTGAGTACATGGCCACCAGCGCGACGATCTCCATGACGTTCGCATCCGTGTAGCCCGCATCGCGGACGGCTTTCAGATCCGCGTCACTGACCTTGCCGCGGGTCTCGATGACTTTGCGCGCAAACTGGATGGCGGCATCCCGCTTAGGGTCGCTGGCATGGCCCTTCCGAGCGAGAATGATTTCATCGGCCGGCAGCTTGGCCATATGCTCGGCAGTAAAGCTGTGAACCGTCAGGCAGTAGTTGCAGCCATTCACTTCGGAGACAGCGAGGCCGATGCTGTCACGTGTCTTCACGTCGAGCGCCTTGCTCAAGGAGCCGAGCAGGGCGGCCCATGAGTTGAACGCGATCGGGCTCTGCGCGAAGGTCGCCATCATATTTGGGGTGAACCCGATTTTGTTGGTGAACGCATCGAGGATCGGTTTCGAACCAACCGGCACCTGTTCCGGCTTTAGAGCTTCGGTTCTTGGCATCGTGTCTCTCCGCAAGTTACTGGTTTTACGAGAAATCATACGAGATCCAGCACATCGGCTACCGGACGGCGCGGTTTCTGCGGCCAGTTTCCCGGACGCTCCGCCCCTACGGACAACAGCATGACCGGCACTTCGTCCTCGGCCAGTGCGAACTCGCGGGCCACCGCTTCGACATCGAAACCGATCATCGGCGTCGAACCCAGGCCCAGCGAGCGGGCCGCATAGATCATCGCCGTCGCGCCGATGGCCCCGGTGCGTACTGCCTCGTCGCGCTGGCGCTGCGGGTGATCGAAATACAGACCGCGTGCCGGGATTTCCCAATCCGGCACCATATTTTCCGGCATGATTCCCGCTTCTACTACCGGTGCCAGGCGCTCTGGTATTACGCTGGAATCGGCCAACTGGCCACAGACGATGAAGGTAACGGCTGCATCGGTGATCGGGGGCTGATTCCATGCGATCGGCCTCAGTCGAGCCTTGGCTTCAGGCGAGCGTACGGCGATGAAGCGCCAGTTCTGCATGTGGAAGGATGTCGGCGCGCTGGTGCCGATTCGCACCAGCTCGCGGATTTGGTCGTCGCTCAAGGTGGCGGCAGGGTCGTAGTACTTGGAGGTGCGGCGGCTCAGGATACATTCGATGATGGCGTTGGTCATGGTCCTTCCGCTGGTCATGGTCCTTCCGTTGGTCATCGTGCTTCCGTTGGTCATGATGATTCCTTTGCGCGAGGGGGCATCTCAGAGGTACAAAAGGACGCGGCCGTCCGATCTTGACGGCGCCGGCCGGCCGCGTGCATCGATCGGCGCGGGTCGCTCACGGACGAAC
>JAFAZK010000284.1 GCA_019239825.1 Verrucomicrobiota bacterium | reverse complement strand
GCGGGGGTTTTTGCGCGAATGATAAAGGATGCCGTCAAAATTTTGAGGGTGCTCCATAAACGCTCGTCCCCAAGCTTGGGTTTTTTCGTAATCGGTCGACGCGAAGAGTCGGGCGTCGATGCCAGCGAACAACAGCTTGGATCCGAGCGTGTTAACCAACCAAAGTCCTGGTGCGATCGTGAGCTTCACCAGATTGTACGAGCGGAGCAGTTGTTCCGACATCGCTCGATGTTCGAGCCAGCGGTCGCCGAATACTTCGAGAATCGCTCCCTCTAAGCTGGCAGCGGTATAAAGGACGCCGTAACGCGCCGTGGGAGAATCGAACCGGTATTTACCTTTTGTGCTCCAAAAGATGGGGTCACGAAACTCCTCGCGGCTGAGCCGGACCAGAGTTTTTGGTACTCTTCTTCGAGCGAGGGTTCGCTTAAAGAGCTCCGGGCCCGGCAGCGGGAACTCGGAGCTCATTCGCCATGACGACCATAGCGTTCAGCTGACTTGATTACGGCATCGACTTGCTCGCCTTTGCGTAAAAGGTCGATCGGTCTATCCTTCTTCGATAAGACCTCGTCCACGGTGAGGAAGAAAAGCATCCGGCTCCAATCATCTTCCGGTAACTCCCGGAGACATTCGCTGATTCCCGGAAGCAGCGTTTTCTTCTCCAGATCAAACTGCCAAAGAGGGAACTGCCAATGTCCACGTTGATCTCGCCAGGCCACGACTTTACCGCTCTTACGGCGGCCATCGATGGCTTGCCGCCGAATACCAAGAAATTCGGCTAACGCTTCACTGGAAAGAAATTCGCCGTCCTGCTGTAACTTGGCCTTGAGGGCTGCGCCTCTGGCTCTGGCTCGCTGCAATAGACGGGCACGCTCCGCTTTACGCGGTAGTTCCCGGGCGATATAATTCTGGGCGACAGCTTCGAGAAATGCATCCGCCGTTTCGCCCGCCGGGCGCAGCTTGGCGATCTGTTCTGCCGCGGTCTTGGCCAAGGTTGCACTGGTCATACAGGTAAGATAAACCGGGCCGTAATTAGAGCAAGTAGAGCAAACAAATAGAGCAAGTCTTGGCGGTATGTCAGGATAGCAGCAATTTAAACCGTGGAAGAACGCGGAAGAGGAAATTCAATCGCAGATGAACGCAGATTTACGCAGATAAAGAGGCGCGTAGTTCAGTATATTACACGTTCGCTCTTCGTTGGCGTAAATCTGCGTCCATCTGCGGTTCTTCTGTAACTCGTGTGCGTTCGCGGATGTAAACTTGCGATAAAGATGTTTTGCCCTACGAGTCCTCCAGCCATTGTCCCAAAAGGGACTTAAGGACTGGAACCAGACGAGCGAGAGCTGGTCTACCGTCTCGTCCCCGCAAACATCTTTCGCGCTTCTGCTAGAAAAGCTTCCATGATCGGAGTCGCGTGATCGCTGCGCCATGCCAGCTCGATGTTGGTTGAGATCGGACACTTGGTTAACTCGCGACAAACTACTCCGGGTGTTTGAATAGTGGCGACACACGTGGGCGCGATAGAAAAGCCGAGTCCTGAACTAACCAGCCTAAGTACGGTGAGCCATTCCGGTGCATCTTGCACAATGGTCGGGCGGAAACCTGCGGTCTCGCAGAGCCCGACCGTCTTATCCCACGCCAAGGGGCCGAGCTCCCGCGCAAACAGGATCAGAGGCTCTCCCTTTAGTTCTGCGAGCGAGATTTTCGATCGGTTCGCTAAGGGATGTTGTTTCGCTAAAGCGACTACGAATCGTTCTGCTAACACGTTCTCGACGATTAAGCCTTCCGTTGGACCGGCATCCCGCAAAAACCCCAGATCAACGGCCCCCTGCCGAATCGCGTTAACCAGGCTGCTAGTGGTTAGCTCGCTAAGGCGTAAATCTACTTCAGTGAAGCGCTTTCGATAACGGCCAATCAGCGCTGGAAGAGCGGTGAGCATCGCCGATCCGATAAAACCAACTGTTAGCGTGCCGATCTCACCTCGCCCGACTCGACGAACCGTCTCCAGATCGTCATCGAGACGCCGGAGTAGGTAACGCGAGCGCTCGAGCAAGGCCTCGCCGGCTTGGGTCAAAGCCACCGTCCGCGAATTTCTGGTGAAGAGAGGATGACCGATGTACTGCTCGAGCTTACGAATCTGTTGAGAGAGCGGCGGTTGCGCGATGTGCAAGCGTTCAGCGGCACGGCTGAAATGCAATTCCTCGGCGACCGCAATGAAATAACGAAGATGGCGAAGTTCGAGCGATCCGATCATATCCGTATCATATCAATACATGTGAGTCAGATATTGGACATATGATTAATCAATCGCGAATTTAGGCGATCGAGGAAATTGTTATGTCCAACGAATCCCGCATCACCCCTCTGTCTGCATCCCATCCTGCTTCTCACTCAACGTGTTCGGTCCGGCGAGCCACCCAGGATGATCTGGCCTGCGCTTTCGAGCTGGTGAACGAATATTTTCAAACGATCGACGTCTGGGTTCGCGATACTGAGAGTAAGTTTAGCGATTACCTATTGGGAGACGATAGAGGTGTTTGGCTGGTGTTTGCCGGTAAAGAGGTAGTTGGATGTGTCGTTCTTCATCCGCTAATTTCGTTACCGCGTAGCGGCGAGATTAAGCGGCTCTACGTGAAACCGGCCTATCGACGACAAGGACTAGCGGAAGAGTTGCTGCAAGCGCTGGAAGAATTTGCGGCCAAGACCGCCCGTTATGAATGGCTGTACTTGGATTCTAAAGACGACCTTGTCACGGCCATTCGTTTCTACGAGCGCCAAGGATACGAACACTGCGACCAATATAATGCTAATCCCCAAGCCACGGTATTTATGCGAAAGGCGTTAGCTGGCGCATAACGCCTGGAGAGGAGCGTGCTCACCCCGGCTGTCCACTGTTCGCCGTTCGCTTCTTTCGGATCTGGGCGTACCAGGTCTCGATCTCGGCCTGCGGGTAACGGAGATACTCCGCGACTGCCTCGGTGATACCGAACTCACCCGCACGAACCCGCGGTAGAAATGTCATAGTAAACAGCGTCAGGTGCGGGCGCGCGGTCTCGAGCTCACGTTGGATAATCCGTCCTAGAGGGCCGGCGCCCTCGTAAAAACTGGGGTCGCTTACAGCGGCAACCACCTCAGCTACCGGATAACCGACCCGTCTAAGCTCTGTCTCCCACCTCCCACCATTCCAAGAAAGCATGCCATACGCCGCACGTGAATCGCCATCGAAAGGGAATCCGACCGATCCAACATTGAAGACGGCAGTTCCATCGATTTGCTTCGAAAGCGGGATATGAGTGTGTCCACAACAGAGGATTTGCGGTGGGGACGCACCGAGCATTTCTTTCGCTTTCGCGTCAGGTGTAGAGGGGAAGAAACCTTCTTCGTTAGAACGGGGAGAACCATGAGCGATGCAGACTTTCGAGCCGTCTGGTCCCTCGGCGGCAATCGAGATAGGTAGTGACTTTAGCCGCGGGACCGTCTCTGGTACTTGTTCAGCGGTCCATCGCGCGGGTTGCCAGGAATAAGTATCGATCTGGTCAACGCTGGTCGCCGGTTGGCTTTGAATGATGACGTAATCTTCATGATTGCCACGCAACAAAGTCCAGCCCAAGGCGAAAAGCCGATAGGTCACTTCACTAGGGAAAGGCCCGCGATTCTGAAAGTCGCCGGCGATTATGACCCGGTCCGGATCTAGCGTTTCCAGATCCGCGATCACCGCCTCGAGTGCGGAGAGGTTGGCGTGAATATCTGCTAAGATCGCGATTCGCATCGCCATTACCGTTTAGCGTTTGGCGCTTGGCGTTTGGCGTTCGGCGCTGCCCCACGATGTCGCGAAACGCCGAGCTCCGAACACCAAACGCCGAACGCTAAATGCATACTATCCTTTGGCGAGGCATTCCGTTTCTATGAATTCTAATGCCTTACTCAGGCTCATTCGATCGAGATAATGGACCAACCTGGGATCTGCGTTTGCAGGAAGTTTGGCCCTCAAAGCATCGATCCGTTCTGAAGCTTCCCGGAGCTTCTCCAATTGAGCGCTGGGATTATCCTTAAGGGTCTTATCCCCAATTACCTGGAGCCGGTCTCGCAGCGCTTGAGCCAAGTCTGAATAGAACTCCCCCATAAGTTCTATTTCTCACAAATGTGCTGGTGCGCAAGCGCTTAGCACAATCGGAAAACGACCGCGAATGGACACGAATCGACCGCAAATGGACGCGAAGAAATCACTGAGAAGGGGTGAACCACGGACGAACGCGCATCGACACGGATGACACCTTACTAGTATAGAGCATCTGCATTAATCTGCGGTTGGATTTTTTTCTTCGCATCCATTCGCGTTCGTTCGTGGTTGATTCGTGTCCATTCGCGGTCGTTTTTGTTTTGACTGCGGCTCCAGATCTGCAAACGATCACTGTTTACCGGTCGTTCTGTTGTGTTTGATCACGCTGACAATATTCGGCGGCGTCCACAGGTGGCGCTGCTGATCGAGACTTCGAATGCTTATAGCCGCGGTTTGCTGGTTGGAATTCGAGCTTACATGCGGGAAAGAGCGGATTGGGAAATCCATTTCACCGAGCAAGGCCGGGGTGATGAGCCGCCGCCTTGGTTTCATAACTGGCGGGGAGACGGAATCATCGCTCGAATCGAAAATCAGGAGATCGAAGATGCTGTGATCAATGCTAACCTGCCGGTGGTCAACGTTAGCACGGCGAGCCTGAAACAGAGCTATCCCACGGTGGCTAGCAGTAGCGCCGGCGTGAGCCGGGCCGCCGCCGAACATCTTCTGGATCGCGGGTTTCAGTCGTTTGGATTCTGTGGCGACGCCCGGTTTGATTGGTCATTTCGTCATGAACAGAACTTCGGTCGTTATCTTAAGGGCTTGGGATTTGTGGTTGATAACTTCGATAGCAAACTAGGAGATGCCGACGATTGGCGCTTGGAACAGGAGAAGCTGATTCAGTGGGTTCGTCGCATTACGAAGCCGGCCGGGGTCTTTGCCTGCTACGATATTCGCGGGCAACAGTTGCTTGACGTGTGCCGGCAGATCGGTATCCGAGTCCCGGACGACTTAGCCGTGATTGGCCATCACAATGACGAGTTGCTATGTGAATTGTGCGATCCACCGCTTACCAGCGTGATTCCGAATTCACGCAGAGCCGGTTACGAAGCAGCCAAGGTCCTCGATCAGCTCATGAACGGGGGCAGTAGGCTCCCATCAATCAAGTACATTGAGCCGATCGGTGTTTGTGCCCGGCGGTCGACTGACCGGATTGCGGTCCAGGATAAGCAGATCGCAAACGCATTGAGATTTATCCGTGACCGCGCCTGTGATGGTATCGGAGTTGAAGATGTGTTGAAGACGGTGGCGATGTCGCGAACGGTACTGGAACGCAGGTTCCAAAAGCTGTTAGGCCGGTCGCCGTATGAAGAGATTCTGCGCTTGCGCATCGAGCGGGTAAAAGAACTTCTCACGACGACAGATCTATCCATTGCGGAAATCGCCCGGCAGTTGGGATTTTCCGGAGTCGAATATCTGAGCGCGCTGTTCAAGAAAAAATTGGGTGTTTCTCCGAGGCAGTTTCGGAGAACGGTGGCGGTGAGGTGACCTAGCAGGTGAGACGTGAGAGGTGAGAAGTGATTGGTGGGGCGAGGCTCCCGAACGTTCGATTGATTGTCGCAAGGGCTGGAGCTTGTGCTGGCGATTTCATGGACAGGGCCAATTCGCTCGCCGAGCCGTTGGCACAGCGCAGGCCATGCTAACCGACCTTCTCTGGTTTGGATCGTAGCCAAGCAGGTGGCACATCATGGCCCAACGGCTCGGCAGTTCATGAGTCTAACGAAATCGGCAATATTAGACCATCGCGGGCGCTGCGAAAACTCCCCGATCGTTCGGGAGCCTCGCCCCACCAAAGTTCTCTCATTGCCCATTATTTGCGCAATGAGCTGCGCAGATTAGCGTAGCTGATATGTCGGCCCCGGAATTACTGAGCCCAGCAGGTGACTGGGAGTGTCTTCGTGCTGCTGTTGCCAACGGCGCGAACGCGGTCTATTTCGGGTTGCCCAAGTTCAATGCCCGGTTGCGTGCACATAACTTCACTTTGGAAGAACTGCCCGAGGTAATGGAATACCTTCACGAGCGGAATGTGCGCGGCTATATCACCTTTAATACGCTTATTTTCACGGACGAACTCACGGAGGCTGCCGCGCAGCTAGAAGCGATCACCGCCGCCGGAGCTGACGCGATCATTGTGCAAGATCTTGGGTTGGTGCGCCTTGCTCAGCATCTGGTTCCGCAACTCGAACTTCACGCTTCGACTCAGATGACCATTACGTCGCCAGAAGGTCTCGAATTGATGCGGCAATCAGGAATTACGAGAGCCGTAGTAGCCCGGGAATTATCGCTCGGCGAACTAGACCGGTTTAAGGCCGTGGATGTACCGATCGAGACCTTCGTTCACGGCGCCCTGTGCGTGGCTTATTCCGGTCAATGTCTAACCAGTGAATCGCTCGGGCAACGAAGCGCCAATCGCGGGGAATGCGCTCAAGCTTGCCGTCTCCCTTACGACCTGATGGTCGACGGCCAAAAACACGAGCTCGGCGATCAGCGCTATCTTTTGTCGCCCCAAGATCTGGCCGGATTAGACGAGATTCCGCAGTTAGTCAGCCTGGGCATTCGTGCTTTCAAGATCGAAGGACGGCTGAAGAGTCCGGAATATGTGGCTGCGGTTACAAAGGTGTATCGAAAGGCAATCGACCAGGCCGTGAGAGCGCCAGACTTCGCCCCGTCGTCTAGCCTCCGAGAGGCTACGTCTGGGAAGCCGGGATCGCCGAAAACGCCGGGAACTGAGGAAGCGGCCGCCGGCGACCGATACGCACTTGAGATGACTTTTTCGCGCGGACTTTATTCGGGCTGGTTACACGGAGTAAATCATCAGCGACTGGTCGACGGCCGGTTCGGGAAGAAGCGGGGAGCTTACGTGGGTGAAGTTACCCAGGTGGGAAAGAACTTTGTCGAAATTCTGTCGCGAATTCCTGTCCGGCCTGGGGACGGCTTGGTCTTCGCTAATGGCGGCGACACCGAACAAGAAGAGGGGGGCCGGGTTTACGAGGTGGACGGCGCAAAGTTCTTCTTCGGTAATAATGAGATCGATTTTTCCAGGGTGACGGTAGGGGATCGGGTTTGGAAAACTGATGACCCGGCACTTAATAAAGCGCTTCGGCAAACTTTCGCCCGCGACCTTCAAAAGTCGACGTTGCCCGTGTCGATGATCGCGAGCGGCAAGTGCGGTTTGCCACTGAGACTGAAAGTCGTCTGCAGCGATGTTACCGTCGAGGCCGAGTCCAGCCAGGTGTTGCAGCCGGCGCGATCCGCCCCCTTAACCGCGGTAGGTGTACGAGAGCTCTTGAGCCGATTAGGTGGGACGCGGTTTCACGCAGAGAAAATTGAGATTGCCCTCGACGGAGGGCTATTCATGACGGCAGGCGCCGTCAACCAATTGCGCCGCGAAGTCATGGAAGCTTTGGAGGCAAAAATTCCTGAACGTGGCCAGGAACGTCCGGTCGCTACGCATTCGCGTGCATCAACCAAAATCGAATGGCCGCTTCGCTCAGCCGAAGAAGCTGTAATAGCACAACCTGAATTGGTTGTGTTGTGCAGGACCATCCCTCAGCTTGAGGCCACCATCTCGCTGGGGGTGCGCACGATCTATGTCGATTTTGAGGACATCCGCCGCTACTCCGAGGCAGTTGAAATTGCTGCATCGTATGCACAGTTATTTCTGGCAACTCCAAGAATACAGAAACCTGGCGAGCAAGGTTTTTTCCGCTTGATCGAGAATGCTCGACCGGCTGGAGTGCTGATCCGTAACCTTGGCGCGATTGCCCATTTTAGGGGGAGGGGTCTGTGCCTGCGTGGAGACTTTTCCCTGAACGTGGCTAATCCATTAGCCGCTGCATTCTTAGTGGAACAGGGTTTGGATCGCCTGACTGTCTCCTACGATCTCACTTTCGAGCAAATCCTCGCGCTGCTGGCATATTCCCCGAGCGACCGATACGAACTTACTCTTCACCAACATATGCCCATGTTTCACATGGAGCACTGCGTGTTTGCCGCCTTTTTATCGAACGGAACTGATTATACCAACTGCGGTCGGCCATGTGACCGCCATCGGGTCGAAGTGCGGGATCGGGTCGGTCTGACTCATTTGGTGAAAGCGGACGTCGGTTGCCGGAATACGGTTTTCAACGCTCGCGCGCAAACCGGCGCTCAATATTTCGTTCGCTTGCAAAGAGCGGGGCTCCGATATTTCCGAATCGAACTTCTGGACGAGGATCGGGAAAACGCTCGTCGCTTGATCTCGCTCTATCTTAGACTGTTGGAGGGATCCCGTTCCGGCGATGAGGTGTGGCATGAGCTGAAAGCTGACTCGAGATTGGGTGTAACGCACGGCACCCTTAACAACGCCGAGAACGCCGCGACGGAGCGGGAACGGGTAAGAACGCACCGCAAACTGGTGAAATGATCCGCAGACTACACAGATTTCTTTTTTTGAGGCCGGTTCATGCGCTGAGAAGAAAGAAAAACGGGGCGGTTCTCAAGAATATGTTTAGCTCACCGGCAGTTGTTCGATCCTTACCCGGAATCTGTGTAACCTGCGGATATTACCTTGTTTTTTTGCCTTTTGATCTTTCATGAAAAAGTCCCCCTTAGCCACTATCCTGCTGGTTGTATTTGTTGATCTGATCGGGTTCGGCATGATCATCCCGATCCTGCCCCTTTATGCGAAAAGCTTTCAGGCGGCGGAATGGCAGATCGGGCTGTTACTGGCTTGCTACTCTTTCATGCAGTTTTTGGCTTCTCCAGTCCTCGGCTACATATCGGATCGCATCGGGCGAAAACCGGTTTTGCTGGTTAGCCTCATCGGTTCGGCAATTGGCTACGCAGTGATGGCCAGCGCTGCGTCGTTAACCATGCTGTTCATCGCTCGCATTATCGCCGGTATCTGCGGAGCCAGCGTAGGTACAGCAGCTGCCTATATCGCGGACATCACCCCACCGGAGAACCGGTCCCGGCGAATGGGGCTGATCGGTGCGGCCTTTGGTGTTGGATTTGTTCTTGGCCCGGCTATTGGTGGAATTCTAAGTCAATTCTGGACGAAAGGCCCTTTCTGGTTTGGCGCCGGTCTTGCGTTCCTGAACGCGATTGCTGTGCTCTTGATTTTGCCGGAGCCGGAGAAGCACGTGAAACGATCCGAGGCTGCAGTTCCAGCCGGTACCGAGGTGGTCGATCAGACTGGTCGGGGTGGAATTTCGATACTTGTTGTAACCTACTTTGTGGCGATTGCTGGTTTCGCGATTGTAACCATGATCTATCCGCAGGTTCTCGACCGGCGCTTTAACTTGACCCCTGCCCAGATCAGTCTGGTATTTGTCTTTTTGGGGTTAGTGGGCGCGTTTATTCAGGGAGGCGCGATTGGCCGGATGGCCAGGAGATTTGGGGATTATAAACTTGCTGCAGCCGGTTTACTGTTGATGGCGATCAGCATGGTAATTATGCCCTTCGCGCACAACATGCCTCTGTTCTTGTTGTTCACCTTCGGTTTAGCTGCGGGGAATAGCTTGGCTCAGCCGACCCTGATGGCGATGGCTTCGCGTTTAGCGGCTAGTACCGCCCAAGGAAGAGTGATTGGCACGGTGCAGTCGGCAGGTAGCCTTGGCCGGGTGGTTGGACCTTCGGCCGGAGGCTTTATGCTAGGCTGGGACCGGCCTCGTCCCGACCTCGCTTATGGTAATACGCCATTCGTCATCGGCGGGATTGTGATGGGCATCGCGTTCTTGATCTCCTTGATGCTCCGCCGGTCTCCAGTTTCGGTGGCGGAGAGTCCGGTCGAAGTGGCGGGAAAATGAGCAAGCGACGGAGCTAACCCGAGCTGCGGATAAGTGTTAGTAAGATTTAACGCTAAGCAGACTGCCCCGTCTTTACCCGGACGCGGAGACTATCCCCGAGAGGTCGCTTCATCTCCCTCCGCCAGCCGCCAGACTACGTCGGCCAAGGTCGAAAAACGTAGACGGAATCTTCAAAACGGGCGTATCGGCGATCGTCAACCCTAAACGAACAGGCCTTATGGGTCGTCGATCCAATCCTGGGTTCGCCGATACGCTATTTAAGCCTGCGAGTGGCTTGAAGAGCGGTCTTCTTATCTACTTTTTCTTAGCAGAAGGACTCGGTGAAGCGGCGGCTTGCTTCGGCTGGAATATCTCTTTTTTCGCGGCAGCCCATTTTTGCTGCTGATCCGGAGTCAAGATCGCGTTGATGTCCGAATTGTATTGTTTCCGCAGAGCGTCTTTCTTCGAGTTTTTGTCCGACTTAGAACCCGTGGTGTCGCTGTTAACCCCGTTTCGGTCCGAGACATATTTCTCAATGATGGGTTTGGCCTTGGTTTCCTGTTCTTTGGTGAGGTTTACCTGTTTTTTGAGGTCGGCCAAGCGTTGATCAGCCGATTCGGGCGCTTGCTTACCCTTACCGGCCGTCGTTGCGACCGACGGGGAAGGAGAAGGCTTAGCTGCTTGGGTAATGGAGGGGTAGGAGGCTAGCACCATTGCCACGAAGGCAATGGTAACACTCCTGAGGGGAGTTATTTTCATACAAACATAAAAACCCCAACGGATTGCGGAAGTTGCGGTGATGGGCGACAAGGGTGGCGTATGGGTGGGGCAGGAGTGTCCGGGCGGTAGGATGTCGTGAACCTGTTAACCAATAGGACCTATGGGACAAATAGGACTTATGTAGCTAGGGCGGCGTGACCCATTAGTTCCATGCGTCGCATAGGTCCCAGCCGTTCGCAGCACCCAGGGTATGTCGACGATGCCCGAACACCCAACCGATGACGAGGACGAGAACGATCACGAGCGCTATTTCAGCCACGAGGCCAGATCTTTGGCCCAGTAAGTGATCACCATATCAGCGCCGGCCCTTCGAAAGCCGGTCATTACCTCTAGGACGGCCCGTTTCTCCTCTATCCAGCCGTTGGCGGCGGCGGCTTTCAACATGGCGTACTCGCCGCTGATATTGTAAACGGCCGTCGGTAAACCAAACCGCTCCTTTATGCGCCAGAGAATGTCTAGGTACGGTAACCCTGGCTTTACAATGATAAGGTCTGCCCCTTCCTCAATATCCAGGGCGACTTCCCGGAGTGCTTCGCTGGCATTGGCTGGATCCATCTGATAGCTTTGTCTGTCCCCGAACTGAGGCGCGCTCTCCGCCGCTTCCCGGAACGGTCCGTAGAATGCCGAGCAGAATTTTGCTGCGTAGCTCATGATCGGCAGGTCGCTGAATCCGGCCTGATCGAGCCCTAAACGGATCGCTCCGACTCGTCCGTCCATCATATCGCTGGGAGCAATCACATCTGCGCCGGCTTCAGCTTGACTGACAGCCGTCTGTACTAACACTTCGACCGATCGATCGTTTAGGACTTCAAATTTACCTCTGCGTTTGTCCACAATCCCGCAATGGCCATGAGAGGTATACTCGCAAAGGCAGACATCGGTGATCACCAGGAGCTCCGGAACGCTTTGTTTCAGGCGGCGCAGCGCGGTTTGAATAATGCCGTTTGGGTCGAAGGCTTGCGAACCGAGTTCATCTTTCAGCCTGGGAATGCCGAAGAGAAGGATGGCCGGTATACCGAGATCGAAGACTTGTTTAGCGTTTTCTACCAGCTCTTTTACCGAGTATTGATAGACCCCAGGCATGCTGGAAATAGCTTCTGCGCGATCAACCTTCTCGGAGACGAACATTGGATAAATCAATTGGCGTGTCTCAAGGCTGTTCTCCTTTACAATCTGCCGCAGGGCTTCGTTAGAGCGAACGCGGCGAGGTCTCCGCAATAGTTGAAGCATGATAGAATCTAGATCACAGCGGCTGCGTGGCAATTGCCGGTTAGGAGGCTGCTGATCCTTCTCAATGACAGCCATTCGTTTTCGTACTCGTCCTCGAGAACCGCTTTTCTGCACCGTGTGTGCGTCTTTATCACATGAGGGCATTCCTGCGCCGCTTGGAGAGGAAGCGAGTCCAGCGGTTGGAAGACGGCCGCTTCGAAAAACGATTCTCGAGGACGACGACGAGTATGAGTAAGAGGACGATGAGACCGGCGTAGCATAGCGCCAGAGAGCTGGGCTATGATCCACCCTGCAGACGATGAACAACTTTCTCTTGGTTAACCTCAACAATACCTCGACCAAGCTGGCATTGGCGGAAGCGGACAAGCTGTTAAAGAAGACCGTAATCCCCACTAACAAACTGACGGTGCCAGGGGTGCGCCGAGCACTGCAGCGTTGGTCCTTTGATTTCGCTCTGATCGGGTCGGTCGTACCGCAGAAAACCGGGATATTTCGAAAGGCAGTCAAGGTGCCTGTGTTAGAGGTCGGTCCGCGGCTCGATTTAGGGATCGGTATCGATTTCCCTCGCCCGGAAACCATTGGAGCCGATCGCATCGCCAATGCGGTAGGGGTTTCGCAACGGCACGGTACACCCGCCGTGGTAGTGGACTTTGGGACCGCCGTCACTTTCGACATTATTTCCCGGAAAGGCCAGTATATCGGTGGTGTGATTGCTCCCGGCCTAGGGGTGATGACCGATTATCTCTATCAAAAAACTGCTCTTTTACCCAGGATCGATCTCGAAGAGCCAACCGAGGTCATCGGAAAGTCCACCCGGGAAGCAATGCTGGCGGGAGCCGTTTTTGGGTATCGTGGTTTGGTCAGACAAATCGTGACCGAGATCGTGGCCAGGCTCGAAGGAAAGGCCCATATCGTGGCAACTGGCAGCTACGCACCCTTGATCGCTGCGAAACTTCCAGAGTTGCAAATCGTAGATCCTGACCTCACTCTGGAAGGGCTACGGATCATCGCAACTCGAAACTTCCCCTCATGAGCTCAGCAACCGCTATCGGATTCGATTTTGGCGCGACTACGATCAAGACCGGAGTCGTTAGAGATGGAGTCATCTTAGAGAAAGGCAATGTCATTGAGACCCGTCAGGACGGGAACACCGATGCTTTGGTCTCCGAGATAATCAAAGAAATCAAGGCTCTAAAGATTCGTTACCCGGACGTTGAAGCCGTCGGGTTTGGGGTGCCGGGAATCATTGACCCGATCGAGGGGATGGTCATCCACCTGACAAACGTGAGGGGCTGGGTTCGAATTCCGCTGCGCTCGATTATTCAATCGGCAACTGGCCTCGTAACCAATCTGGAGAATGATGCTAAGGCAATGGCCTATGCTGAATGGAAGCACGGGGCCGGCGCGCAAGTTCCTAACGTGGTCTGTGTCACCCTCGGTACGGCTGTCGGCGGAGCCTTGATCCTGAACGGGAAACTGTATCGAGGAACAAATTATGTCGCCGGCGAAATCGGTCAGATGTCGATTGACTATCAAGGAGTTGACTTTGTCTACGGGAATAAAGGCGCCTTAGAGGCCTATGTCGGCCACTACAAGATCGCGGATCGAGCGAAAGAGATTTATGAGGCAGCCGGCAAACGGATTTCCGATGAAGAGGGTGATCCGAGGAATTTGTCCAAGCTCGCTGACGAGGGAGACGGGCTTGCTGAACAAGTGTGGCGGGACATCGGCCTTAAGATCGGTGTGGGCCTCACTAACGTAATCTGGCTGGTCAACCCGGGTCGAATCGTGCTGGGAGGTGGGGTTTCGCAGGCTGGAGAAAGGCTTTTTCAGTATATCCGCGAAACGATCCGGAATCGGTGCGAGAAGACGTTTTGGGAAAAACTCGAGATTGTCCCGGCCGCGCTCGGCAATGATGCCGGCATTATTGGCGCGGCTACGCTGGCCCTGGAATCCGAATTTTTGCCGCACTAGGGCGTTATAAGTTCTAAGTTCGAGGTTTCAGGTTCGAGATTGAGGCAGCTAAAGCCTGATCCCGCGAATCCCTCTGACGTGCTGACCGGGGTGACTTGGGACCCGGAACTTTAAAACCGAGAACTTATAACCCAACGCTGGCTTGCCAAGATCGTCCCATTGAGGAAGATATATAGGATATGTCTCTTTCGCAGCGAGCAGCAAAGGCGGCAGAAATCGCTCGCGAACCCCACTTATACAAGATCTGCGAAGGTTGCGATTCCATTGTGACCCAGCGGGTCGCCACTTGCCCTAGCTGCCATGGGTATCGCTTCAACTCGGATCCTGCTGCGGTAGTAAAACAAGCGGAAATCCTGGGGTCCAGGGAACAGACCAGCGTGTTATCCGAGGATTTGCTGGGTTAGGGGTAGGCGGTTATCCATTCGCAATTTGAGGTTGGGCGTTGGCGCAGGCTTCGACATTGTGTATCAGATGAGCGGGGTTGATTGTGCCAACGACGACAGAGGTTGCCCCCGGGTGGCCAAAGATGAAGTTCAGCGCCGTTTTGATCGGATCTTCACCGGCGAATCGATCGATATGGCCGCTGGCAAGCGCTTTTTTAACCAGGACGCCCTTATTGTTTTTAACGGCGTAGTCGAGCACAGCCCTTTCAGGCGTGTAATTTGGGTTATAGGCGACCATCGCAACATCCATGAGCTCCAATGCCCGGATACCACCGTCCACTGTTTTCGTCGATGCTCCGATAGCACGGACAAGCCCACGACGTCTGAAGCTTTGCATGGCGTCGATTAAGTCGTCGTTGTTGAGGATATCCAAATCGGAACCGTCGGAGTGAATCAGTAAAACGTCGATGTAATCGGTCCGTAGGCGCCTCAGGGAACGAACCAGACTTGATTCAAAATGAGCGCAGGTAAAGTTGTACAGAGATCGGCCGTTCTCGAAATTCTCACCGACCTTGCCAACGATGATCCAGTCTTTCCGCTGCCCCACAAGAAGTTTGCCGAGCCGTTCTTCACTGAGGCCATATGAGGGGGCAGTATCCAAATAGTTGATGCCGAGTTCTCGGGCAAGATCGAGTAGCTTCTTAAGAACACTCAAATCCGGTAAGGCAAAACTTTGCGGATATTTGACGTCCTGATTTCGCCCAAATTTGACAGTGCCGAGCCCAATTTTCGAAAGACTCAGGCCTGTTTGACCTAGGTGGCGTGTTTCCAAATTGTAAGATCCCACGGAGTTTGGGTGAAGCTGCATTTGGGCAAAAAAGACCAGTCCGTTTCCTGCCCTGAAGGTTTGACGCCGGCATTGCTAAGGCTCTCGGCGATCTGGTTCGTCAAAATAGGCGAAAAAGACAGCTTGGTTGGCCAGCCGTAAATCGCGTTACGCCAAATGTGAATAGTTGGGCTATTGGGCAGATGCCCGGCGACCTTTGATTTCCCCTCGACGCGGTCAATTGGCAGAGTTGACCACGATACTTTTGTTAAATCGACGCTCGGCATATATTTGCGGAAAGCCTTCTGCGCAGCAGCGAAAACATCGCGCGGGTCGGAATCCTTTGACCGCTCGGCAACGCTGCCCCCGAGATACCAAATCAATTTGCCGTCTATCGCGCGGTGCGTGGTGATGGTCACAACCGGTTTGGGAGAGACTTCCATGCAATGTGCAAACAACTCGCAAGGAGCATTTTGCATCATTCCCATTAACAAAGGTCGCACCTGGGTCTCCAGCCCGGTCCCGTGACCTAGCCTATCAGCCAGGATTTTATTAGCCGAAGCCGCGGTAAATACATAACGTTTTGCAATGATCGTCTGGTTCTTGATCGTCACGCGCTCAATGTTGCCCGAGTGATCAAGCGAAAAATCGATATCTTTCAGCATGTCTGCTTTGCGGATGCTTTCTTGATAAGGTGCGGCAAGAGCATGAAGTACACTCTGCATATCCAGCACCAGCTCATCCATAGAGAGTACTGTACCGCTAAATCCGACTTCGGTTAGGCTAGCCGGCCATTCAGATTTCTTAATTCGACGAGCGTTATTTCCAATAGACCCAGCTTTTGCCATCAGATCCGCCCCGAAACCGGTTACAGAGCCCTTGAATCCAGACCGAAAAAGAAAGTGCTGAGAAGTTGCTGTCACATTGGCGGCCGAAAGATCGACTGGCCCCTCTCCCTTTAGCGCTTTTCGCCATAGCGCAGGCATAGCGCTGATAGATTTCGCCAGTTCGTTTACCTGGCCGGTAAAGACATATTTTAAACCTGAATGAATGATACCCTGCGACGCAATAGTCTGGCCGCAACCGATAGCATCATTTTCCAACAGCAAGGCATTGAAGCCTTTGCGTTTGAGGTAATTAAACAGCCATAGGCCGGCAATTCCGGCACCGCAGATGACGATATCGGCTTTAAGCGTTGACACTTCTCACGACCCTTGAATGTAAGTCTTTGTAAACTCTCGCCAACAAGGTGTTTGCCAAGTTCGGCTTCTTGGGGTTGACCAGCGCACTCTCGATGAAACCGGCTCCACCAGTTACGAGGATTTTACCTTTCGTCAAATCGATCACTGTTTAGAATCTCTCATTCAACTGATTTGCCCGCGTTGGCAAGACGACGAAATCTTTATGCGTTGGATGTTAGTGGTTGCAGCTACTCTTGCGGTAGCGGTTTGTTTGGTGGCGGGAGTGCTGTTCTTTGCCTCGCGGCAGGCGCAACATCCGCAGGATCCTAACCTGCAGCCATTGGCGGATGCACTAAAGCAGCGAATGGACGGTATCCTCGGTGACGCGGGCTTTACAGAACAAACGGTTGAATTATCCGTCATGAAGTCCCAGTTGGAGGCTGAGGTGGCCCGAGTAAAATATCTTGCCGCTAAGTTAGGAGGCAGCGCCGTAAGTAAAGAATCCAGCACTGGATCTACCACGGACTTAATCGCCGAGATCCCGATGGAGTACCGAAAGAGCTTTATCGACGCGGTAACGGACGGATTCAAGGACTTGCCCGAGGCCAGCCCCGCGGTTTCGCCGACAATGTGCGTGGTCACCGTGCAGATCAAGGTCCAGAGTTAACAGCATGGTGATCTTGGTTTTTGCTTTGCCCGAAGAAGCCCGGGTTGTGCGGCGACGGATTCGTTGGGACAAATCGCCAGTTGACGTCCGTCAAGGCTCCTTTGCTGGGCAGGAAGTTTCTCTCGCTTTCGTTGGGATTAGCGCCGTCCGCATCCGAGAGCTTGAGCGGTTGATAGATCAAGTCAAACCGCGGATGATCATCAGTTCCGGTTTCGCCGGCGGGACCCGCTCCTTATTGGAGGCAGGCGATTTTGTTTTATCCACGAACTGCACGGATGCCGATATTGCAAAAACCCTCAGGCAGAATCGGAAGATTTTCGACGCGGCCGGTCTCTTTGTCCAAGTTCAGAGGGTTGCTTCGGCCTCCCATAAATGGTCATTGAACCGTTCGCGCGGCGCCTGCGCTGTCGACATGGAGTCAGAAACGATTGCCGGCTTGTGCCGCCAGAAAGGGATATCTTTGGTCACAGCTCGGATGATCTCCGACGCCATCAACGAGGCCATTCCTGCTGTATTTACTCAGAAAAAAATTTCGCGATTAAGCGATGTCCGCGGTGCCGTAGGTTTTGCTGCTCGAATGTTGCAGCTCACTGGGAAGTTGGCGGATCGCTTGGAAGCGTTGATCGGGGAGTTATAAGTTTTAAGTTGTAGGTTCTAGGTTTTGTTGAAGTCCTTGTGCGGCCGTTGTGTCGCAACTAGGAACTTAAAAGGTAAAACTTAAAACTCAGTGGGCTTCAATCGGATCGAAGCCATGGTCGGCCGTAGGATTCGATCCAGGTCCCGAAATAGTCGAGGGCAAAACGATATCCGATCTCGGCGATTTCAGCTCCTCGACCAAAATCGCCGTAAGTGAAATTGCCCAGTGGGAGAGTAAGATAGGCGTCGGCTAAATGCCGCAGACGAGCTGCGGGTGTGCGCCCGAAGTCGAGTGTTCTCATGAGCAATTCCAGCAGGCCTGGAAGCCGGTCCTTTTTAGAAAACAGCCGTTGGCGAAGGCCCTCCCAGCCGGAGAATGATAATCCATAATCGACATTGCCATGCACAATAATCGGCGAGGCTGCGACGGAAATTACCGTGCCCTGGCCTACTAAATCCCGAGTCACGTCCGACGGGACTACATCTACCAGGCCTCCATCGAACAAAAGTTCATTGTCCCAGGTTACCGGCGGGAAAACGCCGGGTGCCCGACTGCTAGCAATTACGCTACGCGAGACATTTCCTGACAAATGCACTTTGCCTTCTGCGCGGGTGAGATTGGCTGATACACAAAAGTATGGCAGCCACATGTCTTCGATGTCCTTGTTTGCTCCGAAATCCATCAGGGCTTGAGAGACTTTTCGCCCGGTCAAAAAAGAGACTACGGGGAGCGTATAGTCGCGCCGCATCGACTCAGCAGAGTACTTACAAGTGAGCTCCAGCATCTTTTGGTAGTCCCATTCAAAGGCGCACTCTGCCGCGATAACCGCACCCATGCTGGTGCCGCCGACCATGTCGATTGGAATATCGAGTTCGCGCATCGCGCGTATAACGCCGATGTGGCCGATGCCACGCGCAAACCCGCCGCCTAGAGCTAAGCCGACTGAGCGGTCATTCAGGAAGCGGGTCAAGCGCGCAAAATCCCGTTCGTTATTCATTCTGATATGGAAGTGGTGCGCCGAGGGGATTCGCAGGGTCCACTCACGGGTTCCTTTTGGCGGGGTATTGCCGTCGTCGTGGACGATCACCAGAATCCTGGTTTTCTTTGACGCCTCGCCAATTCCCCAAAGATCCACCGCTGGCGAACCGGCCTCCAGATAATCCGCACCCGCGCGGGCGACGACCAAAATCAGGTCGGCTTGCCGAAGGCACCGCGCCGTCCATGCGGAATTCGACGGGTCTGCCTCGTATACCAGCTTGGAATAACGGGTTTCCTTTCCGTTGAGCCAGTCGACGAAGCGCGCTTGAACGTCATCTCCACCCATCGATTGGGCTGCGCCGGGCACGCCGAACAGGCTGTCTACTCGCTCGCTACTCAACCTCAGGACGGCCCCCGTCTTGGCAAGCTCATTGGTCAGGGAGTCTGTGAAAGCTCCTATCGGAACATCTTCCGACAACCCGACAACCGCTAGACAACGCGCCGTCGGTTTCCGCGTTCGAATGCCAGCAGTTTCGTTTTTAAGTCGGGAAGCGAGTTGACGAATGATCGCCGAATAGATCGGTTGAGCGCAATTTGCGGCGAGTTGATTGAGCCCGGATCCGCTGAGTCTAGCGAGGTTTGTATCTCTGATTGCTACCACGGTAGCCGAGCGGGGTTCGTCGCACACCAGACCCATTTCGCCGACAATTTCGCCATGCCCGAGGTCCGCCACCAGGCGCTCGGATCGGTCGTCTGTCGCCTGAGAAACGACTCGTAAACGGCCGCTAATGACGATGTACAGGCTATCACTCGGCTCGCCTTCCTTGAACAAGACTTCACCGCTCAGCAGGGTAACGGGGGTTAGCTGAGCTTGGAGGCCGGTCATTGCGTCCGCGGAAAGCGAAGCAAAAAGATCGCTCCGGCGAAGAGCCAAAAGAAGCCGAGTCGGATCGAAAGCCGGATTCTCGGAATTCATAAATGCCGCCCCAAATGGGTATACGGAAAAGTTGTTAATCGAGTTGCAAAAAATCGGCGGGAAACCGCGTCGCCACAGAAGGCTCCAACGGCCAACTGCTGTATTTGGTTGAGGAATCGGTCAGCACATTAGCGGCTCGGTTGGGAATGAACCGGTTCAGGTAACACAGAATTAAGATGACTATCCAAATCATGGGGCACGGAGCTGTTCTGAACGTGTGATCGATCCTCGCCGAGGAGTTGGAGGAGTTCAAGGAAAGGAGCTAGAGGGTACGAGTCGGGCCCGGAGGGGAGCCGCCCTTGGTCGTGCCTAAAGGACTCCCGATATTTGTTCGGCGCGTGGATGGCCACAAAATCTCCTTAAACAGGCGGCTCCCGAGAACGTTTCGACGCTTGATAGGTTTATCGGAGTGTTGGGCGGGCAAGAATCCTCGAGCGAAACGATGGGCAAAACACCACGTGCGGTAATTCGCGGGAGCCGCCTGTTTAACATCCTATTCAGCCTTCCTCGCATTGGAAAGAATATCGCGGGTTCTGCCAGCCACGATCTAAAGCGGATCCCCTTCAGGCGCGCTGTTGGCGGATACGGCCGCTCCTCTTAATTTCCCTTTCGGATTTGAGGTTCCTTTGGCATCTTACGACCCGAATGCTCGGTCTGACCCGTATTGAACCCGCCACCCTGGAAGATCTACCATCCCTAGCTCAGCTGTTGATGGATCTTTTTGCTCAGGAATCGGATTTTAGGCCGGACTACAATTCGCAGATACGTGGCTTGCGCTTAATTCTAGAGCAGCCGAGTCGTGGTCGCGTCTTAGTGCTGCGGAGCGCAACGCAGATCATTGGAATGATCAATCTGCTTTTCACAATCAGCACCGCAGAAGGAGGTTTCGTGATCTTGCTGGAGGACCTGATCATTCACAAGGACTTCAGGGGACAAGGTCTTGGCGGTGAATTGCTCAAGTACGCGATTGAGTATGCGAAACAGAAAGATTTTCTGCGGATCACTTTGCTTACCGAGCGAGCCGGTGAAGAAGCGTTAGCGTTTTTTGAGAAACATGGATTCCAGCGCTCAGCGATGGTGCCGATGCGCTTGTGGGTTGGGACCGCAGCGACTGCGCATGAAAAACCGTTATAAGTTCTATGTTTTAAGTTTTAGGTTCTAAGTTGGTCTCAGTCGCGTTCAACTTAAAACCTGTAACCTGCGAACTTATAACTTAAAACTTCATGGAAGAAGACACAGTCGATTTGGAATTTGCCAAGGTCGACGTAGCCCGTTTAGGCCGCCGTGGTCTGCCTGAAGCGGTCTATGGAGAACCGAAAACTGCGCAAGAGCTGATCTCTATCTTAACTGTTCTAGCCGATCGAAATGGTGTCGCGCTGGGAACCCGAGTTTTAAAAACAAAGGCAGAAATGGTGGCTCAGGCTCTTCCGGAAGCGGTTTATCACGAGCGTTCGCAATGCCTGACCATAGAACGGAATCCACTCCCTAAGCTCCCAGGAATCGTCGGGATCGTGGGGGCGGGAACCGCTGACTTGCCGGTAGTTGAAGAAGCTGCCGTCACCCTTGCTTTGATGGGGGTTGAAACCAAGATCGTTAACGATTCGGGTGTAGCCGGGCTGCAGCGGACAATACGGGCAGCTAATGACCTCGCCGCCTGCGATGTGGCGATCGTAGTAGCAGGGATGGAAGGCGCTTTGCCTAGCGTGATATCGGGCCTTTTGCCTTGTCCGATCATCGCAGTGCCGACTAGCGTCGGTTACGGTCTCAACATGGCAGGTCTGTCGGCTCTACTCACGATGTTAAATAGCTGTTCGAGCGGAATCACGGTGGTGAATGTTGACAATGGGTACGGCGCGGCCTGCGCGGCGACACTGATTATTAAAGCGATTCAGAGAGGAGGAGCTAGGAGCTAGGAGCTAGAAGATATATGGATCAGGCGAGCGCGCGACTGGAGGGGAGCCGCTTTGGGACGTGCCTGATGATCTCGTGATATTCCTTCCAGTGCGAGGAAGGCCTAATCGAGTGTTAAACAGGCGGTTTCCGGGAATTACCGCACGCGATGTTTTGTGCCATCGTGCCGCTCGACGATTCTTAATCCGCTCAATATATTGACAAACCTACAGCGTGTAGAAACGTTCGCGGGAGCCGCTCGCTTAAGGAGATTTGCGGTCATGCACGCGCCAAGACAAACATCGCGGGGTCTTTTAGGCACGATCCAAAGCGGCTCCCCTCCAGGCGCTTCGTGACCTATTCTGCCCTTCTTGCCCTAAATTCTAGCTCCTAGCTCCTTGATCACCTCATGCTGTCGCTCAAAGATCTCTCGAATGATATCTTCGATGGGTTCCTCTTCGACGCTAAAATCCTGGACATTACCGCTCGCTAGGATGTCTTGGCAGATTTCGGTCACTTTTTCTCGCGAAACTTTCAAGGTGACAGACATCCCCGATTGGCTCACGATTTCGCCCCAGCTCGGTTGGTAGGGTGTAGCGACCCGGAAAGTGAATTGCAGATATTTGTGCCCTGAAAATTGCTCGATGATCTCGGAGAGCTCTCCATCAAAAAAGACGCGCCCATGGTCGATGATGAGGACTCGCTGACAGAGCTCAGCGATATCCTGCATGTAGTGGCTAGTCAAAATCGTCGATGTCTTTCTTTGCGAGCTATGATGGCGCAAGAATTCACGAACATTCTTTTGGCTCACCACGTCCAGCCCGATCGTTGGCTCGTCCAGGAAGAGAATTTTCGGTTGATGCAGGAATGCGGAGATCAACTCCATTTTCATCCGTTCTCCGAGACTGAGCTCGCGCACCATCACATTCAATTTGTCCCGTACATCAAGGAGCTCGACCAATTCGTCGACGGTCTTATCATAGGTTGCGCGCGGGATCTGGTAGATAGCCCGGTTTAATTCCAACGATTCGCGAGCGGGTAGATCCCACCAGAGCGAGTTCTTTTGCCCAAGAACCAGGCTGAACTGCCGTTTGAACTCCGGCTTCCGCTCCCAAGGCTTGAACCCGAGAACCGATGCCGAGCCGGAAGTCGGCACGAGCAAGCCCGACAACATTTTTAGAACCGTGGTTTTTCCGGCTCCATTTGGTCCCAGAAATCCAACGAATTCTCCTTGCTCGATGGAGAAGGATACTCGATCGACGGCTCGCGTTTCCTCAAAGTCGCGGCGAATGAGGCCCTGCAATGCCCCAGACAAGCCGGACCGTTTCTTATAGGTACGATAGACTTTAGAAAGGTCGGTCGCGACAATCGTTGGGCCCATAGTGTGAAACGGTAGCCTAAAAGGAGCTAGGATGCAGGAGCTAGGAGCACGCGCGGTAGTTCATTGGTGCGCCTGGAGGAGAGCCGCTTTAAATCGCGCACAAAAGATCTCGTGATATTTGCTCCAGTGCGAGGAAGATCAAGATAGGGTCTTAAACAGGCGGCTCCCGCGAATAACCGCACGCGATGTTTTGCCCATCTTTCCGTTGGGAGGTTATTCAGCCGCTCGACGTGCCGACAAACCTAACACGCGTTGAAACGTTCCCGGGAGCCGCCTGTTTAACGAACTTTGCGGTCTTCCACGCGATGAGACAAATATCGTGGGCCTCTTAGGCACGACCGAAAGCGGCTCCTCTCCAGATCGACTTCCCCGATCTGTAACCTCTCTGCCAATCCTGGCTCGTTCTTTAAGCCGCCGGACGTCCTTGCTTTGTTCCGATCTTTTTCTTGAGCAGAGGACGGATTTTTTCCAGCGCGGCGGCGGCGGTTATGCCGTGCTTCTCTCGCAAAATATTGGGCGTGCCGTGCTCGACAAATTGGTCGGGCCAACCGATTCGCACGACCGGGGTTGTGATTTGGCTCTCCGACAGGTGTTCGATGACGGCGCTGCCGAATCCATTGTGAAGCACGTGATCCTCGAAGGTGCAGATCACGTCGACCCGTCGAGCGAAAAACTCAATCGTTCCCGTATCCAACGGTTTGATCCAGCGCGGATTAATTAGAGCGACGGATATTCCGTCCGCTTCCAACTGTTTTGCGACCTCTTCGGCCAAGCTGAACATGTTGCCTAAGCCCAGCAATGCCACTTCCTGACCGTGCTTCACAACCTCAGCCTTTCCAATCTCTAGTAGCTTCGGCTGCGCTTTCGGTACCGCTCCGGTACCGGCTCCGCGAGGATACCGAATCGCAATGGGACCTTGATGATAGTTGGCCATCGTCCACAGCATATCGACGAACTCTTCCTCATCCTTCGGCTGCATATGCACCATGTTGGGTATGTGCCGGATATAACCGATATCGAACAAACCGTGATGAGTTGGACCATCGTCGCCGGAGAGACCAGCCCGATCCATGCAGATCGCGATGTTCAAATTTTGGAGCGCAATGTCATGGATCACCATGTCATAGGCTCGCTGCATGAAGGTGGAGTAAATCGTTAAGAAGGGCTTGAACCCTTCCGCAGCCATCCCGCACGCGAAGAGAGCAGCGTGTTCTTCTGCGATACCGACATCAAAATACTGATCCGGATGTTTGGCCGCAAAATGGACCAGACCAGTTCCAGACGGCATAGCCGCGGTGATGGCTGCGATCTTTTTGTTGTTATCGGCGAACTTGGCGAGGGTTTGACCGAGGAGTTCCGAATAAGTAGGTGTGCTGGCTTTGGCAGTCTCTCCGCTGTCTTTCTTGAACTTGCCTAAGCCATGGAACTTGTCCGGCTTTTCGATAGCGGGTGCATAACCTCTTCCCTTTTGGGTGATGATATGCAAAAGCACCGGCTCTTGCTGCCGTTTCAGAAACTCAAAAGTGCGGGTGAGCAGCGGGATGTCATGGCCGTCGATAGGGCCGTAGTAGCGCAAACCGAGTTCTTCGAAGATAACGCTCGGCAATAAGAGATGTTTCACCCCTTCTTCGACCTTGGCCGCAAGTTTCTGCACGAACTTACCGCCGATCATTTCTACAAACTTAGCCGCTTTGTCGTGCAAATGACTGTAGGCGTCGCTGGTCTGGATCCGGTTAAAATAACCGGCGATGGCGCCGACATTCTTGGCGATCGACCATTCATTGTCGTTGAGAACGACGATGAAACGCTTGGTATGGTCGCAGACGTTATTGAGCGCTTCATAGCTGGTGCCGCAGGTGAAAGCGGCGTCGCCAGCCACAACTACGACATTCTCTTTGCTTCCACGCCGGTCACGAGCCACCGCCATACCCAGGCCGGCGGATAAAGCAGTACCGGCATGGCCTGCACCGTAGCAATCATGTTCGCTTTCAGTACGGAGGAGAAAGCCGTTCAAGCCTTGGTACTGGCGGATGGTAGAAAAACGGTCACGACGTCCAGTCAGGAGCTTGTGGACATAGCCCTGATGGCTGACGTCGAATAGGAGCTTGTCCTCTGGAGTGTTGAAAACTCGGTGTAGCGCGATCGTGAGTTCAACAACGCCCAGGTTTGGACCCAGGTGTCCGCCGGTCTGAGATAGAACAGAGATCAGTTCGTCCCGAATTTCGTGAGCCAGCAGCGGCAGCTCATCTTCCTGTAATCTCTTCAGGTCCGCTGGCGAATCGATCTGGCTCAGCAGGTTACGTGCACTTGGGTCAAAAGAGGCTGGTTTCATTCGTTGAGTTTGTAGGTTGATCCTTGGGCCTTTCCGTGGCCGAACCCTGAACCCTGTTAGATAAATTTCGGCTCAAAGTTTCGATGCGGTTTTCCGCTGCTCCCAAATGCTCGTTGCAAACAGCAATAAGCTTCGTGCCCTCCTCGTATCGCAGCAGCAGTTCTGCCAAAGGCAGCTTGGACGATTCCATCTGGCTGACGATTTGTTCTAGTCTTTCCATGGCGGCCTCAAAAGAGAGATCCGTTTTCTGCTCAATTTTAGACATGCCGTGGGTTGCAAACCTTAAGTGCCAGCGTCCAGAAAGCCAGTAAAATTGGCCTTACCCAGAGACGGAACCTTGTATGGGGGAAAGCTTTTGCCTCAGAATACCCAAGTTGACAAGTGGAATTTGCCGTAGGGCGGACCTTGGTGGGGCGAGGCTCCCAAACGACAAAAGAATGTTATCAGCGCTGCAGTTTCGGCCAAAGCTTGGTGTGTAGGGCCAATCCACCGCCGAGCCGCTGGGAATGTGTGACGCGGTTAGAAGCTGCACCTGGCCAGATTGTCCGGCATTCGGAATCTGTAAGGCGATGGCGAGCAATGGGTACGGCTCGGCAATCTTTCGGCGCTTTGCGAATCTGGGATTTGGGCCGTTAAATTGCGTTGCTCACCGTTTCAGGACATTTGGGAGCCTCGCCCCACCAAATTTGGAGCCTGCTTAATTTTCGATACGCAACCGCAGACTATCGCTATTGATCAGGTACCCTGGGGCAACCAACGGGGGTATCGCTACGCTTCCAGGCAGTTGCTGAGCCTGGGACGGAATCACATCTACTTGCACTTCTTGACCGGCTCGAAAGACCGTCACGGGAACCGACTGGTTTACGGTGAGGAAAAAACACGCGCTCGGGATATCCGAAGTCGAGTGGATCTTTACGGTGCCAATCGATAGCAAAACGTCGCCCGGTTGCACGCCCGCGATGTGGGCGGGCGAGTCATCTTCAACCTTATTAATAACGACTTTAGATTCGTGTTCGGTGTCCTCCCGGTCTACCGCGGTAACTCCGACCCAGCCCTGACGGATTTCCCCAAACCGAATGTAATCCGAGCGAACTTTTTCCGCGGCTTTGATCGGCAACGCATAGCACGCAGTGCGGTCGTCGACACTGCCAACCACGATCCCGACGACGTGCCCGTCCAGATTTAGCAGAGGTGCACCCTCCTCGCCGCGCTGAGCGGCGATATTAGCCCGGATCAGCGTGGTCGCGAAAAAACGATTCTGATGCCCCTGATCTAGACCCCCCACCACGCCATAGTTCGGAGTGACGGATTGATCTAAAGGAAATCCCAAGATCACCACGCCGCTGGCGGTGACGATATTGTCGGAATCTCCGAGGCCAATGTAAGGAGTAGGGGTCACCGGGTTGATCTTCAGAATTGCAATGCCGCTTCTGATGTCGGCGACCAGTCTTCGCGCCGGATATCGGCACGACCCAAATTCCGCGACGATGTCTGAGGATTCGCCGGCAACATGGTACGACGTGTAGATCAGCCCGGTCGGGCTAACGAAAAAGCCCGTTCCAACCAATAGGCCGTGACTATCCTCGGACTCAATCTTAACGATGGCGTCCTTATTATTCTCAAAGATGGCCTGTACGTCCTTGGCGACCGCAGAAAACGTTTCTTCGGCCCGGGCGTAGCTCCAGTCCGTAAAACCTGCGATCAGAAGAATGGAGGAAAAGAGCGCCAATCGGGCTCTTCTGCTAACGACACGATTACCGCTCGGTCCACCAATCATCGCCATGAGAATCGTTCATCTTCGGTTGGGGGGACGCCTAGACGTTCCATTGGTCCAGAAACCATCGGATGGAAGCACCAGGTGTAAAGTTTAAAAACTCGAAGGTGTATTATAGCTGACCGGTTGGCCGCCCAGGATGTACCTCGGTGTGACGTTGTCCGACGGTTTAATCGTCGGGAAAATATCTTGCTCGCCAGACCTTAGCGCGCTGAGCTGGATCCGGCCGCCTACGATTCCTGCATTATCGTTTTGGCTGACACTGGCGGTCGAATTGTAGACGTCAAACCTAGGCCGGGGGGACCAGACACCGGTTCCCATCAACGTTGCGACCACTAAAAAGATCGCGAACGCGCCCGCATATGCGGCTTGGGGCACCCGGAATGAGTTAAGGTTCGAAAAGAATTCCTGTAACCGACTAAAGCGTATTGAGGGGTTGCGCGTTGAGCGCGCTACAGACCCCGCTCGCATCCGGTAATGGAGCTCGTCCAGGGTATGTTCAAAATAACCCGCAGGGGGTTGCTCGAAACGCTTGAGTCGAAGTAACTGCTGTACCTGCTGTTCGTCGAGCATCATTGCTTTCTAAACTCTTCGAGATAATTCTGCAACTGCCGATGTGCGTAAAACAGTCGTGACCGTACCGTCGCTTCGGGCACTCCCAGCACCTTAGCGATTTCCGCGTGCGGCATCCCCTGGATGTCGAACATCGTCACTACTGCTCTATGCTCAACAGACAGCTTCATCATCGCTTCGTTCAATCTCTGTTGAAGTTCTGAGAGATCGACCTCGCGAATCGGGGTATTTGAGGCCGTTAACTCGATAAATTCCTTGTCATTGTGGATATTCGAGTCGAAATCGTCCAAGCTCATCTGGAAACGGCGTCCCCGCTTTTTGACGAAATTGATCGTCATGTTCACGGCGATCGCGTGGATCCAGGTATAAAAGCTGGATTTGCCTTTAAAACCGCTGATAGCACGAAAAGCTTTGGCGAAAACCTCTAGGAGCAGATCATTGGCGTCCTCGTGGTTCGAGGTCATGTTGTACACGAGCGAATAGATCCGGGGACTGTACTTGTGCCAGAGCACATCGAACGCCTGTGTGTCGCCAGCCTGAGTACGGCTCACTAATTCGTCGTCTTCGAGAAGATGCAGGTCTTCCATGCTGCGGCCGGTGGCCGAAGGACGGGACGCGCTTTGAATTCCGTCTTCCTGATTTGTAACCTTTAAACCGCCCACGGTAAATACGGAATGTACACGAATAGGAGTGGATGACACCGGAAAAGGGTGAGCGGTCGAATGGGGTGGATAGGCGAAAAAGTAAGTCGGCGAATGGGCGTGATATTTGGTGGGGCGAGGCTCCCGAACGGTGTGAGACTTTTAACGAAGTGACTGACGTTGTGAATCCCGACCCGACGCTAGATCGATGACCGTGCCGAGCCTTGGCTCTGCGGTGTCGCCAACACCTTGGTTTGCCCGAGATGGACGCAGGCATTGGCCGAGTAGCGAGCTTTCTCCCGGCCACACGATAGACCACGGCTCGGCAAGCAAATTGGTCTAGCCAAAATCTCCAGTGCGGCCAGCCAGCAGCTTCGTCACATCCCTAGGCCGTTCGAGAGCCTTGCCCCACCAAATTCTTCTTCGCCCTATCGCTACTTGATCACTCCAGTCTCAGTGCGCCGATTCTTCGCCCAGGCGGCTTCGTTGTGTCCGGAGTCAGCCGGCATTTCCATACCAAAGCTTACGGTCTGGATTCGCGAGCCGGACACGCCGAGTGAGATCAGATAATTTCTGGTTGCTTGAGCCCGTCGTTCACCTAGTGCGCGATTGTATTCGTCGGTGCCGCGCTCATCGGTAAAACCGGCCAGGATGATATTGTTCGGCCCTCGCTTCATAAAATCTGCGACCTGCCGAAGCTTACCCGTTTCGGAGGACTGGATCTCTGAGCTGTCGTAGGCGAAGTAGACCGGCGGAAACTGGTTTCTAGATACGTTGCTGCCGAAGAACGACGTTCCTTCTTGTCGTTCCGGTAGGGGGGAACCATTTACGGTGTCACCTTCAACTCCGGCGTATTGTTGTTTCTGCTGTGGCTGACAAGCGGTGAGAGCAGCGGCGAGGATGTAGAGTAGGACCGTTTTTTTATTCATGGTCGAGCGTGTTGAGTTAGTGGGACCAGGTCGGTTCTGAGATGCGTCCTAAGTCGCCGATAATTCGAGCCTCCTTGCCGCTGACCGTGTCAATGATAAAAAGACCGGATCCTCGGGCAAAGATTACGTGGCGTGAGTCTGGCCCCCAGGCGGGACGTTCGCCTTCCCCGGTTACAATCTTCGTGGCGCCGGACTCCAGATCTGTCATTGCCACTTCAAAGGAGCCGCCGCTGCGGACATTGTAACAAACCTTCTTTCCATCGGGCGACCAGTTGGGCTCGGTACAATAGCCAAAGCCGGTCGATATCGGCCGGCCTGAACCTCCGCCGGCTGAGATGCGATAAAGTTGGGGACCACCTCGCTCGTCAGAGGAATAGATGAGCTCGTTTCCGTTTGGAGACCAGGTCGGTCCCGAGTTGGCTGCGTGCGTGCGAGTGACGCGCCGGGGAGAATCTCCATTGATACCCGTGACGTAGATATCCGGGTTTCCGTCCTTACTCATGGTGCAAGCGATCTCGGAGTCACCGGCGGAGATGGAGGGACCCGTATTGGTTCCTGGATATTTTATGATCCGGTTTCGAGCACCGCTGGCGAGATCGATCAGGTAAATATCTGCGTAGCCGCTCTGGTAGCCGGTGTAAGCCAGCTTGCGTCCATCGGGTGACAGGTTGGGACTGACACTGATCACGTTGTCATGGGTCAGTTGGACCGCATTTGCTCCGTCATAGTCGGCTACGTAAATCTCTTTGTGGCCTGTCCGGTTGGCCACAAACGCGATGCGTGAGGTGGCGATCCCTTTCTGACCTGCGACCGTCTCGACCAGATCGTTGATGAATTGATGCACAGCTCGCCGAGTGTCACCGGAGTAACTCTTTTGCAGGACAACACTTCCGCTTTTCTCGGTGGCTTGTCCGGAAAAGCCACTTCCGGGCGCGGCTCCACTGACCGCAATGGTCGCGCTCGCACTGTCTCCCAGCGAAAGAACGCCGGAAAGTTCAATGTCATTTTTCAAGACGGCCTTAGCGTTCGCGCCGGCTGAACCGCCGATTTCTTTTACGTCAATTACGACAGCGGTTCCCTTACGAATCGTGATAACCGGCGAATTCGCGCTCTGCGCAAAAGCCGAGGCAACCGAGAAAGTAAGAAGAAAAACGGAGGCGAGCAGTCTCATGGTGTGACGGGGTGCCGCTCCCTTTTAGCGTGATGGAGCTACATGTCAAATCTGGGAGGAAGGAAAAGAAGGAGCTAGGAGCTAGAATCTAGGAGCTAGGAGGTGCGTGTGGACGCGTCGATCCGCGGCAACGCTGCAGTGGACAGAGTGGACAGAGTGGACTCAGTGGACGGAGTGGACTTAGTGCGAGTGGCTGAGCGCCTACTTTGTCCGCTCGCGGTCAGTCAATTCAAGCGGGCGCAACCACCGCACCTCCCGACTCCTAGATTCTAGCTCCTCTTTCTTGAACTCCTCGACCTCCTTCTCTACTCTGCAACCCGTTCATGGCTCCTCGCATTCGCACGGCCTTTGTGCTCGGCGCAGGGTTGGGTACCAGACTTCGGCCGTTAACCGATTTAGTTCCTAAGCCGCTGCTGCCGATATTCGGCAAACCGATTATCACTTTTGTTTTGGATCATTTGATCGCCTACGGAGTGGAGCGCTTTGTGATCAACACCCACCATCTCCCGGATCAAATAAACCGGTTGTTTGATGCAAACATAAACGAGAGGGAGCTCGTCCTTACCGGCTCCTATCGCGGAAGAGAAGTCCGGGTCGTTTATGAACCGGCCTTGTTGGAAACCGGCGGCGGTATCCGCAATGCGGCTCCACTGCTCGGAGATGAGCCCTTTTTCGTCTACAGCGGTGATTTGCTGACGGATCTGGACCTTCACCAACTGGTCGATGCCCATCATTCGGGTGGCCGGGCTGTGACCTTGGCCTTACGGGCGACAGGTTTATCGGCCGACGTTAGCTTTGATGCCAGCGCGGGGCTGGTGGTCGATGTGCGGCAGATGCTGAAAAGCGGACTTCCGGGCGCATTCGACTTTGCAAATATCTCGGTCTGGGACCCAGCAGCTATTACGGAGATTCCTATCGACAAAAAGATTTCGTTTATCCCGGTTCTGGTTGACTGGATTAGGCGAAGCGGCCGGGTTGCAGGCGCGGTTGTCGAAGATGGCCGATGGTTCAATATCGGAAAACGGGCAGAATATCTGCGAATCCATCGAGTCATTGCAGGTGAAAGGTGGCGACCGGACTATTTGACAGAACCTGCCTGGCCGGCCTCAGTTGATCCCAGCGCAAAGGTCAGCGCGGGAGCAGAAATCAGCAAAGATAGTTGGGTTGGCGCCAACTCCTTGATTGAAAGTGAAGCAAAGCTGCGTAATGCGATCGC
>JAFAZK010000116.1 GCA_019239825.1 Verrucomicrobiota bacterium | reverse complement strand
GTCCTAGTCCTGTTGGCCGTTTTATGCGGCTTCATGTTATCTCGCCTCGGCTTGCCGGCTTCGTTTCTGACTGGCCCGTTATTGGTGGCGGCTTTCTTTGCCGTCACCAATCGCCTGGTCATTCGATTCAACCTGTTCATTTACCGTCTGGCTCAATCGGTAATCGGGGTAATGCTCAGCTTCACCATTACGGCGAAATCGCTGCAAACAATCGTCGCCAATTGGTTCCCGGTAGTGACGTTGGTTGTTATCATGTTAGCGCTAACCACCTTAATCGGGGTTGGTCTGCGTCGCTTCGCCAATTTGGAGGCAGGGACCGCCTTGCTCGGCGCGTTACCAGGTGGCGCCGGTGAAATGATTGCGATGAGTGATTCAATCGGAGCTGATGTCCGCTTGGTCACCGTGATGCAGTATGGCCGATTGCTAGCCATTCTAGCGACGATCTCGGTGGTAGGGCATGTCGCCGGCGCACAGCCTCAAGGAGGACACCATGCCGCGGCGTTAACTCCGATCTATCATGCTGAACCGCTGAATTACCTGGTCTCAACCGTTATCGCGCTGATTGGAGCCTCGGTTGGCGTGCGTTTCCGAATTCCAGCCGGCACGATGATAATACCGGCGCTCCTGGCAGCTGTCGCTGGAGTCCTGGGGATACCTGCCGCTCCGTGGCCGCCCCTAATCATGGGAAGCGCTTATCTCGTACTCGGTTTGCAGATCGGGGGCAATTTTGACGCCGGCGTCGTCGCCCAACTCCGCCGTTTGGGCTGGTTTATTTTGTTCAGCAATCTCTTTCTGCTCTGCGTCTCGGCTTTCCTCGCCGTCTGCCTGATGCCGTTGCTAAAGATTGATCTTTTGAGCGCTTATCTGGCAGCGACTCCTGGAGGACTAGACTCGGTGGCGGCCATGGCCACCGATCTTAAGGCAGATGCAGCTTTGATTTTGGCCGTCCATTCGCTTCGCCTAATCAGCGTGGTGACCATTGGGCCGTACTTGGTACAGTTCGTGGCTCAGCGATTGAATCGGCAGAGCGTTGATGTCCAAAATTCGGAATCATAACCAGGCAAAGGTACCAAAAGAAGCTACCAAGGCCTCCGTGGACCCCGCCGGATCGTGGTTCTTTGCTTGAAATAAAAATGACTCTGCGTGTCCTAAACACACGACTTCGTTCGTCGTGATAGTGAAAACACACGCTAACGGGAAAGTTAAAAAGACATATACTATGGCAACAAGTGATCTCCGTTATCCGCAGGTCGTCTCACGTGAGGAATGGCTCCAGGCAAGGACTAAGTTGCTCGATCAAGAAAAAGAAATCACGCGGACTCGTGACCGGCTTAACACTGCGCGGCGCGAGTTGCCAATGGTCCACATCGAGAAAAAATACATCTTTGACAGCCCTGACGGTCACAAATCGTTGCTGGACCTTTTTGCCGGACGCCTCCAGCTCATCGTCTATCATTTCATGTGGCGATGGGAAAAAGGTGAGCCGCTAGATAATCCGTGCCCGGGCTGTTCTGGGTGGGCGGACGAAATCGCGCGCGGCCACTTTAACAGGCTCCACTCACGCAATACCACCCTCGCGCTCGTCTCTCGGGCTCCACTCGCCAAGATAGTCCCATTCAAGAAGCGAATGGGATGGTCGATCCCATGGTATTCGTCCTTCGCAAATTCGTTTAACTACGACTTCCATGTAACGATCGATGGGTCAGTCGCGCCCGTGATCTACAACTATCGCACGCCCGCGGAGCACGAAGCCGCCGGCAGCTCAGGCTATTTGGAAGGCGAACAACCTTTTGATTTGCCCGGGCTCAGCTGCTTTCTGCGTAAGGGTGATGACGTTTACCATACGTATTCCACTTATGGCCGCGGCACCGAGACAACCGGTGGTGACTACTATCTTCTAGATTTGACCGCGCTTGGCCGGCAGGAAGACTGGGAGAAGCCGGATGGACGCTCAGCCGACAAGAACCTGCCGAGACCGGACTTGAATCCTTACCCGGACGAATACCCTCCGTTATAATTCGTGTCCTGGAACACGGCTCGAGTCTTAGCCCGAAGATCCGGCCCGCAAAGCTTCGGCGTAAGCGGCCTCTAATCTCACAATCTGCTGGCCTTGCTCGAAATTCTCGGCCACGGATCGGCTCGCTTGTTTCCCCATTTGTCGCCAAAGATCCGGTTGGGACGTGAGTTTAAGCAAAGCTTCGTGCAACGCCGGTTCGTCCCGTTCGGGAACCAGAAGTCCATCTATCCCTTCCTGCACCGCCTCAGGGATTCCTCCGTGGCGGGTGGCGACAACCGGCAGTCCGCTGGCCATTGCTTCTAACATGGAATTGGGAATTCCTTCCTGGTTGGAGTCAGGAGCAAGCTCGCTCGGATGAATGAAAATATGGCTTTCGGCGTAAACCCGACGAAGATCGTCCTGGTTAAGAAAGCCAGTGAGCGAAACTTGATTCCCAAGGGAAAGCTCATCGATCTTCCGAACTAAAGTGTCTTTCATCGGGCCCTCCCCTGCGATCACTAACCGCGCTTTTGGATAATCAGCAATAAATCTGCGGAACGCGCCCAAGGTTGTTAGTAAACCTTTTTTTTCGACCAAGCGGCAGGCCTGAACCAGTTGCCATTGACCGGCGACCGGCACAGAGCGCTCGACCCAGGGGAAGTTCTGCAGAGGGATGCCGGTTCGATTCAGTCGGATTTTGTCGGGGCTGCATCCGAGATCCTGAAGCCGTTTCGCCAACGATTGACTTCGGACTAACACCAAGGGCGCGAGTTGCAGTACTTCGGCCAGTTTCCGGTCGTATCCCTTTTCTTTGGGCCGTCTTTGAACATCCATCCCGTGAAACGAGACGACCCAGGCGCGATCCCATTTGCTCAGTAACGGAAGCAAGTGAACCCCGGTATTCCCAAAATAGACATGGATTAGATCGGGATCGCGACGGATCAGGATGCGACGGATGGCATCGTATTCACCCCGATAAATCAGCGCGGGCTTACGGGTGATGTACTTGAGATAACCTCGACGTAAAACATGTCGCCTGGGTGTTACGAGCAGTTCCACATCATCGAACGGGAAACGATCCGCGTTTTGCCGGTGTTTGGTAATGACAAAAGTCTCAAACGTTTTGAGGCCGGTCAGCTGGCGATAGATGTGCAGCATTTCCGGCTTGAGAAAGAAAGTGCAGAAGCTAGCGACCAGGGGTTTAGGCGATGACACAGGCGACAAATCTCACACAAAGAGGCAATGGCACAAATACCGGGAGCCGTGGAGCGGGCAGCCGACTTCGCCTAGCGCCTGGAGGAGAGCCGCTTTTAACCCTTGAGAGTCTTCAGGCATGACCCCGCTAAAAATCGCAGCATTAGCCCGAAGTCGTTTAGTGGGCTGCTGCCGGAAACGTCTCCGAGCGTGAATTGTTCGTTCGGTGTCCGATCGGTCGGCTTAAGAGAAGACACTGCAAATGCTAGCAACGTCAGGGGCCGTGCGCGGGAGCCACCCGCTTGACGTAGGCCCTTAACTGGCACAGGCAGTATTTCAAATGCGGGCTTTTAACTGAGGACGGTTAAAAGCGGCTCCCCTCCAGGTGCCGACCGCATCGGCGTCGCAAAGCGAGGCAGCGCTCCACTGCTTCGCGCGTGAGTTTAGTGCGCGCGTGCATTATTTTACGTGAATGGCAGCCATCCAGAACACGATCGGGATCGTGTACGACTACGACCAGACTTTAAGTCCAGCTTACATGCAGGACGATGTCATCTTTCCGGCATTTGGTATCAACGCGGAGAAGTTCTGGCGACGCTGCGCGGAGCTGGTTCAAGAACAAGGTTACGACCAGGAACTCGCTTATATGAAATGCTTGCTTGATTACTTAGCGGTCGACCGGCCGACAAATAAACAGCTAGAACAGCTCGGAGCGAAGATGAGCCTATACCGCGGTCTGCCTGAGATGTTCGAAGAATTCCAGGATGCCTTATTAACCGAGGAGCAGATCGAGACCGGAATTCGAGTTGAGCATTACGTCGTTTCTTCCGGACTCAAGGTGTTAATCGAAGGGAACAGAATCCGCCCTTATCTCCGAGCCGTGTTTGGCTGCGAATATGCCGAAGATACGGCAGGCCGGATCACCTTTCCGAAACGGGTCATCAGCCACACCCAGAAGACCCAGTATCTATTCAGGATCAACAAAGGGCTGCTGGATATGTCGCAAGACGTAAACGATCACATGCCGGATGACGTTCGTCCGATTCCTTTCCGGAACATGATCTACATCGGCGACGGGCCCACCGACGTTCCCTGCTTCACGATCATGAAGAAAAATGGTGGGAATGCTATCGCGGTTTATAACCCGGACGATCCGGAACGGGCGAGCTTCAGGAAGTGTTTCGATTTAGCCACCCGGGCGCAGAGAGTCCGGCATATCGCTCCGGCCGACTACCGGCAGAACAGCCATTTACGCCTGCTCTTGGAAGAGATGGTACGCGATATTGTGGAACGGATCGCAGCAGAACGAAAGGCCAGCGCTGAAGCCGGAGTTGTGCACGCGCCGAAACACTTGGTTTGACAGCATGGGGTGAGACGTTTTGAGGTGGCCGAGATCGCAACTCCTCAGGAGTGAAATCTTTATAGTTGGTACAGCGGCACATAGGAGACAGCTCCGCAGGAGCGACATCTGGTCGAGCATTGGCGAAGTTGCTCGTGCGTCCGGTCAGCTCTCCTCTATCCGCCGCTCCTACGGAGCTTGCGTCTATCTGCATACGGCGACTATAAAGATTCCACTCCGACGGAGTTGCGATCTCGGCCAAAAAAACTGCAAGTTCATCCCCCGCGGCTGGCGGACGACTCGGCCCAGCATGATCGCAATTGTCTCGAACTCGCGCGTCTACTTTGAGACAAACCTTATGTTACGAGGCAGGATCTATGGACAGACATCCCTCATCGGCATTGGTCTTTATTAGCTATTCTTCGGCCAATCGTCCCGTCGCCGAGGCCGCATGTGAGTCCCTGGAAACGACCGGAATCCGGTGCTGGATAGCGCCGAGAAATGTAGATCCCGGAGTACCCTATGCAGGGCAGATTATCCAGGGGCTGAGAGAATCCAAGGCAGTGGTCCTGCTTTTTAGCGATAACGCCAATCGGTCAGCAAACGTATTGCGGGAAATTGAATTCGCGACTAACCAACGTCTCCCCGTCCTTTCGCTTCGGCTGGATGGAGCGGTCATGAGCGATGATCTCGCGTATTATTTGCGGGTCGTTCACTGGCACGATGTTTCGGGACGGGATAGCGACCCGGAGCGGGTAGCAGACTTATCTTCCCAGGTAAGCAAACTGCTCGCCACTAATAGCCCAGGAGAAGAGAATCAGCTACCCGCCGTCGCGGCAGCTGCCCGATTTGGCGATTTCGAGATTTTGGGTGCGACCGACGGTCGACCAATTGAACTGGGGCGCGGCGGAATGGGTGTCACTTACCGCGCTCGGCAAGTTTCGATGGGAGGAAGGGAAGTCGCTCTCAAGGTGATCAACCCCACGCTGATGGGTGATGATGGAATCCGAAAAAGGTTTTTGCGAGAAGCACAAATCGCAGGTGCAATCGAGCATCCTAACGTTGCCTTAGTCTACTCGCGAGGCCAGGAGGGTGATTCTTATTTCTACGCCATGCAGTTGGTCGAGGGTGTTGATCTCGACAGGTATGTCAAGAAACAGGGGCCGCTGTCAGTTTTTCAAGCGCTTAATGTAACCGCGCAAGCCGCTGGCGCTTTGGAAGCAGCCAGAACTAAAGGTCTGATCCACCGTGATATCAAGCCGAGCAACATTATGGCCGTCGAGGATCGACGGAACCGGCTTCGTATTAAGTTGATCGACTTCGGATTGGCGAAAAACGTGGGCGACGCGAACGCCGCTCAATCAATTGTCAGTGGCGAGCAATTTATCGGAACTTTCGCGTACGCCAGTCCTGAGCAGTGCAGGCAAGAGGAACTGGACACACGATCGGACATCTATTCGCTCGGAATCACTCTCTGGTTTTTGTTGACCGGAAAAACACCTTTCCGTGGTAGCCCGGCAGAGATCAGCGGTTCCCATCTCTTCCGACAGCCTCCATTCGCCGATTTGCCCGAGCTGCCGCCGTCAGTTCTCGAGCTCCTAAAGAGTCTGCTGGCTAAAGATCCGGCGGAACGCCCGCTAACGCCGGCTGAGTTGGAGGACCGAGTTGAAGAGATCCTTCGCACTCTTCCAGCAGACTCAGGCATACAAGCCTCAGAAATTGGCTCAGCGACGCCCCCAACCCCTTCGTCCGAAAGCGACCTCGGAATGCAGACCTTAATCGGCTCGCCCGTGCTATCGAGTTACCTGGCTCCTTCGGCCGGGCAGACACGAGAAGAGCGCTTTCACTTGATCGAAGAGCTCCGGGAAGGAGTCAGCGGCCGATTATTCCGCGCCCGGGAAGACCGCGGCGGTACTTCAAGGGAAGTGGCCCTAAAGTTTCTGCATCCGAGCATTGTGTCCGACCCTGACAATCGGAAATTGCTCAACGAGCAGTTCGAACGGGTGCGTAGCCTGTCCATCGACCATCTGGTTGGGCATTACGGCCTTGAACTCAACGCACAGCCTCCATTTCTTGTCCGTGAATGGCTAAACGGATTTAGTGTTAGCGCCCTGCTGCGTTGGAGACAATCAGTGCCGGCACCGGAGCTCGTCACACTGCTCGCGCCACTGCCGGCTCTACTTGATCAGTTGTCAGAACATTCGTTAGCCCTGATCGAAGTAGGGTTAGGAAAAATCTTTCTCGCTTTTCCGCCAGAGATTACTCCTGCGCGCTTCCCGGTCCTCGCGAAATCGCCGCCAGATGGCCTGCGCCAGGCGCAACTTAAATTCAATCCTTTAAGTTTGCGCGGCTTGGTGAAGCGATCGGGCAACTCGGAAACTGACCCGACCATGCTGTCGACTAGCCGGTTACTCGCTTTGACCCAGGCCAAGATGGGGATCCGAGGGAAATCATCTGTTCAACTGCTTGGTCAGCTGATCTATGAGCTTTTGAGCGGCCGTCCCTACGGGGTGCCGGACACCGGCGACTATGTCCCGCTAACCGCGATCAATGAGTTTGGAAACAGAATGCTGCGGGCGGCGCTCGTGGCGCCCGCAACTGCCGGCGGTTTTTCCGATTGTCAGAGTTTTTGGCAAGCTTTCGGGACCAGCGTCAGTACCTCTCCCAAAACAAGCCGGGTAGCTCCGCTCGCCACCCCGGCACCGCCGCCGCGATCCGTCCAACCGCCAGCAAGAACCGTCTCTGTGCCGACGCCACCGCCCGCCCCGATCTATCAGCCGCCAAGGGAGAATACCAACCTGCCTACTCACTTTGGGACAGCAACTTACGCGGGAGGACCGGCCTCGCAGGTTATAGCAGCATCTCCACAAAAAAAGTCCTCGATGTGGCCAATCGTCTGGATCCTCGGGATCGCCGGTATAGTCGGACTTGGAGGGTTAACGATTCTAGTCTTGTCTATAAGCCGGATCATGCTCACCGATCGGCATCCTCCGGCGTCGACGATAACTCCGACCCCCTCCGTCGCAATCGTCCAGGGCACCCCCCAGGCCCATAGCTCGGAATCCACTCCAGAGCCGACTCCTACTACTGAGACGACCGGCCAACCGCCAGCCGGTACAAACGTCGCCAACCTCTTTAACCAAGCCCACAGCGAAGCAGATGCGGGGCAAAATGACAAAGCCGCCGCGGATTACACCGAAGCGATTCGGCTCAAGCCGGACTACGCCGAGGCTTATAACGAGCGCGGTCAGGCATACTTCAAACTAAAACAATTCGATAAAGCGATTTCCGACTACGGTGAGGCGATCCGAATCAAACCCGACTTCGCCGAAGCCTACAGCAATCGGGCATTTACCTACACCCGACTCAACCAGTTCGATAAAGCGCTCGCCGACTGTAACGAAGCGATCCGTATTAAGCCGGATTTCGCCGAAGCCTACAAGAATCGAGCGAATCCTCATAACAGTCTCCAGCAATACGAAGAGGCAATCAACGACTGCAACCAGGCGATTCGCCTCAAGCCGGATTACGCTGAAGCCTATGCCAACCGGGCGACGAGCTACGACGGCCTAAAGCAGTACGACAAGGCTATCGCCGATTGCGACGAGGCTCTTCGTCTTAAACCCGAGCTTTTCCAAGCCCACGTCATCCGGGGAACCACCTACAACTTCCAAGGACAATTCGATAAGGCGGTCAACGACTTCACCGAAGCAATCCGCCTACAGCCAGATTTAGCCGAGGCCTATTTTCTTCGGGGATATTCCTACATCAACCTGAAGCAATACGATGCCAGCATGGCAGACTCCACAGAGGCAATCCGGCTTAACCCAAATTTCGCGAACGCGTATAACAATCGCGCTTATGCTCACTACAGCTTAAAGCAATACGACGCCTGCGTCGCCGACGCCACGCAAGCGATCCGGCTCGATCCGAGACTCTCGCTCGCCTACAGCAATCGCGGTGATGCGTACGTCGGGCTAAAGCAATACAGGGCCGCTATCGAAGATTTTACTCAAGCGATCCAGCTTAACCCAAATCTCACGAACGCGTACATCGATCGCGGCTATACCCACCTCCAGCTAAAGGAATACGACGCCTGCATCGCAGACTGTACTGAGGCGCTCAAGGTTAACCCAAATCTCCCTCTCGCTTATAACAATCGCGGTTACGCTCATATCTGTCTAAAGCAATTCGACCTGGGGATTGCGGACTGCACCGAGGCAATCACCCTTGACCCAAATCTAGTGCTTGCCTATCTCAATCGCGCATTCGGTTATCAGCAGGTCGGCGAAATACAGAAAGCCAAAGCAGACCGAGCGAAGGCTGAACAGCTAAAAGGGGGTAACCCGGGATTAGATAGACCACCGGGAAGATAGGGGGGCTGCGGCTCTGGTTGGGCGAGGCTCCCACGTGACCCTACTACGTCAACGAAGCCGCCGGCGTCCTTGATCCCAACGTGTTGCTACGCCACAACCCGTGCCGAGCGGCGGGTAGTCAGTGCCGCTATGGATAACCGCTCCCATCGATCGACACCAGCTCTCGAGGGCAAACTTGCTGCAACTCTCAGATCCGCGGCTCGACACGCCGTTCGGCCTAACAACATCAGATGACTCCACAGCCGTCAGATCTTCGCACCCATCTTCGGCCGTTCGGGAGCATCTAACCTCCCTATCCGCGTTTCTGTTTCAGAATCTTGGTGACCCCGTCACAAGGAAGGCAGTTGATAACATCTTCTCGCGTTAACCATCCCTTCCTGGCTGCCTGCACCCCGAACCACAGGTCTTGGAAGCCGGTCATTGAATGCGCATCAGGATTGATCGAACAAAGAACGCCTAGTTCTTTCGCATGCCGCCAAAGGCGCCAATCCATATCCAGACGGCGCGGATTCGCATTCAACTCGATAATCGTTTTGGTTGCAGCTGCGGCTTTAACGATCTCGTTGAGATCAACCTTGTACGGCTCGCGAGAAAGCAGTAACCGGCCGGTCGGATGACCAAGCATGGTCACATATGGATTCTCCATGGCCCGAATCATGCGGTCAGTCATCGCCTTTTCCGGTATCGACAGCGCGTTGTGGACGCTAGCCACAACAAAATCTAATTGCGATAGAATCTCGTCCGAAAAGTCAAGTTTACCGTCACGCAGAATATCGCATTCTACACCGGCGAAAATCCAAAACTCCCCATTAAAGCCCGCGTTCAGTTCCTGTATCGCTTTCACCTGCCGAAGCAGTTTTTCTTCGGAGAGTCCATGAGCTTGGAATGAGCTCTTGCTATGATCCGACATTCCGAGGTATTGCAGCCCCAGATCGCGTGCAGCGGTGGCCATTTCCTGTAACGTATTTCTGCCGTCGGTGGAGCTGGTGTGAGCGTGAAATGTTCCTCGAAGATTGCTGAGCTCGACCAGCTTCGGCAGTTTAGCGGCTTCAGCCGCCTCAATTTCTCCAGTCGCTTCTCTCAGCTCGGGCACGACAAAGTCTAAGGCCAGAGCAGCATAAAGATCGGCTTCCGTATCTATGGCCGGGATCGGCTTAGGAGGCTGCTTGGCGCTGGGCTCAGGTCCAAGCCGGTACTCGTTGAGAGTCCAGCCGTTCCGTAAAGCTCTGCCTCTAAGCGCTACGTTGTGCTCTTTGCTGCCGGTAAAATAAGCCAGCGCGAAAGGAAACTCACGATTAGCAACCACCCGAAGATCGGATTGCATCCCGTTCTTCAAAAGCACGCTGGTTTTGGTCTCTCCTTTGGCCAACACCCGTTCGATCAAAGGGAAAGTCACAAAGTATTCGGTGATACTTTTCGGATTCTTGGTTGCGATCAGAACATCCAGGTCTCCGATGGTCTCCTTTGACCTTCTCAAGCTCCCCGCCGAGCTGATCTGAGAAACATCCGGATGATCTCGGAAATGGTCCAGAATCTGTTCCATCATGACCGTAGCTTCGGAAAGCAAATGTCGGCCGGAGTGTTTTTCGCGACGTTCGATAGACCGGAGAAGATTCTCCGCTGTTTTCTCTCCAAAGCCCGGCAATTCCGAAACGCGACCATCGCGACAGGCCGCCTCCAGATCAGCGATACTCTTTACCTGCAGTGTCTCCCACAGAACCTTGATCTTTTTCGCGCCAAGCCCCTGGAGCTCAAAGAGCTCCGACAAAGTGTCTGGGAAACTGCCGCGAAGTTCGTCGTAATAGCCGAGTTTACCGGTGGTAGCGAATTCTTCGATCTTCTTCGCGATGGCCGAGCCAATTCCCTCCAATTCTTCCAAGTGTTTCTCCACAACCAGCTCCGGAAAATTACCAGAGAAGGTCTCCAAGGCCCGTGCAGCATTCGTATAAGCGCGAATCTTGAAGGGATTCTCGCCCTTCAACTCGAGCAATCGGGATATCGACTCAAGCAACGCGATGGTTTGTTCTTTTGTAACCATGTTAATAACGCCGTGATCGCCGGGAACGCCGCGATCGCCGGGAACGGAAGCAATCGGACGTAACGGCTCCACGCAACAATAAGCCTAACGGAAACAGCTTGAAAATGCCGGTTCTACGGTGCTGAGAATATTGGCGTTCCCGGCGTTTACCTCGGAATCCCAGTCACCTTCACGCCGGGATCAATGTGGTGTTTCTGGAACCATCCCTGATTTACCTCGAGCGCGTAACAAATGTCGCTCGTGGCGCTACGGGTTAAATGCTCATCGAACGGTTGCATATCATGCTCTTCCCGGAGAACCGAGTTGCCGTCGATGAAGCCGATAGAGAGCGGGATTTTCGTGTTCTTCATCCAGAAACTGGCCTGCTCCGCCGGGCCTAGGACGAAAAGCATACCTTGGCCGTCCGCCAGAGCATCCCGGTACATCAGGCCGTTCTCGAGTGATTGTGGGCTGTCAGCCACTTCGACTTTCACAGTGCTTCCGCCAACGTTGAGATCGACGGTCCTTAAGCCGAACGCTCCGGTCTGTGCGTCCGGCGAACAGGCGGATAGGAGAAGGATGAACACGCTCAGAACCGGACTAGCGACGTGACGCATGATGTAATTCCATTTTGATCTTTAACGCCTCTGCGACCGCTTCATCAACGGTCGGCGCGAGCACGCAATAATGCCCCATTTTCCTGCCTGATCGACCTTCGGTCTTACCATAAAGATGCAATTTAGCGTTGGGCCGGCGAAGGATCGATGACCAATCGGGTGGCCGGCCACCCACCCAGAGATCCCCCAACAGATTGACCATACAAGCTGGAGAAAGCTGATCGGGAAGGCCCAAGGTCAATCCGCAGACGGCCCGTAGTTGTTGTTCGAATTGGCTCGTTATGCAGACATCAAAAGTGTAGTGCCCTGAGTTATGGGGACGAGGAGCCAATTCATTTACCAATAGTTCGCCGCTGGAAGTGAAAAAGAATTCGACGGCAAGGAGTCCAACCACCTCCAAATCAGTGGCTAACGATTTCGCGATTTCGGTTGCCTCCTGTTGCAATTCTGCCGGCAGCCGGGCGGGCGCGATCGAGTGATCGAGGATATGCCGATGATGAACGTTCTCCGCAGGCGGAAAGGTCGATAACTGGCCGTCGCTGCCACGGGCGCAAATCACCGAAAGCTCGCAATCGAACTCGATCCATTTTTCCAGAATACCCTTTCTACCTCCTAGCGCCGAGACATCAATCTCGCCAGCATTCTGAATTTTCTGTTGGCCTTTCCCATCATAGCCGAAGTCGGCGGTTTTCAGAACCGCCGGTACGCCCAAGGTGGTTAGCCCTTCCTGAAGATCGGCCGCGTTAGCGACGATGCGAAACGGGACATGAGGATAACCATGAGCAGCCAGAAAAGCCTTTTCCCGTTCGCGATTCTGACAGATATGAAGCACCTCCGAGCGAGGATGGACCGGCTTTTCAAGAGCGAGCCGATCGATGACCGTGGAAGGGATGTTTTCGAATTCAAAGGTGATGACATCGACAGACCGGGCGAACTCTTCGAGCGCAGCTTCGTCCGTATAAGACCCGGTAAACTCTCGATCTGAAACCTGGCCCGCTGGACTGTCTGGCGTGGATTCATAGGTATGCACGCGGTAACCCATTCTTCGGGCGGCAATTCCAAACATTCGGCCGAGCTGGCCACCGCCAAGCACACCAATGGTCGATCCGGGACAAATCGAATGCCGCATATGGATATTAGAACTAATTTAAAGGTCCTATTCTAGCACCTTCGGGGGCAGGCCGGAAGGCGTGCACAAACCCAATGAGAGCTGACAAATGACAGATGACAACTCCAGCCAGATCGGCTCATGAATTTGGTCATTTGTGATTTGTCATCTGTCGTTATCAGGATTTCCCCTGAGAGGCGGACTAAGTATAATATGAGATGATGTTAGCAGAATGGGAGATCAAGGCGCGAAGCCATGCTTGCGCGCACACCCAGATTACTTTCAACGACGGGGATACCATTTGGACTTTGTTGTACCGGGATAAACAAGGCTTTCGGCGGGAAGACGTTTCGGACGACGCCTGGAACCGGTTGAAAGAATCAGCTCAACCATTTTCGTTCTGGAAATCTAAATACCAGGCCCCACCCTCAGCCCCGCCAGAGCCTTTGCAAAAGGAATCAGTGGAGGCTTTGTTGCGGCGGCTCCTAGAAGAGGACCGTCCCGAGTACCTCAATACGCGTTATGTCCTGGCCGCCATGCTCGAGCGGAAGAAAATTCTGAAGCCAGTCGACGTTCGAGAGACCGACTCGGAGAAGATTCTTGTGTACGAACACGCAAGGAGCGGAGAAGCCTTTCTAATCATCGATCCCGGGCTGCGGCTGGATCAACTAGACACAGTCCAAGACGAAGTCGCCTTGTTGCTTACCAATGGTTTAGCCGCCCAGCAGCCGGAGCAATGATCGATAGGGCGAAAAACTCGGCGCGAATAAAGCTCGATCTGGTGGCAATTGTCCGTCCGCGCCGGTTTTTGAGCCGCGACCCAAGACGCGGCATCGGTCAAGATTCGTGCGAACCGAGCGCTTGGATTTCGGCGGATTGGCAGAGTAAACCCAAGTCCCAAGGCATGGCTCAAAACCGGCGCAGAAAGATTGAACTAATGAATTAAGCCCTGAGCGCGAGTTTTTCGCCCTACCTCGCCAAAATCCTGCAACTCTTGCCAAATTGCGCGTGTAATATGATGGTAACCGTTTACGAATTCACTATATGCCGAGTAATAATCCGGTTTTAAGAAGAGCGCCCTTTAGCTCCGTTCAGCCAGGGGAAATGGCTGAACCCATGACGCTGAATGGCGTGATCCTACGCACATTTTTCCTATTGGTCCTAGTGGTCGCTTCCGCTGCAACAACGTGGACTTTCCTGCTTAATCGCCCTGAAGCTCTTTCCGGCACGATTCTAATCGGCGCCATCGGCGGGCTTGGCTGCGCCCTGTTTACGACTTTTAAGCCGAGAACAGCGGCCATCTCCGGCTCGATCTACTGTCTTTTCGAGGGAGCCGTTATTGGAGGCATCACGTTATACGCCGAGGCTCGTTATCCCGGAATTGCGTTTCAGGCGGTCTGCCTCACCTTCGCCGTCTTATTTGCGCTCCTTGGGCTTTACTCTTTTCGGATCATTAGAGTCACCCAGACCTTTCAGAGCGTGATCGTTTCGGCGACGCTCGCCATCGCAGTGGTCTACGGATTGAACATGCTATTGAGCATCTTCCATATGCCACTGGGTTTTGTTTCGGGCTCTGGAACATTCGGGATTCTATTCAGTCTTTTCGTGGTCGGAATCGCCGCCTTGAATCTGATCCTTGATTTCCAGTTCATCGAGACCGGTATCGAGAATCGGGCGCCAAAATGGGCGGAATGGTACGCCGGTTTCTCCCTGATGGTAACCTTAATTTGGCTGTACTTGGAAATCTTGAGGTTACTGATGAAGCTGGCGCGCCGACGCTAAAGGATCCCGAAGGGACAACAGGACTCAGCCCGGGGTTTCAACCCCGGGCGTCGATCAAACAATGTCCCGCCCTGAAAGCGCGGCATATCGTGATTTCCGTGCTACTAAATCTCGACGCAGATTTCAAACTAAGTGTCTGCCGCCCTTTCAGGGCGGGATTGATGCGTGGATTTATCCTGGGGTTAAAACCCCCAGGCTGAGTCCTTTTGCCCCTTCGGGGCAGAGATTGGTCAGACTTTCGACTTTGCTGCCTGATGCAGAGCCGTTTTTCGGCTGCACGAGCCTTTCTCGAGAAGGTCAAGGCAGGCAGCCTCGATGCGAACCGTCAACTTCATTGGCTTAAAGCCGAGACTATTCGCTAAGAATCGTTCTCGCAGGGTGATGCACTCGTCTTGTACCTGGACCACCTCATGGCAGTCTGCGCAAACGATATGAAACGAGGCCGGAGATTGTTCCCGGTTCACCTCGTAGTACCGGTGCTCGCGATTCAGCTCCACGTCGCGGATCAGTCTGCTGTCCAACAACATCGGCAAGGTCCGGTAAACGGTGGCCAATGAAATGAGCCGATCGTTCTGGCGAGCTCTGGCCAGCAGATCTTCGGCGTGAAATGGACCCGGAAATGAAATTGCCGCCCGCACGATGACTTCCCTGGGTTTCGTCACCCGGAAGCCGCTAGCTCGCAAATAGCCTACAGCTTCCCGGAACAAATCATCAGGCTGCTTCTTAAGTCGCTCAACGCGTTCCGGCCGTTTGCCGCTATTGGCAGGAAAAGTCCATGGCGCAATCTTATGCATGCCGCATTCTGTCCGTTCAAATTTCATGGTCGCCGCCAAGGACACTCGCTAATTAGCCTTATCCACCCAATATGGCCGTAACGCAAACAACGAGAGGCCATCGAGAACCGCTAAATTAACTCATTTTTACCCGTCGGCGCAAGAAAGTTGGCACGTCAAGATCTTGGCCATCGATAATCGTTGGCTCGCTTTTTTCAAATCTGCCTCGAGAGACGGCGTCGAATTGGAGAACCTCTTGCTTGGCTTCTATCTTCTTTGGGGCTGCTTTCGAAGCAGCCTGATCTGCAGGGGCAACCTCTTTTTTGGGCGGACGGTTCCCTGCTGAGCGCTTCGCGGGAGATTCTAACATCACCCCTTCCTCCGATGGCAGGGCTTCGATCTTTTGCCCATTATTTGCCGGTTCATCACCAAGCTGCAAATGAACGACCGGTTCCGGAAGAGCAGTAGCGACTGGGCTTGGCGCCGGTTCAGCTCGATCAGATTCAATTCGTTGGGGTTCCCCGAGTGCCGGATAGTCCGCTTTCGCGACGCGCTCCGAGCTACCTCCCAACGAACTAATGAGACTCACGGATAGCCGCGAGCCCATACTGGAATCGATCGCGATCCCCATCATTAATTGGGTGCGGTCACTAACGTGTCGATTGAGCTCTTCCATGACGTTCCCGATTTCACCGAGCGTCACATTCGCGCTACCCCGGATCTGGACGATCACATTGACGGCGCTCGCCAACATTTCGCCGCGATGCATTAACGGATTTCGTAGCGCTTTTACAAGAGCATCATGAGCCCGGTTCTCGCCTTCGGCTTCTCCAAAACCGAACAGGGCCCGTGCGTCACCATCACGAATGACCGAGCAAATATCATCGAACCCCAATCGGATAAGTCCGGGTTGGAGAAGGAGATTCGCCATTGCTCTGATGCTTTGACTGATGGTTACATCGGCTGCAGCAAATGCTTCATGGATCCCCATGCGCGGCAAGGTAAGCTCGGCCATGCGATCATTCTCGAAGCAGATCACGGCGTCGGCGTTTTCGCGGATGAGTTGCAAACTCGCGGTTGCCTGCGCACAACGCCGTCTGCCCTCGAAAGTGAAAGGCATCGTGGCCAGCACCAAGACTAACGCCCCGGCTTCTGTGGCGAGCTTCGCGATGTACGGTGCAGCACCAGAGCCGGTCCCTCCGCCCAGTCCGGTACATACAAAAACGATGTCGTACCCGGCAACTGCCGCCTGAATTTCGTCGGCGGATTCTTGTGCCGCAGCCAATCCCAATTCCGGGTCGCCGCCCGAACCCAACCCCCTAGTCAGATTGCGACCGAGTTGAATTTTCAGGTTCGTCACCGAGCCAGTTAACGATTGAACGTCCGTGTTCGCAGTTGCGAGCTCAACGCGATCAATACCGTCGAGCATAGCGCGATCGAGAATATTCGATCCAGCACCCCCTACACCGATCACTCTGACTTTCCGAGTTTCGTTCGTGTTTTCTTCTCGACCGTACTGGCTATTCAATTGGACCATATAGGTGTTTTCTAGGTTCTAAAGATGCCGCTGAGGCGTTTCATCGTTCGGCTGAGAATCCCTTTCGTCATTGGCCGATCCAGATGCACGAGGTGCGCGTATCGGGCTAAACCGATTGCTGTGGAAAACTGAGGATGTTCGAAAGCGGAGGTGACCCCCGCCAACGGCAGAGGCGCAGTAGTCCGCGCGGGCATCCCGAATACTTCGCTAGCTAAGTGCTCTATCCCGCGGAGTTGACTACTCCCTCCAGTAATGAAAACTCCCGCTCCTAAGTAATTCAGATTCTGATCGGCTTCGATTTGGCGTTGGACGATCTCTAGGATTTCGCGGATCCGGCAATGAACGATTTGATTGAGCGTTTCCCGCTCAATTTCTCTGCCCGCAAAGCCGGTCTCATCCCGCAGAACAATGGTTTCTCCCGGAAAGGCGTTACCCAAAGTCACATCTCCGTCTTCTATTTTAAGCTTCTCAGCCCGTGCACTCGGGATCTTGAGGCCGATCGACAAGTCGTTTGTTATGTGGTCGCCGCCGACTGCGATAACGCCGCTTTGTTTCACCGCGCCCTCGACATACACAACGAAATCGGTGGTGCCACCACCGATATCGATAACCAGGGCACCAAGCTGTTTGTCGTTTTTGTCCAGCACCGCTTGAGCGGTGGCGAACGAGCTGATGACTACATCGGCCGTCTCTAATTCCAGCTCTTTAACGCAGCGGATGGCATTTTGAATTCGGGTGCGGATCCCGTAAACAATGTGGAAGTCTGCTTCCAGCTTCTTCCCAAATAGACCCAGTGGATTCAATACTCCGTCCTGACCATCGACATAATAATGCTGGATGATGGTGTGAAGAACGCAGTCCTCCATGGGTAGACTGACCTCGCGAGCATTGGTGCGAACGTCTTCAAGATCCTGCTCGTCGATCTCTTCTCTGTCCTCCTCTAATACGACCACGCCGCGGTTGTTGAAGCTCCGAATATGTCCGCCCGAGATACCGAGATAGACCTCGCTAATCTCAACATCGCTCCGTTCTTCGGCATCGGCTATGGCATCGTGTACGCAACGCTTTGCAGTTTCGAAATCAACGATCTCGCCTTTGCGAATACCGCGAGAAGGCGCGTTACCCACCCCTAATATCTTCAAGGTGTTGTCGTGGCGTGCCTCCGCCACAACGACACAGACTTTAGTGGTGCCGATTTCTAGTCCCGCAAAAATATTGTCTCTAGCCATTGAAGGGCTTTATTTCTGAACTTTTCGTTTTCTTATGTGTGTTCTTATTCGCGCTGGCGGATTTGTCCGCTTTCTCCGCTTTGTGTGCCGATCGCGTTACTGGCAAGGCCCGGCGGACGATCGGTTGTGCCTGCGGCTGCGGCGAACTCGTTGGTTGCGCAACAGGCTGCGGGCTTGGGCTGGCTACGGATACCGCGGGCTCGTTGAACACCACAGGGATGTTCCTCTCCGCCATCAGATTCGCTGACTGCAGCTCTTTGCTGTTTTTGTCGCAATACGAAAGCAACATCGCCAGCCGGCGAACCTGATCGGTCAAATCGTCCGGGCTAAACGTCACCAATGACCGCTGTTTGTCGGTCACCACCAGCGAGTATTCTTTCGATACATCGATCGTAGCGATTTGGAATCGAGATTGTAGCATTTCAGGACATTCGCGGATCAGCTCCAGAGCAGCTTTAACCGGGTCGCTGTCAATTGGTTGTCCAACTGTCACTTTTTTAAGATCAACTCCAATAATAACAGGTAAGGTCATGTACTCCGGAGCGGAGCCCTTTGGTTGCAACACGATTCCGCGCCGATCCATCAGAAAAGCGCCGTCGTAATTAAAGCCGGTCTTGTTGGCGTCCGCCGATGCGATCCAAGCGATCGGTCTGCGCTCCTGGATCACGATCACCAATTTATCAGGGAGCAATCGTTGGACATCGACTTCTTCTACTTGCGCTAGCGCTCGCAATCGATCTTCAACAGCAGAGAGGTTGATCGAGAAAATGTTAGCACCGTCTTCGATCTGAGCAGCTCGCAGCACAGCATCCCGCTCCAGATCGCCATCACTCGTTACCTCAACGGAATGAACGGCATAATCGGGGTTAGTGAAGAAAAGCGAATTGAGCAACCGCTGAGCACCAAAAAGACCCGCACCTAACAGTGAGAGTAGAATGAGAAGCAAAGAGAGAACAAGGAACCCTTTCTGGAGCCGGCGGGCAGACGCTCGTCGAGCGCGTACTTTGACATCCAACAAATGCTGTTGGCGCCGCTGTCTCGTTGTGGATAGTCTCCGATTTTGCTTAGTCGATCTTCTTTTGCTCACTGCTTGCTCACCACGCTCCTTTCCAGAGATATCGTTGCCGCGCGTCGCGGGGAGCCGCGCCGGCCACGCTCAGATTTCAATCTGAGTATTAGTTTCCCGGCCGTTACAGCAGCCTTCGGCAAGACAGTTTCGTTAGTTATAACAGGTCTTGCAAAAAGTTCCAAGCCTAACCCGCAAAAAACTCGGTGGGGACGAAGTCCAACTTCTGCGATTGTTGCTCCACTACTCCAACACTCCAAAGCTCCATCACTCCAGCAAATCGAACTCGAGGACCAGTACGAGAACGAAGCAATCACATCTTGCATTTGGTTAGTAGTTTTCATCGTCTACCCCCACCACTTGAACTTCTAACTCCAGCTCTATTCCGCGTTCCTGTTTCGCAGTCTCCTGGATCTGCGCGATCAATTTCAGAACGTCGCTCGCGGTCGCAGCACCATCATCATTAACGATGAAATTTCCGTGAATCTCGGACACGCGTGCGGCCCCGACTTGCCGTTTTTTTAGCCCGAGTTCTTCTACCAATTTTCCGGCAGGACAAACGGTCGGATTCTTAAAAATGCAGCCCGCACTCGATGCGATGGGTTGCGAATGCTTCCGTTTAGTGCTGGCTGTGTCGATCTTTGCATCGATCTCCGCTAATGACGACTTGTGGCCGTGAAACCGGGCAGAAACAACAAAACGGTCCCGCAAAGTTGGGACGTTCCGATACCTGACCTCCATAGCGCTCGGAACTAACACCTCAAATTCGCCGCGCAGACTAACCACCTGCACGCTAAGCACTTGACCAAAAGTTTCTGCGCCGATAGCCCCTGCATTCATTCGTAAGCTGCCTCCCACACTCCCGGGGATGCCTTCCATCCATTCGAATCCTCCCACCTCCGCATTTCGCGCGGCCCCAACCAGCTGTTTTAATCTCACGCCAGCACCTGCCTCGATCTCGCTCCCTTCAACTTTAATTGCTCCGAAGTCACCCCTAACTAAATGAATGACACATCCGGGAATTCCTCCATCCCGGACTAACAGATTTGAGCCGCGGCCAATGACCATCACCGGGTGGCGATTCGCCGAACAGAACGCCAGAACATCTGCCAAAGCACCCCGAGTTTCCGGTTCCACCCAAAACTGGGCCGGACCACCGACCCGCAAGGTCGTGTGTCGGGACATTGGCTCGTAGAGCCGGACCTCACCCACACCCATTGCTTCGCGCAGAGCCTGACCGATCTCTAGATCCTGCACGAGTTTGCTTGCCTCTTCATGGATATCGCCGGCCCCAAGACTCAGAATCACATCGCCTTTTTTGGCCTCGCGAGCGAGTACCCGATGAAGATGTTGTCGAGCCGGAACGTAAGACACAGAAGGATGTCCGTGCTCACGAACCGCATCCACCACCGTCGCACCGCTCACTCCGGGGGTAGGCTTCTCGCTGGCAGGGTATACATCGGTGACGTACAGAACATCAGCAGCATCGAAAGCCACGCCAAATTGGTCTCTGAGCGCCTGCGTCCGCGAATAGCGGTGTGGTTGGAACATTACCACCACCCGCTTTCCACCTACACCCCGCGCCATGGCCAAAGTGGCTTTGATCTCAGTGGGATGATGCCCGTAATCGTCGAACACTTGAAGGTGGTCATTTTGGAGCTTGGCCTCAAAGCGACGGCGAGCTCCGCGGAAGGTCGCTAATGCCGCCGCGATGTGGACTATCGGTACCCCTAACTCGCTGGCTAAAGCGATTACTGCCAAAGCATTACTTACGTTGTGTCTACCTGGTACTCCCAAGTCTACGGACCCAAGTAATTCTCCAGATCGCCAAGCGTCGAACCGCGAGCCAGTCGCGGTCAGCTGGATATTGCAGGACCGGTAAGTTGCCTCCGCCGATTCACCATAGGATACCGATTGAGCGCGCTCCCGGCAGATGGCAGACGCGTGCTCATCGTCTGCACAATAAATGATGGAACCACTGGTCTGATCCATCAGCTGCATGAAGACGCGATCGATCGCGGCGAGATCTTGGTAATAATCCAGGTGCTCTTCTTCCACATTCAGAATCACTGAATGCCGCGGCCGGTATAAGCGAAGCGTTCCGTCGCTTTCGTCTCCCTCCGCCACAAAGAATCGTCCCTCAGCATCCCAATGAGCATTGGTGCCGAGAATCGGTATCTCCGCGCCCACATAGTGCGACGGACGGAGTCCACCGATTCGGAGAACGTGTGCCGCCATCGCAGAAGTCGTGGTTTTGCCGTGCATGCCCGCAATCACAATCCCGTCGCGCGATTGCATGATGGCGGCTAGAGCCTCTGCCCTTCGCACCCTCGGAATATTCAGGCGAACCGCTTCGTCGTAGGCCGGGTTTCCTTCCTTGATCGCGGACGAGTAAATAACGAGGTCCGCGCCCTGAACCGTTTCCGGTGTCTGCGGAAGATGGAAAATAAGACCCAAATTTTCCAAACGCCGAGTCTCGACGGAACTGACCCGATCGCTTCCACTAACGATGTGCCCGAGCTCGAGCAGGAGTCCAGCGATACCGCTCATACCGCTTCCAGCCACCCCGATCAAATTGATCTTCCGCGGCGGCTTGAGCAGAATTTCTAAAGCCTGTTTTGTGTTATCGGCTTCCATTGCCTGCGGTTTCGATTAGTTTGCAGATCTCCGTCGCAGCGTCCTTGGTTGCTAAACGGCGCATGTTGTTCGAGAGCAGCTCACGTCGCTTGGGATTTGCTAACAGCTGCTCGATCAGGTTGGCTACGCTATCGCCGTTGGCCGACTCGGAAGCAATCACCTCAGCGGCCGATGCCTGTTGAAAGATTTTTGCGTTCAGGGTCTGATGATCTTCAGCCGCGAAAGGATACGGGATCAAAATCGCCACGCAGCCGAAAAAGGACATTTCGCTCAGACTGGCAGCGCCGGATCGCGCAACGACGACATCGGCAGCGGAGTAAATTTCCTCCATGCGATGATGAAACGCCGCGATGAAGGCGGGTACACCCTCTTTCTTGTATCGATCGTAGATGTACTGGTGGTCCTCCCTTCCGGTCAGATGAATGAACTGGACCGGTTTCATGGCGAAGTGAGGAAGCGCGGCCGCGATGGTCTCGTTGATGCCATGCGCGCCTTGGCTACCGCCGATTACGGCCACGGTTTGCAACTCAGGGTTAAGCTTCAACAACTGTTTGGCCTCCGACTTCTTGATCTGCATTTTCACGCTCTTTCGGATGGGCGTGCCGGTAACAACGACGGGCTTTTCCGGGAAATGAGACGCGCATTCGGCGAAACCCAACAACACCTGATCGGAAAAACGGGCATTGATACGATTGGCCTTGCCGGGAATCGCGTTCGACTCATGAATCATGGTTGGGATCTTCGACCAACGCGCCGCCAAAATAGGAGCAGTCGAAGTGAAGCCGCCCATACCAAGGACCGCCTGTGGACTAAAGCTTCTGAACACCTGGCGACAAGCAAAGAGACCGTTTAAGAATTTCGAGGTAAACGAGACAATCTCGGGTGAAAGCAGGCGAGGTAATCCGACTGCTGGAATCCGCTCGATTTTGAAGTCCGTGCGATCACGGACGGCCAAGGAGTCGATCTGTTTCTCAGAGATAAAAAGCAGTACATCGTGACCGCGGTCCCGAAGAACCTCGGCAACAGCCAGCCCTGGGAACAGGTGTCCGCCCGTTCCACCACATGCGATCGCAACATTCATGAGAACTTAGAATTTTGAGAGGTGCCGCACCCTTACCATCATTTCGGTTCGGGTAGCAGGCGCATCTTCCTTACCATGCCGGTAGATATTTATCAGCACCCCAACACAAACTAGGCAGAAAAACAGATTTGAACCGCCGTAGCTGATAAACGGCAAGGGTGATCCTTTATTGGGCAGCATGGAGGTAGTCACACCGACATTAATCAAAGCCTGCAAACCAAGCAGCGAAGTGCAGCCGAAGCCAAACAACATGCCGAAGCGATCTCTCGCGTTCAGGCTGATGAGCGTGCCACTGGTCAAAATCAATAGGTAACAGAAAACGATCACCAAGGTGACTCGTAGCCCCAGCTCTTCGCCAATGACCGGAAAAATGAAATCGGCATAGGCGTACTCCAAGTAAAACATTTTCTGGCGGCCGTTACCGAGTCCCAATCCATCGATCCCGCCCGAACCGAGCGCGATCAAACCCATAAACTGCTGTTGAGCTTCGGTCGTCTGGTATTCTTCGGGATGGACGAACGCGAGCAACCGATTATGTCTCCCCGGAATCGACCAGGCAATTGCCATGACGCCGATCAAACCGGCAACCAAGATGGGGAGCAGGAGACGCACGTTCACTCCGGACACAAACATCATCAGCAACGCGGTGGTCCCAATCAACGCAGTCGAACCGAGATCGGTCTCGCCTACAATCAACAGCAAAATGACGCCGACCACGCCAAACGGGATTAACAAACCCTTTACGATTCGATTTTGCTGCGATTCGAACTTGGCGAACCACCAGGCCACAAAAACAACGACAGCAAATTTGCCTAGCTCGGACGGCTGCACTGTCAGTGTACCGAGATGTACCCAGCGAAATGAACCGTTCAGACGGAGCCCAATTGGTCGAATAAAACAGAGAGCGAGCAGCACGCAAGACGCGCCGATCAGCACCATCCAACCCCGTTGCCACACACGATAATCAACGGTGGCGCAGATCACTGCTACGACAAACCCGAATCCAAGCCAGAATCCTTGTTTGCGGAGAAAACTGAATTGGTCACCATGACCGTCGGACGCAAATGCCCCGGCGCTAAAGAGCATAACGAGCCCGATCGAGATCAGGACCGCAACCGAGAATAGAAGTATGAAAGCGCTCTTTTTGTGCATCATCTCAGCCTGCGTGGTTTAGCCATCGTCATCGATGGCTAAACCACGCAGGCTATGGCGGCAGTGTAGGCCTAACATCGGCCTACTCTGCCGCAGTTACTTAATTAAAAACTATTTTTTACAGAGCTGTTCGGCAGACGGTAACGTCTGCCGAACAGCCACAGCTTGCGCACAGCAGCTGCCGGAAGGAAGGCTTTGACGGCTTTCTCCCAGCTGCTGCTGCGCGCAAGCTACGGGATCAGAAGGCGCTGGCCTACCTGTAGTTTCTTGGGGTCATCAATGTTGTTAACTCGTAAAAGCTCCGACGCGGTAATCTTGAACTTCCTCGCGATCGATGCCGGGTTGTCTCCGCGTTGAATCGTATAGAACTTCCCATTCTCAGCGCCAGTCCCCGCAGTGGTCCGGCCGGCCGGCTGACGGCTATCCAACAATTTCTCGAGTTCGCCACCCGTTTTCCCATTCGTGTGCTCAGGAATAATGAGCTCTCTTCCAATGGCCACGATCGTCCCCGGGGCCAGATTGTTTGTCGTCTCCAAATCACGCGCAGATAGCCCAAACTGTGCGGCGATCCCAGCCAGAGTATCGCCTGCTTTCACCTGGTAAACCAGGTTCTGGCCAGAAGGGTGGGCTGCCCCTTTCGCGACATTCGTCACGGGCGCCGCGGTCGGGCTAGCTGTCGCCGGCTGGTTTTTTACGGTGTTCGCAGATGACTGACGATCCTTCAACGTGCTAAAGGCGAAGATCCCCCCGACCGCCACCACATGGAGTAAAAGGACTACTACGAACGCGCGCGAGAGCTTAACATTCGGTTCTTCAACGAAATATTCATCCTCGTCGTAGCGCGCCGATTTCCTGGCTGCCGCAGCCCTCAATTTTCTGCGCGGCATTCTTTGGACTGGACGTTTGATCATTTTCATTTAGCAAGCTCTTGGACCCGTTGACGAAATTGATTCCCCCGGTCCGCATAGTTCTTAAACATGTCAAAAGAGGAGGTCCCCGGAGAAAAAAGGACCGTATCGCCGGAAATCGCGTTGCGACGGGCGGCATCGATAGCATCGGCAAGGTTCTTCGCCCGAATGCAGCCGACGACCGGAGACCAGGATTGCTCGATTCGCTCGGCCATCTCCCCGATCAGCACCGCATGTTTGACTTTTCGCTTAACTAGCTCAGCGATGGAGTCGAAGGGGAACCCTTTATCTTTTCCTCCCGCGATCAATATGACTGGGCGTGATTGCGACTCCAGGGCCTTAGCTAACGCGTCGAGATTCGTGGCCTTAGAATCATTAATAAAAACCACACCATCGACTTCACCTACCCGCTCGCAACGATGCGGTAGAAGCCGGTATTCGCCTAGCCCAACCGCGGCCTTTTCCCACGGGATGCCGAGAGCATAGGCAACACCCAACGCCGCCATCAGGTTCTCCGCGTTATGCACGCCGCTCAAGCTGGTGCCGTTCATGTCTAGGATCGGCTGACCGTGGAACAAGAGCGATTGACCCGATACTGAGAAATCTGCATCTCCCGGATAAGCGCTAAAAGTGATCGTCTTCGCTTTCAGGCCTGACAGCTCATCCCGAACGTTAACCACCGCGAAATCGCTGCCCTGCTGCCGTTCGAAGATCCGGAGCTTGGCGTCCCGATACTCCTGCAAATCGCGGTATCGGTCGAGATGATCAGGAGTGAAATTTAGCCAGACGGCGATGTGCGGCTGAAAGGTCGAGATGGTCTCGAGCTGAAATGAACTAACTTCGACGGTAAAGACGTCCAGCTCATTTTGTCGTTCGATGGCTTCGCAAAACGGCATGCCGATGTTGCCGCACGCGACGGTGCGAACACCGGCCCGCTGAAGCATCAGTTCAACTAACTGAGTGGTTGTCGTTTTGCCGTTCGTTCCGGTAATGGCGATCACGGGTTTGTGGCAGAACCGAAAAGCCAGTTCTAACTCGCCGGTAAATTCCGCCTTTTGGCGGATGAAATTCTGCACCAGCTCAACTTCAGGATCGATCCCTGGGCTGAGAACCGTCAGATCGAAACTAACGGTGCCCCGTTCGGCATCTGGTCCCAAAACCGTCTTGATGCCCAAGGCCTCCATCTTCTGGGCGCGCTCCTTGAGCTGGGGGGCATCGGCGCTATCAAAGACCGTCACGTCGGCGCCTTCCCGACGGAGAAGTTTGGCGGCTGCTTCTCCGCTGGTGCCTAGTCCTAAGACGGCAGCTTTGGTGGCGTTGAGTTTCATCTGAGTTTCAGTGTGGCCAGACCTAGCAGCGCGAACATCAAGGACATGATCCAGAACCGCACGATCACGGTGTTCTCTTTCCATCCCTTCAGCTCGAAGTGATGATGCAGCGGAGCCATGAGCAGCACTCGTTTACCTCTGGTTTTGAAGCTCAATACTTGAACAATCACGGAGACGGCCTCGATCACGAAGATCCCGCCAACGACTACCAATAGCAGCTCCTGCTTACAGCAGATCGCAACAACACCAAGGGTGCTCCCGATCGAAAGGGAACCGGTATCTCCCATAAACACTCTGGCGGGATGGCAATTAAACCACAGGAAGCCGAGACCCGCTCCCGCTAAGGCGGTGCAAAGAACCGTTAGCTCGCTGCTTTGCGGGAAGTAAGGCAACTCCAGATAGGAAGCCACCACCACATTACCGGCGGCATAGGCAAGGATGGCATAGGTCGTTGCCACCGTGACCGTGCAGCCGGTGGCCAAGCCATCCAGACCATCGGTCAGATTCACTGCGTTCGATGCACCCACTACCACCAACCCGAAGAAGAGAATCGTGAGCCAGCCGAGATTGGCAATGAGCGGTTCCTTGAAAAAAGGGATATAAAGTTCTTTGGCCTGGATCTCGAGTGCGGGGTTAGTCAGAAAAAATGCCGTAACGACCGCCGCCAGAAAGAACTGGCAAAGCAGTTTTACCCGGCCGGGAACGCCATCGGACTTCTTCTTGGTGACTTTTAAATAGTCATCGGCAAAACCTAGGCCGGCCGTGAAAATAATTGTGAAAAGACAAAGCCAGATAAAGCTGTTATCCGGCCGGGCCCAAATCAAGGTCGCAACGACAACCGCCCCCATCAATAGAACGCCGCCCATGGTCGGCGTTCCTTTCTTGGCACCGTGCAGTTCGTAAAGCCGGTGTACCTCTTCGGCCGTCCGAATCGGTTGGCCAAATTTGAGCGAGGTTAGTTTGCGAATGACCCAGCTGCCGCTAACCAGACAAAGCAGAAAAGCGGTGATCCCAGCGCAAACGGCCCGGAAGGAGACGTACTGGAAAACGTTAAATCCGGTACTGAGCGGATGTGGGCCTTGGCTGAGGTGATATAGATAATACATCATGGCGCCTTCCTTTGGCCCGAGGCTCGCGCGGCTTCAAGCAGCGGAATGATTTGATCGATTGCCGCGCTCCGGCTGCCCTTGAGCAGAAGGAGGTCGCCAGGCTCTAAAATTGTATTCAGCAGATCGGCTGCTTCGGCGTTGCTCTTGGCTGTCCGGCTCTCGGTTAATCCGGCCGCGCTCGCACTTCTGGCCATCGGGTAGGCTTTTTCGCCAACCGCAATCAACACATCAAATCCATTCTCGGCGACCGCTTTCCCCACTCTTTCATGGCCGATCAAGCTTTCTTTGCCCAGTTCGCCCATTCCTCCGAGGGCGGCAACCCGGCGCCCATTTGCCGGAAGGTTAGCCACCGTTCTGAGGGCAGCGATCATCGAATCCGGGTTCGCATTATAGGCGTCGTTAACGATGGAGATCCCGCCCACGGCCTTGACCTGCAATCGTCCTGAAGGAAGCGCCGTCTTAGTCAGTCCGGCGGCGCATTCGGCGAGAGAAAGGCCGAAGGCCAAGCCGATCGCGACCGCCTGCAAGGCATTGAGCACCATATGCTCACCGAGTACCGGCAGATGAACTCGAACTTCTTCCTTTTGCGTAGCGACGATGAAATCTTCGCCATTAGGGCTGTGCTTGATATCCCGAGCGCGGACTTGTCCATTCTCAAATCCGACCGTCACGACCTGCGCTTTACACCTTCCGGCGATCCAATCCGCAAAATCGTCATTCCCGTTCAACACCACCGTACCAGCCTCACTGACGCTTTCAGCCAAAACAGACTTCTCCCGGGCAATTCCTTCCCGGCTCCCGAGAAACTCGATATGGGCTACACCGATGTTTGTAATGATGGCGTGCTGGGGCGCCGCAATACCAACCAATCCCGCAATTTCTCCCGGATGGTTCATTCCATATTCGATAACCGCGACCTGATGTCGGCGCTCGACTCGCAAAACCGAAAGCGGAACCCCAATGTGATTGTTCAGGTTGCCCGACGTCTTGGTGACTTGGAACCGCTCACTTAAAACCGCGGCCACCATTTCTTTGGTGCTCGTCTTCCCGTTACTCCCGGTAATGCCGACGATCGGCAACTGGAACTTCTGACGATAGTTTCTGGCCAAGGTTTGCAGACCGATCAAAGAATCCGGCACCTGAATTTGTGGCAAGCCGGGCAACTCGTGATTCACCTTTTCCACCAGGGCCGCAACCGCTCCTTGTTCGAAAGCGGGCGCCAAGAAATCGTGAGCGTCAAACCGTTCACCTCGCAGTGCGACGAACAGTTGGCCGGGTTGGATCGACCGGGTGTCAGTGGAAACAGCGGTCACCACTGCTGAGCCGAAACCAAACAAAGTTCCAGAAGCCAAGCGGGCGACTTCGGCAACGGTACTAGGTTCCATACTCTCCCAATTTAACGGGGTGGTCTTCCAACGCCCGGAGGGCTACGTCGATGTCATCGAATGGAACGGTATGATCCCGGAATTCTTGATACTTCTCGTGACCTTTACCTGCGATCAGCACAATATCCCGGGGGCGCGCTAAAGTGATCGCGCGGTCGATGGCTTCGCGCCGGTCGACAACTGTTTCGAAATTTCGTCGTTTGAAACCCGCCACGATATCACGAATGATCGCCTCAGGGTCTTCTTTGCGTGGGTTGTCTGACGTAACGATGGAGTAGTCGGCAAACTGATCGGCTACCGTCCCCATTAGGGGCCTTTTGGCCCGATCCCGATCTCCCCCACAGCCAAACACCACGATCAGCCGGGCAGGGTTAAGGTCGCGACACGTCTTGATCACATTCAACAGGGCATCGTCCGTGTGCGCATAGTCGACAAAGACCTGGAACTGGCGTTTGGCGGGGACCGCTTCCAAGCGCCCCGGAATTTGAGGCGCGCGAGCCAGTGCTAAGACAGAGGATCGAATATCGATACCCAGGGCGCCGACGGTAGCTAGGGCGGCCAACGAGTTATAAATATTGAATCGGCCGATTAAAGGGACCCGGACCAAATAGCTCTTGCCTTTTACATCCAGTTGATAGGAGGTGCCGGTGGATTCAACTCGGTAGTTGCTTGCCCTGAAGTCAGCTCGAGCGCCCATCCCGTAGGTCACCAAAGTTAACCGGTCGGAGAAACGAGCCACCAATTGTTGGCCGTAAGGGTCATCGACGTTGATTATCCCGATACCGGACTTCGACGCCTCATCACTGATCTTTTCGAATAGCTTTTCCTTGGCCTGAAAGTACTCCTTCATCCCTCGGTGAAAATCGAGATGGTCCTGGGTCAGGTTCGTGAAAACACCGGCGCGAAACCGAATCTCATCGACTCGGTTCAAAGCCAAAGCGATCGACGAGACCTCCATGGCCAGACTAACACAGCCGGCCTCCAAGGCCTGGGAAAAGAGGTGCTGCAAATCAACCGACTCCGGCGTCGTCCGTTGGGCCGGTAAGATCCGCTCTCCAATCTGGTACGATACAGTGCCTATGAGACCGGTGCGTTGGCCAGCTCGCTCCAGTAGATGCTTGATTAAGAAGGTGGTTGTGGTCTTGCCGTTTGTGCCTGTCACGCCGACTAGCTGAAGCCGGGCCGACGGATCATCATAAAAAGTTGCGGCCAGGCGCGCCAACGCGTCCCGAGAATCTTTGACTTGGATATGGGTAGCTCGCGTGGTCAGGTGCGGTTTCTGCGAGACCACAGCGGTCGCTCCCTTCTCGATGGCCTGCCCGATAAAAGAGTGCCCATCCACCTGGTTGCCCGCGATCGCACAGAATAAGCTGCCTGGAGCAACCTGGCGCGAGTCGTAACAGATCGCGGTTACATCGCGGGCTAAAGTCCCAGTGACTAAAGGCTTGTCCAGCCGACGAATTAATTTCTCCAGCTCCATATCTGATCGATTAACCACGCCCGGGCAGAGTTGAAGTTAATTTTTTCGGCGTCTCAACCAAACCTGGGGGCACCACCGGTTCAGTCGGTTGCAGTCCAAAGTAATCTGCTGCACGTTTCGCGATTCTCGCAAAGACCGGCGCGGCTACGGTCCCACCGAACGCTCGTGGGATGTTCGGATCATCAATCACGACTAGTAAGGCAAACTTCGGATCATCGGCGGGCATGAACCCCACGAACGAGACCACATATTTCCCTTGCATGTAACCGCCTCGCGGATCGATTTTCTCCGCCGTCCCTGTTTTGCCGGCCACGGCAAAGCCGGGAACCGCAGCCTCAGGCGCAGTGCCCTTTTTGCTAACGACGTCTTTGAGAGCCGAAACGATCTTCTTCGCCGTGTCCGTAGAGACAACGCGGCGAACTTGCACCGGAGAATAGGTCACGACAGGTCGGTTGTCGGAGTCGTCGATCTCCGAAATAATCATGGGCTTCATGAGCAGACCGCCGTTAGCGATCGTCGACATGGCCGTAACCATCTGCAAAGGAGTGACGGCAATTGATTGCCCCATTGGGATTCGGGTAATATCGAGTTCGCTCCATCGATAGGGTGGATTTACCAAGCCTGGAATCTCGCCAGGCAAACGGATTCCGGACGTTTCGCCGAACCCGTAGCGTCGGATATATTGATAGAATCGGTCCTTCCCTAGCTGGAGCGCGAGTTTAGCCGCGCCGATGTTACTCGAATGGGCCAACACTTCGTGAAGAGTCAACATCCCCATCGGATGCGCATCGTGAAGAATGTGGCCGGCGTAGGAATAAGCCCCGTTCTCGCAATAGATTTTCGTCTCTGGTGTCGCAACTTTCTCCTCAAGCGCGCCAGACGTAACTACGATCTTAAAGGTTGATCCCGGTTCCACCATATCGGCTATAGGCCGATCCTTTTGTTGCTCCGGCGTGGAGGACCGTGGATCGTTGGGATCGAAAGTTGGCCTGCTCACCATCGCCAAGATTTCTCCCGTCGTCGGGCGAAGCATCACTGCGGCGGCCATTTGCGGCTTATACTGAGCAAAAGCGGCGTCCAACTCGCTCTCGACGATATTCTGGAGTTGCATATCAATCGTGAGCCGGACATCACATCCGTCTTTGGCCGGCGTCTCCAAGCCGCGATATTGGACTAGTTCATGGCCCTTCTGGTCTTCTTCCAGATAGCGAACCCCGTTGGTCCCTTGGAGGAAGTCTTGCATCGACTTTTCGATGCCAAGTCTTGGTTCATGACCCGCATCGAGAAAACCGATCACTTGGGCTAGCAAGCCGCCGTTTGGGTAAACCCGGTCAAAGTTCAGATCGAAATAAATCCCAGAGAGCTGCCTCTGACCTTTCGTAATCTTCGAGATGTTCTCGTAAACATCCTCAGAAACGCCCCTCTTCAGAACCCTCGATACCGTTTTCTCATCCGCGATCGTCTTATCGACGACCGCTTTTAGTTTTGCTTCGAGCTCAGCTGGATCCATTTCCAGCTGACCAGCGATTGCCTGCGCCAAAGCAGTCGGGTTCCGAATATGCGAACCGTCGGCAGCCACGTCGTAGATGCGGCGGTTCTCGGCGAGCGGTTCACCCCGACAACCGCGGATGACGCCACGCCGCGCGTAGATGACTTGCTTATGTACATGCTTTTCTGCGGCAAGCGCTACATAGACATCGTGCTGGATTACTTGGAGATAGATCAGCCTGACCGAAAACAGGCTGAATACTCCAACCAGAGCAAAGCAGACGATGGCAGCTCTCGCTTGCTCATTCCGGTTCATTTTCTAAAGGGCCGATTGGAGACGACACGAAGGTCCTCTCCATTCGGTTCGTCTTGGTTAAGGCGAACGACCGCGTCGGTCGTAATCGGGACGAGACCAAAAGAGTTTTGCGCGAGTCTCTTCTTCAGCGCCGCCAAAGAGGTGAGGTTATCGATCTGCAGCTGCATGCCCTCGTTCTCCTTTCGGACCTCGGCCAACTGGCGCTCGAGCTCGATCTGTCTGTCTCCTGAGAGCTTCAGCTGGTTCTTCAGATAGACATATGAAATCCCGGCGGACGCGATGAACACCGCCGAAATGATGACCTTACATAGTGATGCGATTCGTATAGATGGGGCCGGCGCCCGTCGGATGGAATTCATAGTGTGTTGCGCTCAATGACTCGGAGCTTGGCGCTGCGAGATCGTGGGTTCCTCAGCTTTTCTTCTGGCGATGCCTCGATCGGCCTCGTTGTTATTAGCTTAAAATTGAAAGCCGGGTTCGGCCGCGGTTCAGGCCATTCCGGACGATCGATCCATTCTTGGGAAACTCTCCTGAAATAATGTTTTACGATACGGTCTTCCAGGGAGTGAAACGTGATAACCGCGAGGCGTCCGTCAGACTTCAATAATCCCGCGAGAACTGGTAATGCCTGTTCCAGGATTTGAAGCTCATTGTTGACCGCAATCCGCAGCCCCTGAAATACCCGGGTCGCCGGGTGTCGAGATCCTCGCCGTGGAATCACCTCCTCTACCGCTCTGGCAAGATCCGTTGTGGTTTGAAAAAGCCGTTCCGAACGTCTTCGCACCAGATGGGCAGCGATTCTTCTGGCCGCCGGTTCTTCGCCCAGTTGGCGAAAGATATCGATCAACTCCTCCTCGGGTGCGAAGTTCACCAGGTCTGCGGCTCGCAAGGTGATGTTGGGACCCATGCGCATGTCGAGCGGACCTTCCTCTTGAAAACTGAAGCCGCGGGCAGGGCTATCGAGCTGGTGCGACGAAACGCCGAGGTCTATCAGAATCCCGTCAAAAGCCTCCACACCCAAAGCGGCGAAGTGTCGGGGCGCCTCTAGAAAATTGGCCCGAATCAAATGCAGACGGGAACCGAACTCCGCCAGATGGCTGAGAACTTCGGAAATTGCATCGGGATCTTGATCCCCGGCCACTACATCCGCACCGGCCGCGAGCAAACCTCGGGTGTGGCCACCTCCGCCGACGGTCGCATCAAAAAAAATCTTACCCGAACCCGGTTTTAGCAACGTGATAGTCTCCGCTAACAGGACCGGTTCGTGGAAAGGCCTGGGCTGTCCCGCGTTCCGCACCATGACTTCTTTTTCTAGCACACCAATCATGTTCTCCTCCGGACAAACCAATTTTTCGCACCAACGACTCGATCCCGATCCTCAGATTCCAAGCACCCCCAACATGTGATGGAACGTTGGTGCGTCCTCCTCCGTTATCTTTTGCCATGCCTCTGGGCCCCAAACCTCAAACCGCGAATGACTCCCCACCAAGATGACTTCTCCTTTGAGGCCAAGCTGCCGACAGTGCTCCTCGGGCAAAATAATCCGGCCCTGCTTATCCGTCGTCACATGCTGGGCTTTGGAATAGAACTGTCGAATGAATCGCTGAACGTCCTGGGCTGAAAACCTAGGATCACTTTTGGCCCGCGCTGCGACTTCGTGCGCCACCGCGGTAGGCATCACCATTAAACAGCCATTCTCTGGATTCGGTACGGCAAAGAACTCATCCACTTCACCGCCCCGCCAACGCGCAGGGATAGTGACGCGATTTTTCGCGTCCAGCGCGTGCCGGAATTCCCCGGCAAAGATCGGCTGAGAGGTGGTGGGATCCATTGTTCAGCATGGCAACTTCAACCATTATGAACCACTACGCCCCACTTTTACCCACCAACCCCCATTCCGGTCAATGAAATTCGTGCGGATTTAGAACATTTTGTTCGGTTTAGTGTCCGATGAGCGTTATTAGAACTAACATACGTTTCCGCGGGGGCCGGAATCGGCGGGCTTAGCTTATGAAGGCAGATGGGACCTATGAGGCTAATGGGACTTATGTGTCAGACCAGACTCGGATGGCCGGCTTTCATAAGCGCCATTCGTCTCATAGTTCATCTTGTCGCCGGCGCGCTGGGCTCGTTTTGGCCCGGGATTTGGGCGATTTGACGCTAATTATTAAAAAAGCAACCGATTTATGACGGGTAATTTAATAAAAATCGGCTCAATTCCCCTCGTTTTGAATACTTTATATGCTATACTGGAAGTCCCTATGGCTATTCAGAAGAAAAACGCCTTCTCCCGCCGCCTACCCGATCTCGTGACCGAAGAGCTAGTCTCCGTTCTGTCGCAAAAGAAATCGTTCGAGTTCAAGCAATTGTTTGAAGTCGTTCACGAAAACCTGCGGCAGCGCAACGCGGCCAGCGGCGGTGAAGAGATGTTGCGTTTGAGAGCTTACGAAAAGCTTCAAAATTTGGTTGCTCGCGGTGTGGTCAAAAAGAGCGGTAAAAGCTACAAAGGGGACGCAGCTGCTTTAGCCGCAATGGCTGCTACGAACGCCCAAGCCGCCGCAACGGTTATCTCAAAAACCTAGCACCCAGGAATGGCGCAAGATTACCTCCCGGTCCTCGTTCAAGTTATTTTCGCGATCGGATTTGCCGGGTTCGCCTTATTTCTGAGCGTCGTTATCGGTAGAGTTGGCAAGCGAACTCAGATAAAGGATACGGCTTACGAGTGTGGAATGCTTCCGCAGGGCGAGGCTCAGCCTCGCTTCAGCGTAAAATTCTACCTCGTAGCGATGCTCTTTATCCTTTTCGATATCGAGATCGTTTTCATGTACCCGTGGGCGGTCGTCTATCGTGACTTCGTGGCCAAGTATAGTGCTTTACCCATATTGGGCAGCATGGTTGGCTTTGTGGTGATCCTGCTGGTCGGCTTCGTCTACGCGGTGAAAAAAGGCGCTCTCGATTGGAGGCGCTGACTCAGTAAACAGTAAGTCGGTAATCAGCTCAGGAGCTAGGAGCTAGAATCCAGGAGCAAGGAGGCGCGTATGGCTGTATCGCCATACGCGATGCCCAATCCTTTCTGTAGCGTCCTGGGCTCTGGACAAACCTATTGGCCCCATCGTAGCCGAAGTTCACACAGCTGCGCCCCAGAGACGCCGATCCGCCCAAACGCGTCTCCTAGCTCCTAGATTCTAGCTCCCAACTCCTAGAATTGATTACTGGTCACTGATTACTAAACAATGATCGCCAGACGCGTCATCTACGAAGGTCGTGTTCAAGGCGTCGGATTCCGGTTTTCGGTTAAAGAGATCGCTCAGGGGTACGAATTGGCCGGCTGGGTCCGGAACCTGCCGGACGGCCGGGTCCAACTGGAGGCTCAGGGAGACGATGTAGAGATCGAGGGCTTCCTGCAGGCCATCGAAGATTCGCATCTCCGGCCGCATATCCGGCGGAAGGTGATCACCCCAATCGAGCCAACAGAAGGGCTAAAAGGGTTTCAAATCCGATCTTAGAAGGGTTCGGCACCGGCAAATGCGGAAGCATTTGTGGAAGCTAAACGTTATAAGTCCTAGACGCTCTCGGTTTTCGGACCAATATTCGTTCGAAAGATGCGCTTCGCGATTTTCGGCGACATCCACGCAAACTTTGAGGCGTTCGAGGCCGTTCTCGCCGATGCCAAGCGAGAAAAGTGTGACCGCTTCATTTGCCTTGGTGACGTTGTTGGTTACAACGCGGATCCCCAAGCCTGTTTAGCGATCGTAAGGGAGCTCAAGTGCCCGGTGGTAAAAGGAAACCACGACGAATATGCTTCCAGCCTCTGTTCGTTGGAAACCTTCAACCCGTTGGCCGAGTCTGCGATTCGTTGGACACGGGACACCCTGATTCCAGCGGAAAAGGAGTTTTTGGGCTCCCTTCCGCTGACCACCGACGTGGAGTCGTTCACCATTGTCCATGCCACCTTGGATGGCCCCGGGGAGTGGGGCTATGTCCTCAATCAGTTGGATGCCGCGGCGAGTTTCTCCCAACAGGAGAAGCAGGTTTGCTTCTTCGGGCATACCCATTCCCCGCGTCTGTTTGTTAAGGATGGATCCGTGGTGGGGTTCCCACTGAGTGAAGTTAAGATCGAGGCGAAGAAACAATATTTTATCAACGTCGGAAGCGTTGGTCAGCCGCGAGACGGTGATTGGCGAGCAGCCTATGCCGTCTACGATCTCGACTCTAAAAAGGTGACCCTTCGGCGGCTTAAGTACGATATCGAGAAAGCACAGGCAAAAATTAGAAACGCCGGGCTGCCCCTAAAACTGGCTGAACGGTTGTTTCTTGGGCGATGAACCCGAAGACGATTCTGATCGTCAAGCCGAGCTCGCTGGGGGATATCGTTCACACGTTGCCCGCAGTGAGGTTCGTCAAACAATCCTTCCCGAGTAGCAACGTTTATTGGGTGGCCAACACCGAGTGGAGTCCACTCCTTGAAGATAACCCAGACCTAGAAGGCATTATTCGCTTTCCCCGAAGAAGTTTTCGCGGTCTTAGAGGCGTGATCCGATTTTGGCAATGGTGCCAAGAACTGAGTAAACTTCGCGCAGATTTGGTACTGGATTTTCAAGGCCTGTTTCGCAGCGCCTTAATCTCGCGCAGCGCCGGTAGCCGGGTAGTTCTGGGGCTGGCTGACGCGCGCGAAGGAGCCAAGTTTTTTTACAAAAAAGAGGCCCCGGTAACGTCAGCCCAACATGCAGTATTGCGTTACCTAGCTTTGGCCTCGCTTGCGGGAGCCGACGTATCTGGCGAGATCGAGTTCCGCCTGCCTCAAGGCCGTCCGATACCAAATTTTGAGCTCCCGAATCAGTTCGTAGTCCTCCACCCTTTTTCTCGAGGAACCGGCAAATCCCTAGGCGAAGCAGAAATTTACGAACTGACCGCAGCCATGGCTCCGATTCCCGTTATCATCGTTGGGAAAGCCGACGCCCCGATCTCATTCGCTCGTAACGCAGCCTCACTAGTTAACCTGACCGATCTGGAACAACTTATCTGGGTGCTTCGCAAAGCCGCCTTCGCAATCAGCGTGGACAGCGGTCCAATGCACTTGGCGGCTGCGGTATCCCGCGAAATTCTCTCGATCCATTTTTGGAGCGACCCAAGAAAAGTCGGACCGTTCCGACCAGACGCCTGGATCTGGCAAAACCACAAGATATTGCGTAAAGACGAGTTGTCCGAAAAGTCACCAATAGCAAACCCGTCAGCGCGCCCAAGGTCTGAGCAGATCGCATTGTTCATCAGGGAAAGACTGGGAAGTCAGTAAGCACTAAGCAGTGATCAGTAAGCAGTAAGCAGTTTAAGAGCTAGGAGGGCCTTTCGGCCTGACGGGTTTCGCAGCGGAGACACAAGTCCCATTGGTCCTATAGGTCCCGTCCAAGAGCAGCGCCCACAAACGCCTCACGCCTCCAGCCGTCAATAGACCCACGGCCCCTCCTAGCTCCTAAACTGCTTACTGCTCACTGCTCACTGCTCACTGTTTACTACCGTCGCTCGTTCCACTTTTCGCTTTAAACACGCTCAGAACCGCTTATCTAACCCCTATGCCCTCTTTCGACATCGTCTCGGAGGTCGACAAGCAAGAGATCGACAATGCTCTTAACCAAGCGAATAAAGAGCTGAGTACGCGCTTTGACTTCAAGGACAGCAAGGCCACGATCGAACGCACCAGCCCGGACGTACTTGAACTAACCGCCGAAGATGCGGCCAGACTGCGGTCTTTGATGGAGATCATGGTTGGGAAACTGGCCAAACGCGGCGTCGATTTGCGAAACGTGGACCGGAAGGACCCCGCAATCTCTCCCTTGGGACATGCTCGTCAGGAAATTCATATTAAACAAGGTCTAGAAGGGGATAAGGCAAAAGAGATCACGAAAGCGATCAAGGCAGAGGGACTGAATGTCCAGTGCCAGCTTCAGGATCGCCAGATCCGGGTCACCGGAAAGAAGAAGGATGATCTGCAAACGGTGATCCAGCTCCTGCGACGGAAAGATTTTGGGGTGGCATTGAATTTTAAAAACTTCAGAGACTAGGAGCCAGCAGGCTGCTGGCGAAAGTGCTGGACCGGACTTACACGCCGCTCACGGAAGCCATTTTTCCTCGCAATTTTTCAGCCGTACCTGAACTCCTACGAGAACGGGCAACGTCCCCTTCGTCCTTCTTCCCAACGATTCGGCTGAGCCAAGAAATTGGGTTTCAGGGTTCGCTCCTTGAAGGTGCGATGAAAGACAGGTGTAGTGGCTCCCGACACCGGAGGCACAATCCAGCTCCAATCCGCATAAACGCAGCGTCCCGCTTCCTTTTCTCTCTTCTCATGAGTGAGAAACTGCTTGGTGACGGTATGATGGTCGACCATGGCGACACCAGCCTCGGCAAAAGACCAAAGCACCGCCTCGTTCAGCTCGACAAGAGCTCTGTCTTTCCACAAGGTCCGATTAGAATCGGTGTCGAGTCCAAGGCATCTGCCAATCTCAGGCAAAGCATTATAGCGGTCCGTGTCCGCTAGATCGCGTGCGCCAATCTCAGTCCCGAGATACCATCCGCTAAACGGAGCCGCGGGAAACGAAACCCCTCCAATGTCGAGGCCCATCCCGGAAACTGCCGGCAGAGCAAACCATTTCAAACCCAGTTGCTCAAACCAGTCATACCGCGGATGGCGAATCGGGATTTCTAGAACCACAGCCGGTAGATCAAACCAATGAACCGCCCCGTCCATCTCAATCGCAATCGGGAGTAAGTTAAAGCGGCCTGGCGAGGGCCCTTTCCAACCCAAAGCTTGAATCCGCTGGGTGAAACTTAGATTGCTTGGATCTCCCAAGACCGATCCATCGGCTTGCAGATATCCGGCGTAACCGATCAGCTGCCGGTTCCAGATCCTAACCTTCGGCTTTTCGGGCGAACCCGAAGCGAAAACCGAGACTAACGGAATAATTCGCCCCCCATTTGTGGAAACGACAATATGGTCGACCAGCGCAGCAAACACCTGTTCCGGAGTGTTCAAGTGCCTCAAGTCTCGAACGGCCAAACTCTGCCAAGCCAACCGTCCGACGCAACGAGTACTATTTCGCCAAGCGACTTTAGCTCCATATTCCAATTCCTCCCGGGTCAGATAGTCCGACTGGCCATCTCGAATTTGTTTTCTAGCTTCTGTCCACCGCGAATTGAAAGCATCGGATGAGCGGGAGCTCATCCCTGCCGTTTCCGAACAAAACTGCTCCAGCCATTTTCGGGCCTCTTCCAGAAGAAGGACCGGATTCCCCGAGCCAGCTCGCACACCCTCTCGACTACTCCGGCTCATGGCTGCCCGTTTTTTAACCGCCTTCAGACGGCGCTGTCCGATCCCCGGATCATGATTATTTTTCATTATAGATTTTTACTTTCGAACTTGTCCCGCCGTTGCGATGCGGGATGACCCTTTCAGGCGTGTTTCTGTACACGATCGGAGAAACGGACGAGCGGGCGCTCGTCCCTACCGCGCTCAGCCCTGCGCCGCTGCCGTAGCCGATCAAAGAATTGGTTTCGCCGCCACGCCGTAAACTCTTTATTGTAGACCTTAGCCATCAGATCTCGGAGTCCAGTTTCCAGCATCTCTACGTTCATCCGGTCCGGCCGAAAATTGACATCGAATAGAGTACAACGATTCCACTGCCCCGGATAAAGCAACCGACCTTCACGCTCCAGACGTTTATAGAGCGGAGTTCCCGCGAATGGCGTCAGAACGGTCAGCTGTACCTCGAACAGAGCGGTTTCTTGGATGAATCTCCAGACTGCATCAAAGGTCTCGGGACCCGATCCGTCTAATCCCAGGATGAAACAGCCGTTTACAGTGATTCCATGATCTTGGATTCTGCGAATTGCCGTGCGGTAGCGTTCCACCTGTTTCGCCTTCCAGTTGGCTTTCTGTTCCAGGCCATCCATGCCGGCGACAACCGGGCTTTCCAGGCCAATCAAAATCTGCGAACAACCGCTCTCTCGGAGCAGGCGAAGCAACTCCGGATCGTCGGCGACCGAGATATCCGTTTCGGTAAACCAATGGATATTCTCAGCAGCCAACGCTCGCACCAGGTGCTTCCCGCGAGCTCGATTCGCGAAGGTATTATCGTCCGCTAACTCAATGAAGGGATGGCTCCATAGCTTCTTGATCTCGTGCAGCTCTGCCACCACCCGGTCGATCGGTTTAGTGTTGAATTGTGGCGCTATCCGAATCGAGGCGGCACAAAACTCGCATTTGAACGGACATCCGCGCTGGGTCTGTACTGTTATCCGGTTGTAATGCGCCGGATCAAGCAGATCGAAGCGAGGCATAGGCGAGTTAGCCAGGTCGAATTGCGGTCTCTCGTTCTTATAAACGCGCTGTAACCGGCCGTCTTCCCAATCTTGCAATAGTTTTGGCCAGACTGGTTCGGCCTCGCCAACGACAATGGCGTCCGCGTGTTCAAGGGCTTCCTCCGGCTCAGCAGACACATGCAAGCCCCCCATAATGACGCAACTCCCCGCGGCCCGATATCGGTCCGCCAGCGTGTAGGCTTCCTCCACCTGTGCTGCCAGGCTGGAGATGGCTACCAGATCGAAAGGTCCCGGCGGTTTATTCAACTTAATAAGGTCAAAGACATCATGGTAGGAAGTTTCGAATCGATCAGGTGTAAGTCCTGCCAAGGTCAGTAGCCCAAGAGTCGGGAGTGAGGCGATCACTTTACCGCGATCGATAAATCCGGGCAGGGTGAGTCCTAAATTAATGAGCTCTGGGTTCACGACCCGAACTCCGCTCATCGCAATTAAACCAATTGTTTTCATAAGTGTGGCCAACGCCAAAGCAAAAGGGAAACTGCGGTGCCCAGGCTGAGCACCGGCACTGGAAACAGATGACGAAGCCAGGACCGCCAAGCCGCGAGAAAACAACACAACGGCATGGTGACCTGGCCGATAAAAAATAATCTTCCCGCCAGGCGAACCGCATCCGGATCGAATGTGAGCTGGCGAACGGTGATGCCCATTAAAACGCTTAGGATCCCCAGGCCAAAGAAAGAGATGTGGCCAAGGCGAACCAATCGCCGGGGAAAACTGTTATACCCCCCGAGCCATCGTTCGTGATGAAAGAACAGACCGATCAAGGCGCCGGACACAATTCCAGCCACCATCCCGATCCAGCCCCAATAGAGGCTATCATATGGCAACAAATTCATCGTGCCGGATCCTAGTATGGGTTTGGGCAGGCCCGTTAATTGAAGAAATTTGGCTGAGTATCTGGGGAATCGATGAGCGAACGGATTTCAATCGTACTCGTTCTCGTCATTCCGACTTCGCCAGCCAATTGGGTTAGCGACTTATAAACCACAGGCTTCGTCGGGCAGGCTGTCCTCGTCCTCGAAGCGTTTCCTTGTCCGAGCGTGTGGAATTGGTCTGTGGCTCTGGAGGGGAGCCGCTTTGGACCGTGGTATGTGATCCTGCAATCTTCCTCACAGCGCTGCTGCGGCCAAAAGATGCGTTAAACAGGCGGCTCCCGCTAACTATCCAACGCGTGGCAGCTCATCGGTAAAACGCGAAGCAACACGCTTCGCCAACAGAAACGCTGGGCAAAAGCCAGCACGCTGGGTCATTCGCGGGAGCCGCCTGTTTAAGACAATTTAAGGCGGCACTTGTGCTGGGACGAAACTCGCAGGCAGGTTTCAGTACGCCCCGAAGCGGCTCCCCTCCAAGCCATAGACCACGCCAAACGCTGGGTAAAGAAACAGCTTTTGAGGGACGAGACCCCCCCTGCGTGAGCGAATCTACGCCGACACCACCCACACGCCCAAACGCCGACACGCCGCTACCCGCCCTGAACCGGCGGCATCAGCGAAATCGTGTCATCGGGCTTTAGGACGTAGTCACGCGGGACATATTCGATACCAGCAGCTACCAGTAGACAGTTCTCCCATTGCTTAAGCCCCGGTAGGAGACCGTAGAGCTTCTCCAGCAGGCCGGCGACCGTCGTACCAGGAGACAGGTCTAGTTCATTCGGACCTTTCAGATCGCGGAGCTGGGAAAAATATTGCAAGTGAATCGACATCATGGCTGCCTGAGAACCCCGATTAGAGGCAAATTCCGATAACGTTCCTGATAATCCAGCCCGTACCCAACAACGAATTCATCTCCGATATCGAACCCAACGTAATCCGCTTCGATCGGGCGTGCCCGCTTCTTCACTTTTCGCAGAAGAACGCAGCTCCTGACGCTCAAAGGGCGGACATCCTGCCGAACCGCGTCGACGATCGCAGCCAAGGTATGCCCGCTGTCCAGGATATCATCGAGGAGAAGCACATGGCGATCGGCCAGATTAGGCAACGCCGCCCGATCAAAATCGACCTGACCGGAGGACTCCATTTTGTCGTAGTAGCTCCGCACCCGGAGACAATCGATCTGGAGCGGCAAAGGGATTCTGCGGAGTAAATCCGCCATAAAGATCAGGCTCCCGTTTAGAATCGCCAGGACAGTAAGATCTTTCCCTTCATAGTCGCCAGTGATCTCAGCAGCCAACGTGTCAAGCCGGCGCGCGATTTCGTCTTCGCGTAAGAGGACTCGATCGAGGTCAGAATGCATAGGGAAGCCTAGCTTTACCCCGGATCAGTCACAAATCCAACGCGTTCGAAGTTAGGCCGCCACCGAAGGCAAATTCGCGGCCAACCGGCGGGCATAACGCCGGATCAGTTTGATCAAGTGCGGCTTGGTCGTTTTATCGGTAAAACGGATACCGTTGGTTGCGGCTAGTCGCCGCAACTCGCCAAATGTCCGCTTAGCGATGGTGGTGGCGTATTCGTCTTCCGACAACCGGCCAAGCGCGTAGAATTCTTTTTGAAGCTGCCCTTTCTCTTTGCCGGCGGGCGCGACATATGCCGCCTCCGCAAAGGCATGCTTGAGGAACTTGGAAGCCGCCTCGGCTCGGTCCTGTTCATGGACCGTTTCAACAAACTCTCTCTTGGCTGCCACCAACTCTTCGGCTTTCAAACGTTTGCTACAGGCCTCTCTCAAAGCCTTCCTTAGAAGATCCAACGACAGATGTTTCTTGGCCGCTGGCGACCTCAGGAGAGTCTCCAGCAATAGTTCGCCGGACTTCCGGCTGGCCAGAAACCCGTCCAAAGTGGCGTCAAATTGCTCGATGTCCGTCGCCAGCTTTACCGCGGATTTGCCGATAACGTCGCCCTCAAGCTTGTTGCCGTGTTTTTGGAGCCTTTCGGCAACGTGAAGAAGCTTACCCGCTAGCTCCTGATAGTTCATTTTCTGTGCTGAAAGTGGGTTAGAAAGTTTTGGGTCAAATCGCTATAATCCTGCGCCCCGATACACCCAGGTGCATACAATATTACTGGAAGATGCTCGCTGGTAGACTCCGCTACCCGGACACAATGGCGGATAAAAGGCTGCAATAGACCTGCACCCGACTCGAGAATGTGCCGTTCGTGCAGCTGGGCCAGCATGATTTCCAGTTCGTTGATCGCCAAACGAAAGACGTTCCCCGTCTGGCGATAGTGACTGACCACTACGGCGCCCACGTTCGGGTGCCGCCGTTCACCGTTAGAATCAGTGTATTTGCCCCTTAGCTCTTCGATGTACTCAGCTAATACCTGGAACCCGGAAAGCGACAGATAATCCGGGACATACGGGACCACACAGCTGTGCGAGAGAAAGATGGCGTTTTTGGTTGTCGTATAAAGGTTTGGCGGACAGTCAAAAAAGACATAGTCATACCGGTCGATATACTCTTTCAGCGCGCGGTCCAAGATCCGATAGACCGCCGGGGCCCGCAGCTCATGGATGCGATCCTCGACCCGCAAAAGTTCTACCGAGGCCGGTAGCAGGTGCAATTGCGGAAGCTCAACAAAGCCAGTCCAAGTGGTCACACCTTTTACAATGGACTCATCGAAATTGAATCGATCTTTTCCCTGGATGGCATCGTCAAAAATCTCAAACGTTGAGCGTCTGCCCTTCGCCACATGCTCGCGCCAAACGTCGGGACGCATTAACCAGAGACTAGAATTGGATTGCGGATCCAGATCGACGATCAGCACTTTTTTATCGTGCAGCTTCGCCATGGTAGCCGCGATATTCACTGCACAGGCGGTTTTGCCGACTCCGCCTTTAAAGTTGATAAATGCCAGAACCTTTGCGCTCATCGGCGTCGACTATGAATATAACGCTCTTAAAACGTGCTCTGAATCAAGCCCTTTCTTTAGGAAACAAGGCCTTTGAACCTCAGTTTGCCTCGTTTTTCGTCTTTAGCACCTTTGAAATTGCTAGCAGACGGAATAACGGTAGGAATGAGCTCCTGCTCATCCGTAATTTTCGGTGGCCAGATTTCGCCGGCACCCGGACGAGCAGGAGCTCGCTGCTAACGTTATGGATGGCCCTTATACCCGCCTCACCGAAGCCGATTACAACACAAAGCTCCGCGAGATGGGCAACTATCTTTGGGAGCTTGAACAAGACCTTTTAACTGCCGACGCCCGTCAGGACGAGACTACGGCCGGCCAGGTACATCAAAAGATCTCTAGCCTGGCGGTAAAGGCCGACCGGTTCTTCGAAATCCCGGGTAAGCACCAGTTATTGGCCGCTTACGTCTCGGGCCTAGGGTTGCGAATTATCGGGCAATGGGCCGAGGCCAGCGATCGATTCCTTAACGTACTAAAGCTATCTCCAACCAATGGTGAAGCTTGGCTTGAGCTCTCCTGGTGCCTGGCGGAGACCGAGCACTGGGAAGAATGCGAAATGGCCGCTCGCAGAAGCACTGAGTTTTTTCCAGAGACGGGAGCGGTTTGGGGGAACCTGGCTCTAGCGCTGGAAAAACTAGGCCGCACCACTGAAGCCCTCTCCAGTGTCAAGACCGCTCTTAGCCTGGATCCACAAGACACCCGGAGCCAAGGGTTATTGTCTCGCCTGGAGGAGATAGACGTGGCGCCCCGCGGCAAATAGGGGTCGCCACCCTGAAACGCTGACTCGCTCTATCGGCAGGGACCAGCTCCTGCTCGTCCGAATATCGCTAGAGAAAAGTTTGGAGTGGTAAGTCTCCGGACGAGCAGGAGCTCGTCCCTGCCGATAGATGGCTTACCGCTTACTTCCGCACGCCGCTTCAATCGCTCTGCCAATCGTCTCGATCCCAAACCGGATTTCATCCGCAGAAACACAAAGAGGCGGCATAAACACCACCACATCCTCGATGGGCCGAGTCAGTAAACCGAACTCTCTCGCCGCCGAACAAATCTTCGCGCCAACTCTCTCCCGCCGGTCAAACATGTCGCCATTGGCTGCTCCGACCTCAATTCCCGCGATCAAACCGACCTGACGCACATCTCGCACCCAAGGCAGCTGCCTTAATTGCTCCAGTCCTTCCTCCAAAACTGGGATCACGCTGGCAACGTGTTCCAGAACTCTCTCTTCCCGAAATACTTGCAAACTGGCGAGGGCAGCCGCACATCCTAGAGGATTGGCAGTGTAACTGTGTCCGTAAAAAAAGGCGCGTGATTCCGAGAAGTCGCCCAGAAACCCGTCATAGATTTTCTCGGTAGTCAGCGTTGCCGCCAACGGCAAGTAACCGCCGGTTAACCCTTTTGCCAGAACCAGAAAATCCGGGACAACCCCTTCCTGCTGGCAAGCAAACATGCTGCCCGTTCTTCCGAAGCCGGTCATTACTTCATCGAAGATCAGGAGCACGTGCTGCTGGTCGCACCATTGGCGCAGCTGTCGCAGCATGCCCGCCGGCCAAGTCCGCATTCCGGCCGCACCCTGAATCAGCGGCTCAATAACTACCGCCGCCAAGGTTCCACCGTCTACCCGGTCCAGCTCCTCCAAGCCGTTTACCCGCGTCACCGGAAACTGAAGAGCAGCAAACCGGTCATGGAAGTTGGCGATGCCGCCGAGGCTCGATGCTCCCAGCGTATCCCCGTGATAAGCGTTGTTAAAGGCAGCAAAGCCGGTCTTGGTCGGAAGACCGGTCTGCCTGAAGTATTGGACCGCCATCTTAATGGCCACCTCGATTCCGGTGGAACCATCATCGGAATAGAACACACGGATGAGGCCGCTATCCGGAAGCAGGTCTATCAACTCTTTGGCCAATCGCGCAGCCGGCAAATGAGTCAGCCCTAGGAACGAGCTATGCGCAATTTGGGATAGCTGCTCGGTAATCGCGCCGTTAATTCGCGCGTGATTGTGACCGTGGATATTGGTCCAAATCGAGGAATTGCCGTCGAGATACCGCCTGCCGGCCGCATCCCGCAGCCAAGGTCCGTTACCCGAAACAATAAACAGCGGGTGATGGTCGGGCGTCGTCCATTCCCGCATCTGGGTAAACGGATGCCAGACGTGCCGTTTCTCCCATTCCTCTGCTTGATCAAAATCAGGTGTCACAAAGAGAAATAAGTTCACAACAAGGCCGCAAAGGCCACGAAGATTTATGCTGATCCCCCTGAGCTCGTCCAGCACCCAGGCAGGAGGGGAGCCGCATTGAGCTTTCCCTAATTCCGGTTCCGCAACCGAACGATCTCGCGTTCCGCCCAGATGACGTCCTCGTGCGAAGCACGCCGTCGCTGGTATTTTCTCTGAAGGACCTCGTGAAACTGCTCCAGGTCGGGCAGAGGGGGTTCGTCGTAATAGGTCCAGCTTTCGTCCTCCGAACTCTTGGCTTGAAAACGCCAGGTTCCTCCGGATTTGACCACCCGGACTTCGCGCTTGGTCCCATCTTCATTCCTATCTACCCAGGCATGGCGGTTGTGCATTCGATATAACTTTAGTTTGCGCGACCGGGCAGTCCACGCTATTTGCTCGTTCCCTTGGCTACCGGAAGGAAGATTTTGGTTTTTCTCCTCGGCACCTTGATTGTGGGTGCCGCCCTGGCGCCAGTCCTCTTCTGGTGCAGCCAGCCCTTGTCCGACTTGCCCGGCCTCGGGTTTCTTAAAGACACCGACTTTTCGCGGTTCTTTGCCCGGGCCGTCTTATTAGCGGCAGCTCTTCTGGCTTTCCCGGTGATTCAATGGATCGGGATGCGCCGGTTGCACGACCTGAAAATAACCTGGGCCTGGTCGAGGAGCTGGCAACTGCCGGCGGGATTTCTATTGGCAGGGATCGTTATCGCTCTCTGGGGATGGTTTGCCATGAAGATCGGGCTGGCTGAATTTAAAGTTCGTCCGCCCTGGAATCTGGTCTCTAACCTCTTGCTCACCTCGGTCAGCGTCGCGGTAATCGAGGAATTTTTGTTTCGCGGCGTCATCTTTGGCTTGTTTCGCCAAACCACGCCTACCTGGCTGGCAGCTATCTTCGTTTCCGCTATCTTTTCGATCATTCACCCCCTAAGGCCAAGCTCAACCGGCGCCGAACCTATCACCTGGCATTCCGGATTCGATCTTCTCCTTCAATCGATTCAGCATTTGTTAGAACCGCTCGACTTAATCGGTGGGTTCGTGACGATTTTCGTCCTGGGATTAGTACTCGCCCACGCCACGGTTAAAACGGGAGCACTGTGGCTGCCCATTGGGCTGCATTCCGGGGTGGTTTTCGCCAAGATGAGTTTCAATAAACTCACCCACCACTTAGCGGATTTCCCGCCCTGGTTCGGACCGGACCTGACGACTGGGTTTGGCGCAATCGCGATCCTCCTTTTGCTCTGGTTACTGGTTTGGCTACTATTTCGTCGTGCAGACGGCTCTGAACACGCTCTATCAAACGGTGATTGATCTGTGTTATCCACCGTTTTGTATTTCCTGCCGCGCGAGTTTAGAGGAGGGCTGGCTTTGCCGGGACTGTCTGGAATCAGCTGTCAAAATCAAAGCTCCTTTTTGCCAGATTTGCTCCCGGCCTTACCCCGGCGAGTTCAACGCCCCGTTCGCCTGTCCGGATTGCGAAGATCATCCCCCCGCGTTTGATTGCGTTGCGACCCGCTATCAAGCGACTGAGATCGTACGGGATTTGATTCACCGATTTAAATACTCGGGGGAATTTCATTTGCGAAACCTCCTGGTGAACTGGTTAGAGGAAGCGCTAAGTGATCCCAGGGTCAGCGCCCAGCCTTTTGACGGATTAGTCCCGGTTCCACTGCATCCCACCCGGATCAGGGAACGGGGTTATGATCAGATCGCCGCTCTCGTTGAACTACTGGGTAAACGGAGGCGGATACCCGTATGCTTCTGCCTTCGCAGGTCACGTTATACTGAATCGCAGACGCGCTTCTCCCGGAAAGAACGCCTCCAAAACTTGCAGAATGCGTTCGAGTTGCGCAAAGGTAGCAGCGTGCTTGGCAAACGGCTGCTCCTGGTAGACGATGTTTTAACCACCGGTTCGACGTTGGACGAATGTGCTCGAGTCTTAAAAAGCAACGGCGCTCAATCCGTCTGCGCAATTACCGTCGCCCGTAGATAGACGTATGCCGATTTTTCAGAAACCGACTCTCAAGCAAGGAACCAATCGAAAGCGCGAAATGCCGGAAGGTCTTTGGCAAAAATGCCCCGAGTGCGGTGAAGTGATCCACAACCTGGAATTATCCCAGAATCTTAAGGTCTGCCCCAAGTGCGACCATCATTTTACCTTTTCAGCCAGGGAGAGGATCGACAACCTGATCGATGAAGGCACGTTCGAAGAATTTGACCAGAACCTGCTTTCCATGGACGTCCTCAAGTTTACGGGAGTCGCCAGCTATTCCGAGCGCCTGGAGAGTTATCGCGAAAAGACCGGACTAAAGGACGCAGTTGTTACCGGGTTCGGTCGTCTCAGTGGCCATGATGTTGGTTTGGCCGTAATGGATTTCAATTTCTTGGCGGCTACCATGGGCTCAGCGGTAGGCGAGAAAATCACTCGTCTGGTGGAAAAAGGTACCAAAACAGGGAGACCAATTATCGTGGTTACGGCGTCCGGCGGCGCTCGTGTTTACGAAGGGATGCTAAGTCTGATGCAGATGGCCAAAACCAGTGCCGCCTTGGCACGGCATGCCCAGCTTCGCCTTCCTTATTTCGTCGTTCTAACCAACCCGACTACGGCCGGCGTAATGGCCAGCTTCGCTTCCCTCGGGGACATCATCTTGGCGGAGCCAAAATGCATGATCGGATTCGCCGGGCCTCGGGTTATCCGGGAAACGACCCACCAAGATCTGCCGCCAGGGTTTCAGACCGCAGAGTTTCTGCAACGCCACGGCTTCATCGACCTCATTGTTCGCCGGCCCGACATCAGAACGACTCTTAGCCGGCTTGTGGGTCACCTCTCATCTCGCTGACGCGAATTGCTGTGCAAGAGTCGTATACAGAAGCCATTCGCTGGCTATACAGTACCCAAGCTTCGGGGATTAAACTCGGTCTCGAGAACGTTCGCCTCCTATTAGAGGCTTTAGGCAATCCCCATCAGCAGCTCACGTGTATTCACATTGCAGGCACTAACGGAAAAGGGTCCGTCTCCGCCATGCTGGACTCGGTAGCTCGGGCCGCCGGCTTGCGAACCGGCCTCTATACCTCTCCGCACCTGGTCCGATTCAATGAGCGCATCCAAGTTGCGGGACAACCGATCACTGATGATGAGGTTTTGGCTGGACTTAATGTGATCCGGGAAGCGATCGCTAAGTCCGGGTGTATCCCTACCTTCTTTGAGCTCGCCACCGCATTGGGGTTTCTGCATTTTTCAACTCAGCGGGTTGATCTCGCGATTATGGAAACCGGATTGGGTGGTAGACTAGACGCCACCAATCTGATCACACCGTTGGTGTCGGTCCTCACTTCGATTGACTTGGACCATCAGAAAATCCTAGGCGACACGAGAGCCAAAATTGCCAGGGAGAAGGCAGGGATCATTAAGCCGGGAGTGCCTGCGGTGTCGATAGCTCAGACTGCGGACGTCCGAGAGGTGATCGACGAGGTCGCGACATCCCTAAACTCACCGGTGACTTATGTCACACAGCCAATCGCAGATCTACAAATCGGTTTGGCTGGCTCTCATCAACGATTAAACGCAGCTTTGGTGCGCGATGCGCTTGCGGTCGCGAAGCTAGGCATCCCACCGGATGCCTTGAAGACCGGCCTGAAGTCGGTATTCTGGCCAGGCCGCTTTCAGGCGCTCGATGATCGAGTCACCATAGACGGCGCTCACAACCTCGCTGCCAGCGAATGCCTAGTCCAGACTTGGAGAGAATGCTATCCGGCTGCCTCGCCCACGATCGTGTTTGGCGGATTGCATGACAAAGAACTCGATAAGATGCTCTCGGCTCTGGCGCCCATCGCCGCACGTTTTTTTCTCGTCCCGGTCAATAACCCACGTGGTGAAAACCCGGCGAGTATTCGGCTGCCGGCCGGGATTTCGAGCGCAGTGTTTCCGGGAGTACTGGAAGCAGTGGAAGCGGCGTATAAGCTGGCAGAGCCGATCCTGGTTACTGGATCTCTTTTCCTGGTCGGTGAGGTGCTTTCGTTGATGCAACCGCAGCTCGGCCGATTCCAGACCAGCCAGCAATAACAAACGCCGGTAGCGCTCCGACCACGGCCGGACCGGGATCGCCCGGAGCGACCCGAAACTCCGACCTTAGACGAGACTCTTTGGCTATGTGCTTATTCAGAAGCTTTCGGTTTTATCCGTCGGCGGTTCGAGCAAGATCCGGACTTTCATTTGGCTCGTCTCGCGTATGGTCGCCACCCGGAAATTGGCTAGATCGTCCAGAAACTGGCGCTTGGCGCTAAAGGTACGGGTGGTAATCAGCTCAACATCGGCGAACGCATATCGCAGCAGAATGCGATGTTCGTCCAACGTATCGATCATTTGCAGATAAGCGTAGGGGATCGTCTTGCTCCTGGCCGGAGAAGCCAGTTCGAAGGTGCAACAAGTCCCCGGCGAATTGCCAGGATGAACGACATAGGTTTGGTCCTCGGGCCGTGAAAGGAAGGAGGAGAAAGCCATGATTATATATAACAATAATATAATTAGTTGGCACTGTCCCGCGAAATTTGAAATACCCGGAGCTACCGGCGTGTTGGCTGTTAGGTTATAAGATTTCGCTCCTATGGAGCTAATCACGCCTCGGCAAGAACCACCCTACGTTGCAATCGCCGAACGCCAAACGCCGACCGCCGAACGTAAATTCCCCTCACCCAACCGGAGGGTATTCCTTGGTTCCCCACCGATTCATTAGAGCGTTATTGACTGCCCAGCGAACGATCGGATGGCGCGCGGCGATCAGAAAATGAGCCCAAGGTGAGTTCTCACCAAGGCGGGATTCGAAGTCCCGGCGACGCTCGACGATCGCTTCCAGAATGTCATCGGCAAAGAAGTCCATCTTCCTGGATAGCGCAGGCAGCGACTCCGCAGTCGACTCAGCGATCAGCAGACAATAGCTGATCACCTTGGCCACCGTCCGGGCACTCAAAATCCCCGGTTCAGACACCTGAGCCGCATCGACCACCAACGGAAAATTCTCTGCCGTGATTTGCTGGTAGTTCCATTTGTCGCACAGGTCGGTGCGGCACATCGGGAACCGGGAATGAGAAACCAGATCTAAAAGGGTCCAGTTTATTTTTGGATAAGGGGGTTCGGCAAAATTGTAACCGTAATTCAAAGGGATCGTCTGAATGGCGGAAGCTTCCTCGGGATAAAGCCCCAACGAGGATCCCTGGAAAGGTGACGGCTCCTCTTCCGCCATTGTGTGTCTGTCCTACTTGAAATCGTGTCGGTCCGGTTTCGGTCGAAAGAAGTAATCAGTAATCAGTAGGACAGTAATCAGTCGAAGTTGAGTCGTTGGTTCGCTCTGATTACTGAACACTGATTACTGATCACTTCGAAACTAGGCCGCCAAAAGCGAGTGCAGTCTGAATCCTTAACACTGCGAATTCTGCCCTTACTTAGCGACCGGAGCCCCGTTGGTGCGCGCCTTTTTCTTCTTCTCCTTAATCTCAAAAGCCAGCGACAATACGCGCCGGTACTTTGCCTGACCGACCGCTACCAGCCGGATACTTAGATCCGTTTTCTCGTTGATTTCCTGGAGGGCCCGATCGATCGCGCGCTGTTTTAGGTTCGGCCAATGAACCAGGCACTTCTCGCTCACAATATTTCCTTGTGCGTCGCGAACCTCATCGACTCCCAGCACCTTGCGCAGCTTTGGGATGGAAATGCGCTTAAGATTGACGTGCCGCCATTTCCAGGCCCACTCATAAAGACGGATGGAGTATTGGCTTGCCAGCTTGACCGCCGCTCGCTCGGAATCCTCCTTTTGATGGGTCTTGAGCCGTTCCAAATGCCGGTGCAGCCCGGGATCGATATGAAGAACCATCTTCTTATCCACGACCGTTACGGAGCTCAGCCACCTAGCATAGAGGACGGAGTTCTGTTTGTCCCCATTGTGTAAGACCAATCGATGGTAGGTCAGCAGTTTCAGCACTGCCGGCTGTAGCTCAAAATCCTCGAAATCATACCCGGTTACGCCCGGCTTTAGCCGGTCCACAATCGACATGACAACAGTCCGCTCATCTTTGGTCAATTTATAGAACGCTTCAATGAGGTCGTCGCCAAAACCAAGCTGATCCTCGAGATCCGCAAGTGGTAACGTTCCGAAAATTCTGTTATTTTTACGCACTTTACTTTGAGGGAATTACGGTGTTAAAAGTCTTATTTATAACTTAAATTTTTTAAGAAAGAAGCAATAAAATGGTTTCAACAAAGGAAACCCGGCCAGTAGCACCGGAAACTCAGAAGTGGTCGTTTTCGGCGGACGGAAAGCCATTGAGTCTAGACGAGTTCTTGGAATCGTATAAGAAGCAGGGGGTTTTCTACGAAGGGAAAGAGCAATGGCTTAAAGGGGTCGTCAAAGTGTCTTGGGAGAACTTTTTCTTGATCTGTACCGAAGAGCTCGATGACATTTCACAACGGGCTGCAAAAATGTTGGTTCAATATTGCCTCGAGATCGTCGAAGATGTCGTCAGCCGGATTCGAGGTCCAGTCGATGCGGCCAAAATCGGGGAAGCGATGAAGCGAGAATTCGACGAACAGTACGACAACCCGATCTATCAGTTCCAATGGGCGATGCGCCACGACGCTATTCGTGAGGCAGTCACCACTGCAGTTGGGAACCGCTGGGGCAAGTAGCCCCTTCGCGACTCGGTAGGGATGAGCTCCAGCTCATCTCGGGGATTGCGGAAAACCCATGAACCCACGGATGAGCAGGAGCACATCCCTACCGGTCATTCCCGTCGAGGTCCACCACCTCCACTAGCTCGCGCCCGTCATTGACTTGGACAGGTGTGAGTCCACGTCCTTTTCCACATGAACAGTTGCTTACTGCCGCAGATTATCATAACATTATATAAGAATGTATAATATCGTGGCCCAAGCCGGTTCCGGAATACCTGACCTGCCCCATCCGGTATCCGCACCCCCAGCTCGAAACGATCCCCTCTGTTATCTTTCCAAGAAAGGCACCGTCGTCCGTCTGCCAAATTATAGCCCGGGCGTGCCGCCGATCGACCTGGTTACTCACGGCGACTACCAGGTCCGAGCTCGGCCGATTTCGCCAAATCGGCCCAGCCCTCAAACGAAGTCCCAAGCTCGATTCCAGATTGATGTCTGCATACAGAATCAGATTGTTCGGAGCCAACGTTACGAGATCGGAACCGTTTCTTTGACCGAAGCGGTCGAGACGGCGAGCGCTTGGATCCGGCGGCGCCAATTAACGGATCGCTTTTCCTTCCTCCTTTCGCTCAACCTGATGGTCATTTGGTGCCTCCTAATTACAACCGCCTGGTTCCTGTTTCCGTTGGTGTCCTGGGTCAGCTTTGCGCCACTCTTCGTTTGTTTCCCCATCTCGTTGGCATGTGCCCCGCCAAGGCGTCGCCGTAAAATCACCGCTCGGTTGGCTGGACTGAGCTGGGACCGAAACGACTTCTGTAGGGGATGGTTGATTACCGGTGATACCGGCGCGGGAAAGACGTTCGCGATTAACGCCGTTTTGCATTCGGTCTTTCAGAATGAGCCTGACTGGGGCGGACTTTGCTGTGATGAAAAGGGCATCTATCACGAAATCTTGGTCCAGATGACCAAGAAGTATGGCCGGCTTGGCGATCTGCGGTTGCTCCAGACCAAACCGGATGGCGCCGGAGACGATTGGGAGCCGCCGGCAACATTCAATCTGCTGTCCGACGATTCGATTCCTGGATCGACTTACGCCACGGTTATTGTCGACACCGCTTCCGCCTTAGCCGGAGGCGGCGAGGATAAAGGCTTTTTTAAGACTCAAGCCCACGCCCATATCGGTCGCGGGATCCAACTTTTCCGGTTGCTCGGTTTGCGCCCGACCATGCATCACCTCCTGGAAACGCTGCAATATCAACCGATTCTGCGGGCGATGCTATCTCGCCTGGATCCGCTTGCCCAATCCGGGAACCGGGAAGCCCACGAATGCAGCGACCACTTTTTGAATGGGTATCTGCGGCAACCGTCCGAGCAATTGGGCGGTGTTATTTCTACTATTTATAACTATTTGAACTATTTCACGAATCCCGACCTGGTCCAAGTTTTCGGGGCCGAAGAAAACAGCTTCGAATTCTCCGACCTAGATGATGGCGCCATCATTTGCATAGCGATGCCGCAGAAGTACCAGACCGAGCGCCGGTACATCACCACAATCTTGAAGCTCTTGTTCTACACCCACGCTTTGCGGCGGTTCGATCCTCGTCCGCCGAATAAACGCCCGCTCTCCAGCGACAATCTTCTGATCTGTTGGCAGGATGAAGCCCAGCGTTTCGTCAGTGAGTCAGACGGAAATGTCGATGTTATTCGTCAAGCGAACACCACTACGGTTCTGGCGACTCAATCCAAGCTCTCTTTCATTCCTCCGCTCGGAACCAAAGAGAAAGCGGACGTAACCCTGTTGAATCTGCGAAATCGCATCATCTTTAAGTCGGCCGATCGCTCCTGCGCCGAAGGTTCTGCAGACTTCATCGGAAAAAAACTGATCTGGAAAAAGTCCTACACCCGGGGAATGGGGAACCGTTCAACCACCCGGTCGAGAGAGGAAGAATACCGCGTGAAACCATTTGAGCTCATGGCGCTTCCCAAGTTTTCCGCGGTTGTCAAGCACTGCGAAAAACGGTTCCGAAAAGCCCGGATTCATCCAATTGATCCGGACGGAAAAATTCCGCGCTGGTATCCCTGGTGGAAACGAATTCTACGGTAACGCTTACCACGCCCGTTCGGTAGCAGCGACCGGTGAGGCCAGATGATGTGAAAAAGCTGTCCGTTGTTCCGAACCGACAGGTGTGCCTAGCCTAAGCGCGCAGTCGCCATCCGAGCGTTGAGGCCCTCCTCCAAAATCAAACTGAACATCACAGATCTTTCCTTGTGGGTTTTCTGTTAGCTCGACAAACATAGGCAGCTGCCGGCCTGCTACCGAATATTCGAATAAGTCCTAAACTCAGCCGGATCTAATTGAGCTTGGACTTGCTTTAGAGCAGTCTGAAAATCGACCATACCCAGTTCTCTCCCCGCTAACATATAGTTTTCCAGTTCCCGCTCGTTGCCGGATAAAATCACCGCTTCCGTGTTGGGCGCATGAACACAAATCTCACGCACCGCGATTCGACCCGAACTCTTTCGTCGCAGCAAGCGCTGATTGATGACCAACCGCATCGTCCTTCCGAAGACATAACGGACCTCGGCCGCCATCCGCTCGGGCGCGAGTAGGATCAAACGTCTGACCGTCTCTACCACGCTGCTCGCATGCAACGAACCAATCACGAGATGCCCGGTTTCGGCTGCTTGCAATGCCGTTAAAACCGAATCCGCGTCCCGAATCTCGCCCACGACGATAACATCAGGATTTTGCCTCAGAGCCTGGCGCAAACCTTCGGCGTAAGAGGGCACATCGCGCCCCACCTCTCGTTGAATAATCTCCGCTTGGTTTGTGCGGAATAAGAATTCAACCGGGTCTTCAATCGTCACTACCTTCGCGGGGCGCGAGACATTAATGGCTTGGAGAATGCCTGCAATCGTCGTCGTTTTCCCAGAGCCGGTCGGTCCGGACACTAAGACCAATCCATCAGTGAGCGCCACCGCGAAGGCCGCAATACGTTTAGAGATCCCGATTTCGAGAAGCTCGGGCGCCTGCGCCGGAAGCGGCCGTAACGATGCGAAGAGTTCTCCTTGTGCGCGCCCCA
>JAFAZK010000007.1 GCA_019239825.1 Verrucomicrobiota bacterium | reverse complement strand
CGCGTTCTGGTGGCAAACCCGGGCGAGCAGACGCTCGTTCCTATCGGACGCATTCACCTGTCATGAACAGCCTGGCCAGAGGCGGCGGAGCGAGATCTTTTGGTGATATCGCAGAGCAAATCAGAGTGAATATTCAGGCCGATATTTGTGACGTTATAAAGATGTTCGCTGGCAACCAGCCAAACAATCTCGCAGATCTCGCGTTCGGAATAGTAGCTGGCCAGGCGATTGAACGTGCCGTGGCTGACCTGTTTATCCCGGGTTAGCTCGGCCGCATAGTCCAGTGCAGCGCGTTCAGCATCGCTAAAAAGCGGGCTTGTCTTGTACTCTTCGAGTGCATCGAATTTGGCTTCATTCATCGATTCCTTGATCGCGAATGCTCGACCGATGTCGGTACAGAAAAGGCATACATTGATTCGAGCTACCTGTTCCCGGATAAGGAAGACGGTTTCGCGCGGCAGTTGCAACTTCTTGTCTAGCGTCGAGACCTTTCCAAAAAACGTCCCGAAAGCACTGGGCATGCGTGCCGCATACACCTTCACCGGCGTTAGCACCTTACCGAATTGCCGGCGCGACATTGCGTACACCAGGTTCATAATCAACGCTTTAGGCTTTTCAATCGGAGGAAGAAATGGCTCATTCATGGGTTCAATTTTCGGTAGGATAGTGCTCCCGCTCATCTCCCCTTGTTCGCAACTCTTGCTTCTCAAGTTCTTTTGGACGAGCAGATCTTGTCCCTATCAGTAGAGACGATTGAAGGTCTCGATTTGTGACAACGCTGGAGATGCGTTCTCCTCTGGCATAGCCAAAAAAAGTTCGACGGCCCAGGAGATATCGATTAAGAACCTGAGGCCGAGAGGGATGCTTGCTATGATTTGTCGAAGCTTCAGGACGTGGCTTACCGGTCTGATGGTCGTGGCATCGTTTGGTTTCGGGAATGCGAGTTACGCGGCTAGCCCGATTGGCTCTGGCAATACCATCACGGCAGATCCTCTAATCAGTCGTCCGCCGGCCAAATACGGTGCGCCGACCAAGGTGCAGCTGTTTGATAACCTGCAATTCAACAATTTCGATCCCCAGACCTTCTCGTATACGCCTCCCAATTTCGCTCCGCCAACCGCACCGGACTCGCCGAGGCCGTGGGCAAAGGTGATTCTGGTCTGCGATGTTAATGTGACGGCCGGTATTCAATATGACCGGACTGCGCGGATGACGATCGGCAACACTGTCGTTTATATCGGAACAACGTCCGAACCAACCGCCAAGCTGGGGCCTTCCTGGCACATTGAGCGCGACCTAACGGAGTACAGCAATCTGCTAATGAGCGCGCAGCCGGGGGAAATCAATATCGGGAATTTGGTAAACGGGACGTACACCGGGGTAATTTACGCCAGCGCATACCTGCTCTTCTATCCTTACACCCAAGGAAGTGGTGAACCAGCGCCGGTCGTGGCCGATCTTGTCTATCCTCTTCCCGGTACCGCCGACGGCAGCTATACCCTTCAATCCAGCAATAGCGCCTTGTCCCTCACGTTTTCGGTTCCCCGACAGGTTGAGAGTATCCCCACGACGGTTGCACGTGTCTATTTAGACGTTTTCGCCCAAAGCCAATATCAGGATGAGTTCTGGTACTCGAATGTTCCGGACAATCTGGCCCAACAGCTCAACCAGTATGGCGGAACCTCATTTCGCGAAGTCGAAGTGAGCATCGATGGTCAGGTTGCGGGTTTTGCTCCTATATACCCGTGGATTTATACCGGGGGCATTGATCCCTATCTTTGGGCGCCAATCCCGGGCGTCCAGGCTTTGAATTTCGTACCTTACCGGATCGACCTTTCCCCCTTTGCTGTTCCCTTGAGCGACGGTAATTCGCATACCATTTCGCTGAACGTCTACAACGCGAACAATTACTTCCTAGCCTCAGCTAACCTCCTCGTTTACCTGAACTACAACTCCAGTTCGCTTACCGGCGGTGTTACCGTTACCGGTGATTACCAGCCGGCGCTAGATATTCAAGAGAACATTCATCAGGTTAAGGGCTACCCGAACGGCACTATTGGGACTCGATCTACCCGGCATCTGACGGTTGAGGGTTATGTCGTGGTTGCGCCGACCGAGAAGCTGGTTACCAGGGTTGAGCAGGACGCCAGTTTTTCGAATGACCAGAGATTTGAGGTTTCTGCCACCCATTACGAGCAAGACATTCTCCAATTCACCAAGCTGACCACCACGAGCACTTATCAAGATCTTAATACCGCCCCCGGAAAGAGTTCATCGACCTTGGTTAGCGTGAAGGATCTTTCGTATCCGCTCACCGCCAACATCGTTCAGACCTTTAATCCCGATGGCTCAGGCCAGCAGAAGACGACCGTCGATCAGCGATACCTTATCGACCAGCAAGGAGATTGGCTGCCGGCGATTGGTCTACCGTTGAAGGTTGCCTCTTACACCAGCCATTTGTCGAACGTGGTCAATGCTGTCGACACGTTGCTGTTTAACAGCTCGTTTCAAATCACGGGGAATCAGGGACAAGCCAGCTCTCAAACCTATTCATTCGACGCTACTGCGCCTGACGAGCACTACCTGCACAGCATCAAAGCGGCAAATAGCGTTTTGACCTACAATCATGAAGAAGGGCCAGCGCCGTAGGCCCAGCCCTAGGAACACCCCAACGGCATGGCGCACTGGAGGGGAGCCGCTTTGGATCGCACCCCAAAGGACCCCACGCTGTTTCTAGCTGCGCGGGTATGGCGAAAAATCTCATCAAACAGGCGGCTCCCGCAAACGGCTCGACACGTGGTTTGTCTCTTGGTGCGTGCAATAGATCACTCGAACCGAAGGCTGGACGAAATATCGCGCTGGGTATTTCCGGGAGCCGCTTGTTTAACCCGACCTCTTGACCTTTTTCGCGCCAAGAAAAAAGTGCGCTGGTTCATTGGTCACGTGCCAAAGCGGCCCCCCTTCAGTCCCGCTGCTACTCCCAGTGGGCGCGACACCCGCGTTTCAGAGCGAATCTTATACACTTATTTTTCGGAATGCGGATACGCTGGCTATCAGATAAAACTTGTCTCAAAAATTGATTTCATTTAGCAATCCAACACTTAGGACAAGTATTTTCGTCCGACTTCCTTGCCCCTCCTTCCCTTGATATCTCGGGTGGTCGGTCTAGGGCATCGCTCGAAGAGTGACGGTAGGATGCCACCTCCCGACATTTGCACTCTAGCGATAGCTACTTTCCCCGATGCGTTTGTGCCGTTTTTCAGTTTATGAAGCCGCTCCCTCAGCAGATTGGGCCAACCAGAAATCGCCTTGGGAGACGAGTCGCGGACCGAGAAACTGGCGTGGTGGTGGCAGAGGACGTTTTCGTGACTAAGCGATTTCTTCTTTTATCATGAGTCATCCTCGCATTTTCAGTCATCGATCCACCCAAGCGCCGTCCGCAAGATTTTGGTCCGGTTCTGTTGTCTTGGTCACGATTGGCATCATTCTCGCCGGATGTTCGAAATCTGGGACCAAGGGCATCGCGTCAGGCCCCCCTGAGGTTCTAGTAACAGAAGCCTTTCAGCAGGATGTGCCGATAGTGAGGGAATGGATTGGATCTTTGGATGGATCGGTAGATGCAGATGTCAGGGCGCGCGTATCCGGATACCTGATCTCGCAAAACTACAAAGAGGGGGTGGTGGTCAAGGAAGGTGACCTGCTGTTTCAGGTCGACCCAACCTTCTATGAAGCGGCGGTAGAACAAGCCAAAGCGGGCCTCGCCCAAGCCCAGGCGAACCAGCTTCAGACCGAACAGACCGAACAACGCGAAACCCAGCTCTTCGAACAGAAAGTCGAACCCGCGCAGAACCGAGATAATGCGGTTCAGTCCAATACAGCCGCGAAAGCCGCAGTAAAAGCTCAAGAGGCAACCCTACGACAGGCCGAGCTCAATTTGGGGTATACAAAAATCACCGCCCCCATTGGTGGCGTCGTTGGGATCGCCAACCCAGGGGTTGGCGATCTCGTGGGGCCAGGTGATGCTAATCCGCTCGCGACGATTTCGACCGTAGATCCGATAAAGGCCTACTTCCAAATCAGTGAGCAGGACTACCTGAAAGTCGCGCAGGAGCGAGTCGAAGCGAAGGGCACCAACTCCGCGTGGCCACCGCCAGTCGAGATTATTTTGGCCGACGGCACTTTGTACCCGCGTCAGGGAAAGTTTTCCGCAGTCGACCGCCAGGTAGACAATCAGACCGGCACGATCCGTCTAGCCGCTTTAATTCCCAATCCGGACAATATCTTGCGCCCGGGCCAATTTGTGCGCGTCCGAGTACCCGTTAGGACAATGCATGGGGCGTTGTTGGTTCCGCAACGCGCGGTGAACGAGTTGCAGACAAGTTTTGAGCTCGCCGTCGTTGGAGCCGACAACAAAGCAGAGATCCGGACAGTCAAGGTTGGGGAACGGGTCGGCTCGCTTTGGGTGGTGGAAGACGGATTGAAGCCGGGGGAACGGGTCGTGGTCGAGGGCCTGCAAAAAGTACGCGACAACGAGTTGGTTAAGCCAGCTGAATGGAAGCGGCCAGCACAATCGCAATAAGGAGCTTCATGCTGATCTCGAAAGGTTGTTCCAAGTTTCGCATTCGGCTTTGGCCAATCGCGGCAGAGAAAACACAACACTCCTATACTCCAGTACTCCAGCACTCCACTGGCAAGGGTTCGAGGACGACGACGAGTACGAGAACGAAGCACCGGATAAGAAATTGACCAATGTCCGGATTCTTCATTCAACGGCCGATCCTTGCCATCGTCCTTTCGATTTTGACAGTAATAATTGGTCTGACTTGCCTGTTATTTTTACCGGTCTCGCTTTATCCCAATATAACTCCTCCTGAAATCGTAGTTTCGGCAACTTATCCGGGTTCAGATGCTGTCACCGTGGAGCAATCCCTGGCTACGCCGATCGAACAGCAAGTCAGCGGGGTCGATAAGCTGAACTACATGTATTCCCTCAACTCGAATACCGGACAGATGAAGTTGAGGGTAAATTTCGATGAGAACAGCGATCCGAAAACCGATCAAGTTTTGACCCAGATGCGGCAATCGCAGGCCAGCGCCCAACTGCCGCCGGAAGCGGTGTCCCAAGGAGTTAGTGTGCAGAAATCATTTGCTGCGCCGCTGATGTTGATTGCGCTCCGTTCATCTGACGGCCGCTATAGTTCTCAGTTTTTGGCGAACTACGCCTACATCAATCTCAACGATCAGCTAACTCGAGTTCCGGGTATCTCTAACGTGCAGGTCTTCGGGGCCGGTCAGTACGCGATCCGCATTTGGCTGAAGCCCGAACAGTTAGCCCGATTGAACGTGACAGTCTCGGACATCACTAACGCTGTTCAACAGCAGAACACCGTGAACCCGGTCGGTTTTGCCGGCGGCGAGCCAGTGCCCGACGGCCAGGAGTTCACTTATATGGCGGTGGCGCGCGGACAGCTCACGACGCCGGAGGAATTCGGCAATATCGTCCTGCGTCAATCGACGAACGGTGGCGTCGTTCGTGTCCGCGATGTGGCCAGCGTTGAGCTCGGCTCACAAGTCTACAATACCTACGCCCGATTGAATGGTCAGCCCAGCGCCGTGCTCGCGATCTATCAACTTCCGGGCATCAATGCGTTGACCGCTGCGGAAGGGGTTAAGCGACGGATGAACGAGCTCAAGGCGCGATTTCCGCACGGAATGGACTACGTGATCGCGCTGGATACGACCTTGCCGGTAACCGCAGGGATTCAGGAGATGATCAAGACGTTGTTAGAAGCGCTCGGGTTAGTGGTGATCGTCGTTTATCTCTTTCTCCAGAGCTGGAGAGCAACGCTAATTCCGTTGCTGGCGGTCCCGGTATCACTGATCGGCACTTTTATCTTCTTTCCGCTGCTCGGTTTTTCTATCAACACGCTTTCGCTGTTCGGCTTGGTGCTAGCGATCGGGCTGGTAGTGGATGACGCCATCGTCGTGGTCGAAGCGGTAGAGCGACATCTGCAGGAAGGGTTAGCTCCCAAAGAAGCGACGCTCAAAGCGATGAAAGAAATCACTGCGCCGGTTATTGGGGTAGCTCTCGTACTCGGCTCGGTTTTTGTACCAACGGCTTTCATCCCCGGTATCACCGGCCGGCTGTATCAACAGTTCGCGGTTACTATTGCAGTCTCGGTTCTCCTTTCGGCGTTCAATGCCTTGACCCTTAGCCCAGCTCTGTGTGCGCTGCTGTTGCGACGCCGGCAGGTGCGAGCTGGGCTGCTCGCAAGATTTTTCCGTTGGTTTAACCAACTCTTTAGTCGGATTACTGATGGATATGTGCGCGTGTCGGGGTTACTGATCCGTAGAAGCGCTCTGGCGTTGGCGCTACTATTCGGGTTTGGGGCGGTCGCACTCTTCTTCGGCCAACAGCTACCCACCAGCTTTCTCCCGGACGAAGATCAGGGCTATTTCTATATCAACCTCCAACTGCCCCAAGCCGCCTCTCTCCAACGTACCAATGAGGTCTGCCGTAAAATTGAAGCACTCCTCGCTCAAACTCCAGGCGTGCGATACACGACCGCGATCGCCGGGTTCAGTTTGTTAAGCAATGTGCAAACTACCTATAGCGGTTTCTTTTTTGTAACTCTGAATTCTTGGGGAGAACGGAAAAAGCTAACTGAACAATATCAAGCTCTTAAAGGGCTGCTTAATCTGAAACTCCTCCAATTTCCGGAAGGGACTGCATTCGGCTTTTCTCCTCCGGCGATCCCGGGAGCTGGTGTAGCCGGAGGTGTCTCCTTTGTGCTCGAGAATCGTATCGACCGAGGCGCTGAGTTTCTAGCACACAACGTTGATATTTTCCTGGATGCTGTCCGCAAGCAGCCCGAGCTGGGCCGAGTGATTACGACGCTGCTGCCCAGTGTGCCGCAGGTTTATTTTGATGTCGATAAGGCGAAAGCTCTTAGCCAGGGAGTTGCGTTGACCGATATTTACAACACGCTCCAAAGCTTCCTGGGTGGCTCTTTCGTTAACTACTTCAACCGCTTTGGACGTCAGTGGCAAGTGTACGTGCAGGCCGAGGGCGAATCTCGAACCAGAGCCGATCAGTTCGGCCAATTCTATGTCAGAAACCGAAACAACAACGCGGTGCCTCTTTCTTCGGTAGTGCGCGTGCGCAGAGAATTCGGTCCCGAATTTACCATGCGCTACAATTTGTTTCGTTCGGCTCAAATTCAGGCGATCCCGGCGCCCGGTTACAGCTCGGCCCAGGTCATGAGCGCTCTGGAAAGGGTCTTTGCTCAGACTATGCCGGCGGAGATGGGATACGACTATCTGGGCATGTCATTCCAAGAGAAAAAGGCTGAGCAGGCGGCGCCGCCCGCCGCGATCTTTGCTTTATCTTTGTTGTTCGTATTTCTGATTCTCGCAGCTCTCTATGAGAGTTGGTGGCTCCCGGTGAGTGTGCTGCTGAGTACACCGGTCGCGGTTTTTGGTTTCCTAGGCGCGCTGTATCTGCGCCGGGTAGTAACCGGCGCATTTCTTCCTCCGATTTTGGTGCAGATCGAAAACAACGTTTATGCACAGATCGGTCTAGTCATGATTATCGGTTTGACGGCCAAAAACGCCATTTTAATCGTGGAATTTGCCAAGACTGAGTATGAGCGTGGCGCGAAGCTGGTAGATGCGGCTTTGGCCGGTGCGCGTTTGCGTCTGCGTCCGATCGTGATGACGTCGTTCGCCTTCATCGTTGGCTGTATTCCACTCGCACTCGCTTCAGGGTCAGGTGCAGTCGCCCGGCAAGTATTGGGTACTGGAGTCATCGGCGGCATGCTCGCAGCCAGCCTGCTGGCCATTTTCCTAATTCCGGCCGGCTTCTATATGGTCGAAACATTAGCCGCTTTCGTTGGACGTAAGAACCACACCGGGCATCAACCGCCAGCCGACCCATAAGTCCCATGAGTCCTATAGGTCCTATCCACCTACCCGCCGAAACGCCGACCCGCACCCCCAAACTCCGCTTCACCTTTGATGTCGAAATTCTTCATTAACCGGCCGATCGTCGCGATCGTTATCTCGATTCTAACGGTCATCGTTGGCGCGATCTCGACCAACATCCTACCGGTTTCGTTGTTCCCGGATATCGTCACACCTCAGACCGTGATCACCGCTAACTATACCGGCGCCGATGCACGCACGGTAGAACAGGCTGTGGCGACGCCGATTGAGCAGCAGATGAGCGGTGTCGACAACATGAACTATATGTATTCGGTCAACGCTAACAGCGGCCAAATGGTGTTGACGGTCGACTTTGATCTGGCGTCGGATCCGAACACGGATCAGATCCTTGCGCAGATGCGGGAAACCCAAGCCGCCTCTCAGTTGCCCAGCGCGGTGAACAATCTTGGCGTGACTGTGCAAAAATCGCTAGCCGCGCCGCTCATGGTGATCGGTCTTTACTCGCCGGATGGAAGCCGAGATGCCCTCTTCCTGTCGAACTACGCCTATATCAATCTAAATGACGCGCTTACTCGAGTGCGCGGCATCTCCAATGTCCAAATCTCGGGAGCCGGCCAATATGCGATGCGTTTGTGGCTGAAGCCGGATCAGTTGGCCCGCTTAAATATGACCATTTCGGATATAGTGAACGCAGTCCAAGCGCAAAATACAGTTAATTCAGCCGGCCAGATTGGCAGTGAACCCGTTCCCAATGGACAAGAATATACCTACACCGCGCTAGCGCAGGGACGCCTGGTTAGTCCCGAAGAGTTTGGCAACATCATTCTGCGCCAGGAGACCGGCGGAGGCACGGTGCGGCTTAAAGATGTCGGCCGGGTGGAATTTGGCGCGCAAGCATACAACACCAGAGGCCGATTTAATGGTAAGCCCGCTGCGGTAGTCTCGGTCTATCAACTTCCTGGTACCAACGCCTTGGCTGCAGCGAACGGAGTCAAAACGCTAATGACGCAGCTCAAACAACGATTTCCTCAAGGCGTGGACTACGTGATCTCCCTGGACACAACCAAGCCGGTTACGGCCGGTATCGAGGAAATGGTCAAGACGTTGGTGGAGGCGCTCGTCCTAGTGATCCTGGTCGTCTACCTCTTTCTGCAAAGTTGGCGGGCTACGCTCATCCCGCTATTAGCTGTGCCGGTTTCATTGATCGGAACTTTTATGTTTTTTCCGCTGCTAGGTTTTTCGATTAACACACTTTCACTGTTTGGTCTCGTGTTAGCGATCGGCCTGGTAGTAGACGATGCCATTGTCGTAGTCGAAGCGGTCGAGCATCATATCGAGGGTGGACTCTCGGCCAAAGAAGCCACCCATAAGGCGATGAAGGAGATTACCGGTCCAGTCATCGGGGTCGCTTTAGTCTTAGCATCGGTCTTTGTGCCGACCGCTTTCATTCCGGGGATAACTGGGAGACTCTACCAGCAGTTCGCTGTGACTATCGCCATCTCGGTGTTGATCTCAGCCTTTAACGCACTGACCCTTAGTCCAGCGTTATGCGCTCTCTTGCTCCGGCCACGCCAAAAAGGGGTCGGACCCTTGGGAGCATTCTTTCGTTGGTTCAATCAGATATTTGGGCGTGCCACCGAAGGATATGTCCGCCTTTCCGATCTTTTCATCCGGCGGACTGGGTTAGCCATCGCCTTGATCGTGGTTTTTGGAGTCGCTGCCTTCCTTTTTGCTAGGGAGATTCCGACAGGCTTCCTGCCGGATGAAGATCAGGGATATTTCTATATCAATCTGCAACTTCCCAACGCAGCATCACTGCAGCGCACGGACGAAGTTTGCCGCAAGATTGAAAACCTCCTCTCAGGGACGCCCGGAGTTGGGTACGTGACGACCACCATCGGCTCGAGTTTACTGAGCGGCGTCCAAAGTACCTATAGCGCGTTTCTGTTTGTGTCCCTGACCCCATGGAAAGAGCGCGCGGGACGCAACGAAAATTATCAAGCGATCAAAGCCGAAGTTAACCGAGAACTGTCTCAATTGCCGGAAGCGATCGCGTTCGCTTTTTCGCCTCCCGCAATTCCGGGGGCCGGTGCGTCCGGCGATATTAGCTTTGTCCTTGAAGATCGCTCCAGCGGAGGTGCAGAGCTTCTCTCAAAGAACGTTGAGACCTTCCTCAGCGCGGCCCGCAAACGACCAGAGCTGGCCCAGGTCAGTACAACGTTCCAGCCTAACGTGCCACAGACGTACGTCGACGTGGATCTGGATAAAGCCCTTAAACAAGGGGTCGCGATCAGCGATGTGTATCAAGCGATCCAAGCCTTCATGGGCGGAACCTTTATAAACTATTTCAACCGGTTTGGACGTCAGTGGCAGGTCTACGTCCAAGCGGAAGGACAGTATCGGAAAGACGCGACGAACCTGGGAGAGTTTTATGTCCGCAATTCGCAGAACGAGATGGTTCCGTTAAGTACCCTGACCCGAATCGAACGACGCACGGGTCCGGAGTTTACCATGCGCTACAATCTATATAGCTGCGCTCAAATAAATGCGGCCATCACTCCCGGGTACACTTCCGATCAAGCGATGAAAGCTCTGGAAGAGGTCTTTGCCCAAACCATGCCCGCGGATATGGGATACGATTATCTGGGCATGTCCTTCCAAGAGAAACAAACTCAACAAGGTGTGCCGGCGGCTGCCATCTTTGGTTTTTCGCTTTTGTTTGTGTTTCTGATTTTGGCCGCGTTGTACGAAAGTTGGTCGCTTCCGTTCAGCGTACTTTTGAGCACACCGATCGCGGTTTTCGGGGCATTCGGTATGCTCTATTTGCGGCGGTCAATCAACGGGCTGTTTCTGCCATCCTATCTCGTTCAAATCGAGAACAACGTCTTCGCCCAAATTGGACTGGTTATGATTATCGGATTGGTGGCCAAGAACGCCATTTTGATCGTTGAGTTTGCCAAGGTCGAATATGAACGGGGCACTCCGTTAGTGGACGCGGCTCTCGCCGCTGCTCGGTTGCGGCTCCGGCCAATTCTGATGACCTCTTTTGCCTTCATCCTCGGATGTGTACCACTTTGGATGGCTTCCGGATCTGGCGCGATTGCCCGGCAAGTCATGGGCACGACCGTGATCGGTGGAATGTTCGCTGCCTGCGCCATCGCGGTTTTTCTGATCCCAGTCAGTTTCTGCCTGGTGGAGAGGTTAGTTAACCTTCGTGGAAAACCGTCTGTAAGAGCGGAACTAACCAAAGAGACGATATGATCCTTTCGTGAGCTGGTGTACGAGGAGACCTACAAAATCGGTATTAACCATGAAATGGTTTAAGAGAACAGCCCAGGGCTTCAGCCCTGGGTCACATGGTCAACAATACGCCCTGAAAGTGGCGTCCGAGTCGCACGTCTAGAGTGTTGCCATGTTGATTCTCCGAACCGCGTTGAATCTCGGATGCCACTTTCAGTGGCACCTCTGCTAAATCAGCTAACCCAGGGCTGAAGCCCTGGGCTGTTGGGTTAGACCATTTCATGGTCTAATAATCTCCGCTGCAAAAGGCCACCCAATCTCCCGACAGATCTAGTCACCGAACTGAAACTGATGAATCAGATTTTACTAACCAACAAACAAAACAACCCCCAACCCAAAAACCATAGTTAATCCTAAATGAAGTCAATCAAAGCTATCAAACAACTAGTCGTACTCGGGACTGCGGTCTTTTGCTTCACGAGTTTTGCGATCGGCCAAGTCGTGGAAGGACTGCAGGTGAAGGAGCTAACGGAAAAGCTTCAGCTAAATGAACAACAACAGAAAGCGATCACTCCGATCGTAGCGCAACGCGACAAAGCGCTGAAAGCCCTAAAGGCGGATACCTCCACAGGGAAGTTGCAAAAGCTCCGTAAGCTAGAAGCGATCCAAGCGAATTTTAAAGCTTCCGCTGGCAAAGTTTTAACTCCCGAACAATCCAAAAAATTGGAAGCCCTGCAGGCCGAGCGGCGACAGAAACTAATGGGGAGCTAAAGCTTTTTTCCGTAAAGTCTTACGGTCAATCTTGCCCGTGGGCCCGTGAGGTAAGTTGTCAGTGATAGTAATGTGAGTCGGCACCTTGTAACCAAGGAGCCGGCTCCTCAGGAACGCGATCAGTTGCGATTCGCTGGGCGGGTCAATGTCCTGCCGAAGCACGACATACGCTTGCGGGACTTCGCTGCCGAATTCGTCGGGAACACCGACAACGCCTGCTTCCATCACCGCCGGATGTTCATACAAGGCTCCTTCTACTTCAATCGGTGATACCAGCCCGGCCTCGTTCTTGATGATTTCTGATTTGCGACTGACGAACCAATAAAAGCCTTGTTCATCCCGGTAGGCCAAATCGCCGGTATGAAACCAGCCATCTTTAATCGTTTGGCTAGTTAACGTCGCATCGCGCCAGTAACCGCCGGTCATACTGCCTCCTCTAACAATCATTTCGCCGACTTGACGCGGAGTTGAAATCGAACAACCAGATTCGTCAATTAAGGACAGCTCCATCCCAGCGATTGGCTTGCCGATCGAGCCAATCTTCTTCTGAGCGTATGGAGGATTCATGCTGTATATCTGCAGTTCGGTCATCCCGCACCCTTCGGTGATTTCAACGCCAAAGATTTGCTTAAACCGTCTTTGTATGGCGGTCGCGATGGCTTCACCGGCGGAAAAGCAGAAGGTAAGTGACTTAACATTGTAGGCGCCGGCGTCGGGACAGTCGATCAGCTCGCGGTACAACTTCGGAAAAGCATAGGTTTTGGTCGCCCTATACTTTTCTATGGCAGCCAAAGTGGCTTGGGGTTCAAATTCCGGTAACAGAACACAGGTTGCTCCGACCTTGTGAAAGGGGAGAATTTGAGAGCCGAAACCGATTAGATAACAGATCGGGAATAGGATCAGAGTGGTGTCTGTAGACGTTACGGTGATCTGATCGATTTGGTTTTGGGTGGCTCGAGCGAGACTTGCATGTGTGTGAATTACCGCCTTGGGCAGACCGGTTGTACCTGAAGTGTAGTAGATCGCCGCGGTCCGGTTCGCAGATGACGTCGCGCATTTAAAATGCGACGTCGTGGCGGCCAACAGTTCGGCGAAGGGCCTTACTCCTTCGAATTCCAGGTGACGCGATGTCAAATAGCACTGCTTAACTTCAGGGAGCGCCATCCGGCTTTTACCGATCTGTGCATAGAGATTTGGTTCGCTGATGAGCACTCGCGCACCGCTATGATTAATGGCATACTGAAGCAGCTCGGCTGAGAAGCGAACGTTAAGCGGCACAGCGATAGCGCCGATCTTGAAACAAGCATAGTAACAAAGGACGATCTCCAGGCAGTTCGGCAGGAGGAACGCCACCCGATCTCCAGGTTGAACTCCCTGCTCTTGAAGCGCGGCCGATAAGCTTCGAGTAAGGCGGCAGAGGTCTGCGTAAGTGTAGCTTTTGCCCTCGAAAACCAGAGCAACGTTAAAGGGAAGCTTTGCGCTGGTGTCTTCAAGAAGTGAATCCAACATATTCGTCAAGGCTGAGGGGGTGAAACCGGATCCTGACTACAGCCGGACGGTTTTTCAAGAAGATCGCGTTTTTACTGTTTCTTGGTAGCGCGATCGGATACAGCTCAAGCGTGAGCCTGGTTCGGTCCGGTGTCTGGAGCCGCTGATCGGTAACTGATGGGCGAAGAGTTTTCTCATCACTATGCAGTCAGCCCCAAAAGAAACCTCAGTTGGCTTACCCGCCGCCGTAAGTACACAGGTCGCTACCGGCTCCGCGATCGTATGCTGGCTCTTAGCCGCCGGCGTCTATATCGCAGCTAAGGTTGTGACTGCAGAAATGCCGCCTTGGGCACTCTGTTTCTGGCGAGTCTTTATTGCCGGACTGCTTTTACTTCCGATAATCCACCGGCATTGGTCCGCCATGATCGGCCTCGTCCGGCAAAGATGGTTATCAATTCTGATCGTCGGGGGCTTAGGCTTTTCCATTTCGCCGGCCCTCATCTATGTCGGACTCAACTACACGAGCGCGATTAATGCCGGGCTGCTTATCGCGTTGATGCCCGTGATAACGATGATTCTAGCGCGCTTTGTTTTGAATGAGCCTGTCGGTACCTGGCAGTTTGTCGGCTCAATCGTGGCGTTCGTCGGGATGGCGGTTATCGTGACGCGAGGAGACCTGTGGGCGCTGATCCGTCTAGATCTAAACGCGGGCGAGATTTTCGTGATCTGCGCGGCGGTTGCTTTCGCTCTGTATACCGTACTCTTGCGTCGGGCGAAGTATCCCTTGCCGGGTTTGCCGCTTTTGGTCTTGCTCTTGGGAGCGGCCGTCGTAGTGACCGTTCCGTTTTATGTTTGGGAACTGTTACACGATGAGCGGAGTGTCTTGAACGCGAAAGGTCTCTGGGCGCTGGCCTACGTCGCCGGACCCGGCGGCGCACTCATGTATTACTTGTTCAATCTTAGTGTTCAGGCTTTGGGCGCGTCTCGAGCTGGAGTCTTTCTCTACCTGCAAACCGTTTTCATCGCAGTCCTGGCGTACTTCTTTCTTGGTGAACGCTTGCTGCCTTACCATTTCGTCGGGGCATTCTTTATCATGGTAGGCGTTCTCCTCGTCATGTTTCTAAAACCAGGCAGGGCACGCTAGTGCTGCCGTCGCTATTCAGCCGGACCTAGGGTCGACAAGATCGTCTTGCCCACCAAAGCGTAAATTGGACTCGACTGTGACTCGTTATCGCGATCGAGGCGATTGACACTGATGACCAGTGACGCATCGAGTTTCTTTATATAGTACATGTCCGTGCTGAATCCATTGATGTAGGCCCCGATCGACTAAAACCAGAATGGCGGTGGCAGCGAATGTCTTGGTTATGCTGGCGATGCGAAAGGGCTGCTCAAGAGTGCGGGCTGTTCGGGTTTCTAAATTCGCAAAGCCTCCGACGAATGTGTATTGGCCTTTACCACGCACCAGCACTTCCACCGCGACACCCGGCAGATTCTTTTCCTTCATGATGTTCGTGATGCCGCGGTTGAGGTCCCGGGCGACGTCAGGCGGAAATAGATCGTTGGAGGCTGTACTAGCTAAACCCGCCGGGGTGGGATCGAGAATGATACCGGCCCAAATACCGAGCGATAATGTTAGCGCCGATCTCATTGAGCTTTCCTGTCCGGTTCGAGCACGTGAACGACTCGCAGAACCTGCTGAGCGTGCCGTTAATTCACAGAGTTTTCAAGATGCAAACCGCTATTCTGGCGCTGAGTCAGATGTTTCCGGTCGACGCCTAATGGTTTTAGGATTTTCCACAAACTAACTGATGTTCCGGTTCCTAAAGGCTTGACGGTTGTCGGCTAACAATTGCGATTGACCGGCTCGAAGCTAATTTACTGGTGTGCGGTTGGTCTAACTAAACTCGACCTCCGCTGTCTTGAAGTAGGCAAGTCAAAGCTTTCCGTTGTATGGCCTTGTCCGATATAATGGCTAATCCCAATGACCGAATCCTCTGAAGCAAACCGACCAGCGCCGATGGAGGGGCATGGGGCCTATAATCGCAGTTCGCGAGTGCAAGCGGCGGGTTCATCGCCCGCCGTTCCGTTGCTTGAGAGAGCAGCTCGAGAAGTCGCTTTGCCGCTTTCACCTGAACCGGTTGTAATCGTCGACTACGGCTCTTCCGCAGGGCGTAACTCACTCCTTCCTTTAGGGGTAGCGATTAGCGTTTTGCGGGATCGGGCCGGTGCGGATCGCGCGGTTTCGGTCGTGCATACGGATTTACCGGACAACGACTTTACCGCTCTCTTTCAGATTCTAGCGTCGGACCCGGACAGCTATGTACACGACGATCCGGCTATATTCCCGTGTGCAGTCGGAAGATCCTTCTACGATCAAATTCTTCCTTCTTCTAGCGTGACCCTGGGATGGAGTTCCTGGGCGGTACAATGGTTGAGTCGGGTCCCAGCGCTGATCCCAGATCAGGTGCAGGTCGCTTACAGTCAGGATGCCGGCGTCCGGTCTGCGTTTTATGAACAAGCAGCGGATGATTGGCGCTGTTTTCTAGTCCATCGTGCGGCTGAGCTGCGACCTGGCGGCCGGCTAGTCGTGCTCAGTATGGCGCTCGATGACCATGGCGACTTCGGTTATAAGCCGTGTGTCGTCGCCATTTACGGAGCCGTGCTCGACCTAGTAGACGAAGGGTTCATCACCAACGACGAAGCCCGGCGCATGGTGATTCCAACAGTTGGCCGTAGCCGTCAGGATTTCACGGCTCCATTTGCGGAGACCGGCAGCTTTGCCGGCCTCACGCTGGAGGACATTGATATCTTTTGTGGTGAAGATAGCATCTGGACAGAATTCCAAGGCCATGGTGATGCCGAGCAGTACGCCGCTCGGTGGGCAGCGTTTTCTCGTGCTTCAGTTTGCCCGACGCTTGCCGCTAGCCTGGATGATAAGGCGGTTCGCTCCGCTGAGTTCATTGACCGGATGGAGGCGCGGATGATTGCGCGTTTAAAGGTCGCCCCAGAACCCATGCTAATCCCCCTTGCCAAGATGGTCTTGGTAAAAGGATCGTCTTAGACGCGCAAGTGATGTGGGTGGATCGGAATTGCGCGAATCTCGGAGGGAAGTTTCTGGCTTTGCGGCGACTTGTCCAACGTGGCTAAAGGGAAATGGGGGGGCGAAGTCGGAAGCCGCTATACAGAACAGCCCATAAGCCCGCGCCGCCGAATAAAAAACTTACCTGCTAAGACGCCACCAGTTCACTCAGGTGACGCAGATTTTCTGCCCGATAGTCACTCTTCCCTGAGCAACTGATTCCCAACGACTCCCTGACCCGTTCCCTTCAGTAAAATCTGCGTAATCTAAGTAATCCGTGTCGCGCCGTTGGCCTTGCCAAGGCGAATGCGGAGCTAAAATCGAACCTTGGAAGACCGATCCAATCGGAATTGCACCGGGATTAGACGAGCCAGCCTATACAGGCCAAAGACTAACCGTGAGTGCAACCCCGCGGATCGCTGTTACTTAAGAACAGAACAGAGACGTTCAAGCCGCTGAAACGGCCAAGGCAGGTTGCCGGTTTTGCTTCGTGCCTCGAATAGTATCGTTCTGTTTCGGCAGTCTAAGCGCCGAAAGATTGAACGGCTTAAACTCAGGCTCAGGAACAATCCCGGCCGGCCGTTCATAGTTTTTCTTTAGAACAAATAAGGCGAATACTAGTCCTTCCATATTTTTCCTTTCTTAGTTTCTCTCAGCATCCTGGATTGGTCGCCCCTACAACGGAGCGCTTTCCGGAATGCCCAGAAATTCTGACCGAAAGGATTCAATTCCCTAGGTCCGACTTCGCTGGATTGTTTAAAGAACTGGTTGCCTCCTTATTGGAGACACAGATCCTTTACAACAGATTTGAAACGATTCAAGTGATATTCGATCAAATCGGTGTGGATTCCTGATATTGAATGCTTAAGTCCCTAGGTATCAATAGGTTATGCCGTATACGCCGGCTCCAATATTTTGATACGGTTCGACCTACCGACCAGGGTGCCGGACATGCCGGTTTGAGACATTCTGTTAGACAGTAAACTCCTCATACGCGATTCGTGCGGAGCTTGACGAACCAAGTGGATTCAACCATGAGCACTGAACCGCTACCCTCAGTTAATGAGCGACGGCGTGTCGCTTCCCCTGACGTGACTCCCCAAGCATTGGCCTGGCACAAAAATGCTTTATGGATAGGTTCGCGTGATTCGCGGCGCATCTATCGGATCGAGCCGGATGGTTGGAAGGTATTCGAAGAAGCCGAAGCACCAGGGATACCTTGGGCGGTTGTCTCAACCGGTGAGACTCTCCGTTTCAACCTTGGGGAAGGGGCGGCAGATGACCGTTATCTTTGGCGCTATTCCTCTGCTGACGGATTCTCCGAAACCGATCGCGTGCCTTGCCCTGATTTTACCGGGTCCTATCTGAGCTATGACGGCAGCCACGTCTACTTGAGCCAATGGTATAAACACCGGATCCTGAAACTCGATGGAGGCGGAAGTATCCTCGAGGCCTATGATATTGGGGCCGAGATTTGCGGGCATACCTTTTTCGATGGCGCCATTTATGTTCTGCGGGGAACGGAGCAGGGTAACGAAGATTGGCGGATCGCTCGTTTGAATCTGGAAACACCTGGCTCACGCCGGGTAGAAGATTTGGCTAGAGTTCCGTTTCAATGCCGTTCGTTGGCTTTTGATGGCTCGAACTTCTGGTCGAATCATCGAGCGGCAAATGAAATCGTCTGTTTTGCATTACCCAGTTAGTGCAAAGAACCTATTTCACCACAAAGGCACGAAGAGCACAAAGAGAAGCCGAACCGCGGATTAACGCAGACGAACGGGGATTTTAAAAAGGGAGATGGCGCGCGTCAGGTCAAAAATTTGATCAATTGATTGGCCTGTGGACATGTCCTTGCCCTCTTTTATCCGCGTCAATCTGCGTTCATCTGCGGTTGGTCTTCACTTCGTGTTCTTTGTGCCTTTGTGGTGAATCCTCTTTACGCCTGGCGTCGGCGCCGGCCGCTTTGCAAATAGATCGCGGCCCGCAGTTCCAACAACGGGTCATCGGACGGCTCAATCCCGTCTACTCGCGGAATCGGATCAAAGATGATTTTTTTCTGCTCCGCAGCGTCATTTTCGACCGGGGCGGTGAGAACCATCTGGCCTAGCCTGGCTAAAGGGCGATCTTCCGGCCAATGCACGGTAGCATCGTTGACCTCGTCGCCTTCATCTGCCAGTTGGGCAAAGACTTGGAAGCTGATCGGACCGGCTGCTATCCGTTCGCTTAACTCATCGAACAGGAAATTTGGGCCTTTGTCCTTGGTAACTTCAGGATCTATATGTTCGATTCCCGCGTCTGGAACAATCCGATATCGGCCGTAACGGCTGGCGTCGTCTTTGTTGATAAAACGCATTGCTGTGACCCCAAAATAAGTCTCCTTAGCGAAACTTGCGGGACTTGGTTTTGGAGCTTGGACAAAGGCAAGCGCTGCCGGATGTGAGCCCAGGTATTGCTCAACCGGTTTTGGTGACGGTACATCGGGTCCGCTAGCTGCGACAGCCCGCAAAAACTCCAGGAATTCTTCACCGGTTCTTGTAGGAAACCCGTCCGTCGAATGGCTGACAATGTCGGTATGCACATGTTCAGCAAGATGGAACCGGATGGCCAGACCGCGTGGGTTAGCGTTCGGATCGTTGTCTGGGATGAGCGGGACGCCGGTAGAATTGGAAAACCGGGCGGTTACCGGAGTGGAAGCGCGGGTGATGTGCGGGGCTCTGGTTAGTGATACCGCCTCCGGGTCCGGAGTGAAGGTACCCGAAAGCATAGTGCCTCTAGCGTGCGCTGCGCGAAAACCAGGGTGTAATCCAAAGAGCGTATCGAATTGCTTAAGCAGGTCCTGGCTTAGCGCAAGCAGCTTCTCATCGGTTGGCAGTGGCATATTGCTTATCTGTAGAGCGAAAGCCGAAGGACGCCAGCGCTTTATGCGGGATCAGCGGTTTTGTTTGAAATCGTAACGACCTCCGACAATTCCGTTGGCGGCGGAAATACTTTCTTGAAAGAGAAAGCGTAAGGTGAGTCGCCCTGTTGGCGTAGATGATCAAGCCGCTGCTTCGCCTCTAAAACGGTCGGGATAGTCCCGGCCGGTACCCACCAAAGCGCGATGAAATAAGTTTCTAGGCGTTCGAACCATTTCTCCCGCTGACGCATGACCTCGGCATGGTGCGTCCGATAAACATAGGCTCTCAGCGCTTCGACGGTTTCCCACACCGACATATTGATGAGGATCGTATCGTCATCGTAAGGACGAATGGCGGTGGCGTCACCGGCTTCGGTTTGCAGGCGCCAAACAAAACCGGGCGCCGAATCGGCGAGCGCATTGACGGGTTCAAGCTCGGCTGCAAAGCCGGCCATGAGAGGATCGGTCATAGGAGCACGGACACGACCGATATTGAGTTGAGCCAAATGCCAGCGAGGAGAAGCAGACATAGGGGGAGCGGGGTGAGAAGTGAAAGGTGAGGCTCACGCCATGGAACAATGGATTTGGGTTTGACCTGAATCCTGTATACCGGTATACAGGACTCATGCCGTTGTCAAATCAGTCTATCTCGAGTGCTGGTGATCAGGTAGTCCGTGCGCTTCGGCTCGCGATTCTCAACGGCGAATTCGGCCCTGGCCAAGCTGTCTCTCAGGAACAAATCGCTGCTCGG
>JAFAZK010000096.1 GCA_019239825.1 Verrucomicrobiota bacterium | reverse complement strand
AGCAGGATCGTACATATCGAGCGCATGCACCTGCCGGACCCCACTCCAGATAACCATATTGAAACGCGATTTGAAGCCGACGGCACGGGAACGTTGATGGTCATGCGAATGACGCTGCCCGATGGTAAGACGCGCGCGGCGATGCTTGCGACAGGTATGGAAGCTGGAATGGGAGTGAGCTACGACCGGCTAGCGGAATTTTTGATGTCCCTGTCGGCCCACGGTGTGGAGAAAGGGGCGGGTGCATCATGAGCGAACCAAGCGTACCTGGAACGGCCCGTTCGACTTTGCGGGACCGATCGCCGGGAGGACGCACTAATAAGAGGCGTCATCTGATCTACAAAATACTGGGTGGGATCGTTTTAGCGCTGGTCGTGCTCGTTTTTGTCGCCTTGGAGGTCCAGACAACTGGTTCCTATGAACGTACGTTCAGTGCTTCCCAGGACAAGTTATGGCGCGCGTGGAACGATCCGGATTCGATTAAACAATGGTGGGGGCCGACGGGCTACACAGCTCCATTCATTAGAAATGATCTTCGAGTGGGCGGGACGTTTCTGTGGGCAATGAAGTCACCAAATGGAGACACGTTCTGGAACACCGGGGTTTATAAGGAAGTGGTCCCCAACAGAAGGATTGTCTCCACGCTATCGTTTGCCGATGAGACCGGTAAAACCTTACCTGGCTCGAAGGCCCCAGTGCCGGGCCGTTGGCCGGACGCGGTCACGGTCATTGTGGAATTCAGTGAGTCGAGCGGAAAGACAAAGGTCACTGTTACCGAGGTAGGGCTTCCACTGTTCGTGAAGATCCTGTCCAGCGTTGCCTGGGATCAACAGTTCGACAAGATTGAGGGCTTACTTTGAGGGACAACGGGCTCTCTTTAGCCCGCAACCAGAACGTTCCGCGAAGTGGCCGAGGATACCACCACAGTCAGAAGTCTAGCCCAAGTAATCCAGTGAAAGCCTGCTGACTAACTGTCGTTACCGTCCCAAATCCGAACAATGTTACTGAGTTGCCCATCTCTTCGGCCAGATTGTGTGAGTTCCGGAGTATCGCCGCTCTATACGTACCGTAAGAGCAGCGCAGAATATCGTCTTTGCCGACCCACTAGGTGAGCGGAAGCGGGGCGTCTTCTTCCTGTCGCCACCTCTGCCACCTGAGGCTTGCCATGAAAGACATTAAAACCTCCGCAACAATCTATGGAATGCTAGAACACCTCAACGCAGCGGAGGCTAATAGAAATCCTTTCCTGGTTCAATTCGATTGCGGAGAGAGCGAGTCCCGGTCCTGGCGAACTAGATTTTCGTCAACACCTTCGGTAGCAAATCGGCCATCAGAACATTGAGGCCTGCTCCTATTAGACCGGTGACGGCGACCGTGACCAAAGCGAGATTAGCCCTTCGACGAAAGGCAGCTTCTTTAGTGATCGCCGGTTAGCTTTCCTCGGAGTTCGGAACTAAGATTTTCTTGTTTCGTTCTTCGGTCCGATTGGCTCGGTCACCGGATCGCGAAGCGTGTTCTCGTGCCTTATCCGGCTTGCTTGATCTGCGTTTCGTGGTTTAACCATAACATGCCCAAAACTACCCCGAAGGCTTCACGACCGCGTCCGACCAAAGAAGTCTCGGTGATGGCCTGGATTGAAGACGAGGCCAAGAACGTTTTGCTAGTTCGCCAGGCTGCCGGGTTGAAGTTATGGACACTCCCAGGCGGCAAAGTGAAAAGGGGCGAATCGCTGGTTAAAGCTCTGAAACGGGAAGTTCGCGAAGAAACGGGGTTCCGTGTCCAGGTTGGCAGTCTTTTGGGAGCACTCGATCGGCGCGATAAGGACGCAATCACCTTGCTTTTTGCCGCGGTCACGACTGCGCCGGCGAGAAAGCTTAAGCAAAAGCAAAAAGAAATTAAGAAAGTAACTTTTCAAACCTCTCTTCCGAAAAAAGCGTCACCATCAGCGAAGTACTTCTGGTCCGCGAGAAGAGGGCCGGTCAAAAGGGCGCCGAAAATTCGGGCCGTTACCCATCAGTTTCCGTCGACGGCGACCCGCGAGTACAAAATAGCCAAAAAACCAAACCAATTAGCGTAGAGGCTGATGTCCTTTTAAAGTTACCGGTTGTGCCAGATATTCGAGTCGCGATCGAGGATGTCGTGATGCCGGGCTTGGCTATTAGCCAACGCGAATCAGCTCTGAGCAGTCTGGTATCCAACACCCGCCTCTCAAGCGAGTAACTTAAGAGCCCTTATCTTTGATGTGAGGCTGTAGAAGCCGGAAGCGATTCAAGGCGATCTTCCTTGCTGATTCGGACAGCGAACCCAATTCGCACTCCATCCAAAGGCCCCTTGGTTCCGCGTTTCCATCCGCGAACTAGCCGCAGATTTGCTAGTCTTTTCGCGGTATTTGATGTATCCGCTGGCCGCGACAACATTCTATCGTGCCGACGACTCTTGTTCGCGACGCAGCCGTATCGGACGCCCTCGATGTTACCAACCTGATTGGTGAACTTGGTTACTCGGTTGCAGAACAGTTTGTTCGCGATCGACTAACGCAGCTATCCTCAAAAGCCGAGGATAAGGTCTTCATTGCGGATCGTGCTGGTGAGATCGGTGGTTTTCTGTCGTTTCATGTCCTGCCCCTACTTCATGTCGACGGCAACCTGGGTCGTATAACGGCGTTGGCGGTAAGCTCTCGGTTCAGACGGTGCGGGATCGGTCGAAAATTAGTGGCCGCAGCGGAGCAATTCGCATGGGCAAATGGATGTGTTCGCATAGAGATCACCAGCGGCGACCATCGCGCAGACGCTCACGCCTTCTATGAAGCGATCGGATATCGCCAGGAGACTCGTAGATTTCTTAAATCACGCCCGTGAGCTAGCGCGGATTAGGTTCGGGGAGCGATTCGGGCAAAGAGTCTTAGGAAGATGAACAGGAGAATTCTGCATTCGCGAGGCCGAGTGGTCCGGTCGGGCTCGGTCTTTAGTTATGTAGGGCTTTACTAGGGGAGACTAGTTTCGGGTCGAGGATTTCAAAGGGGACCCCCGATGCTTGCCGAGAGAGGGCGCAGGTTGTTTAAGCCGCAGACGGCAGCTGGGAATGGCCCATACCGGCGATCAATGGTTAGTTTTGGGAAGAAAAGGACTGTTGTTAAAAAGCGTTAGGCTTTTGAAATCCTGCACTCATTGCAGCTATCCACCTGTTATTCGCGCAGTACTTTGATTGGGTTAATTCGGATGGCGTTTATCGCGGGAAAAAGGCACGCTAGCAACGCGGTCAGGCCAAGCACAACGGTGGCGAATCCGAGCGTAACCGGGTCACTGCCCGACACGCCATAGAGCATGTTTTGAATGAGATGCGTTAGGATCAAAGCCCCGATGATTCCAACGACTAAACCAATGCCGACGATGCTAAGCCCGGGTCGTACGATGATTTTCAGAATATTAAGTACTTGGGCGCCCAAGGCGATCCGGATTCCAATCTCCCGGGTTCTTTGCGCCACCGCGTAGGAAAGCACGCCATAGAGGCCGACGGCCGACAAGAAAAGAGCCGCGCTCGAAAGTATGCTGGTTAACAGGACAGCAAGTCTTCGGACGACCAGCATACTATCGATGACGTCGGAAAATGTCTTAGCTTGAGCAATGGGTACGCCGGGGTCGATGGAGGCGATCACCTTTTGCAGCAACGGGATTATCTTTCCCGGATCTTCTTGAGTCCGCACGACTAAAATTTCAGAATCCCAGTCTTCTTGGGCGTAAGGAAAATAAGCCTGAAATGGTTGGCCCGGATAATCGGGAGTGTTGTGATTGATGTGAGGAACCACTCCCACAATTGTCCAGCTCGCCGTTCCTTCTTGCGTGCGAACACTGATTTGCTTCCCGATCGGATCCGTACTTCCAAAAAAACGGTCAGCCAATGCCTCGTCGATAATGGTGACTTTTTCAGTCTCTATCTTGTCGCTATGGTCGAAATCGCGCCCCTTTAGAAGAGGGATTTCCATCGTTCGGAAGTATTCCGGGGAAATCATATGGCTGTCCAGCCTCGGCTCGTGACCGGGAACGGGAGCTACCTGCCCTACAACGCTGAAAGAGTCCGTCGCGGACCAAGAGTAGTAAAACGGCAGATTGTCGTTCATGCCAACCCCGGTGACCCCGGGAATTTTGCGGGTCTTTTCCAAGACCGCATCCCAAAAGGAACGTGTCCGGACTCCGTCCAATTCATATTTGGTGCTGGTCAGAAAAATCTCTCCGGTCACGATGCCTCTCGGGTTAAACCCGAGAGGAACGTTCTGCACCGCGACAAAACTGCGGGCAAGTAAACTTGACCCGATCAGAAGGACGCCGGCCAAAGCAACCTGCCCGGTTACCAAGACCGATTGGACGCGCTGCCGCTCATAACTTCCGGTTCCGCTCCGGCCGCCCGTTTCCTTGATCGCTGAACCAAGATTTGTCGCGGATGCGCTCCAGGCCGGCATAAATCCCGATAGGAGCGATATGAAGACAATCAGGGCGATCACGAAAAGCAAGGCCGGGACTTCCAAGCGTAGCGCTTGAAACCGGTACAGGTCTTGAGGAGCGAGCGCTTTAATTGTTTGGAGAAATCCAATCGCGATGAAGAGTCCGAGGCAACCTCCCAGAAACGTAAGCAGCAAGGTTTCCCCAAGCCATTGGCTGATCAACCGGGAACGGGAAGCTCCCAGGGCCGACCGAATTGTCATTTCCAGACGTCGCTCAACCGACCGGGCGAACAACAGGTTCGCGATATTGGCGCAGGAGATCAGTAAGAGACAGCCGGCCGCTACCCCTAACAGCCAAATATTTGAAGAATAGCTGCCCACCATTGCATCCAACAGGCTGAGTACGCGCAGGCTGTAGCTTTTGTTGGTCTCCGGGTATTGAGTAGCCAAGTTCGAGGAAATCACGCCCAGGTCTTGTTGCGCTTGAGCGAGTCCGATACCGTCCTTCAGCCTGGCCATACAGCCGAGCCAATGCGCGTCTCGGCTATTAAGGAAATACCCATAAACCGTGATGGTATTGATCGGCAGGTAAACATCAACGCTGCGCATACCCCAGTCGTCAATTTGTTGTGGTGCTATCCCTATTATTTCAAAACTCTGATCGCTAAGCGTCAGGTTCTTGCCAATCACGGTTGGGTCGGAGTTAAAATGCTGACGCCAAAAGCGCTCGCTCAACACTGCGACTAATGGGCCATGGGGTACGTCTTCGCGATCGGTGAACGGTCGTCCCAGAAGAAATGGTCGGCCGCTGAGTTTAAATGCGCCCTCTGAAACGAAATGCACCGAAAGTCGCTCTGGCTGCGCCGCACCGCTCAAATCAAGGAAGTCCCAATGAGTCACGCAGAGATTGTCGAAACTGTGTTGAGCGCGTCGGAGCTCAACATAATCAGGGTAGTCCGTTGCCTCTGGGCTGCCATTCACGTGCTGCATCTCAATTTGAACCACTCGATCGGATTGCGGGAATGGGAGCGGCTTTAAGAGGACGCTATCAATCAGACTGAAGATCGCAGTATTTACACCAATGCCAAAAGCCAAGATCAGCACCGCCGTGACGGTAAAGCCTGGCGATTTGGCTAAGAGCCGGATCGTGTAACGCAGGGATGGCAGGAGGCGATCCATAATTCTCAGGGGTTGGCCGGTATGATGGGCAACTTACGTGCCAAGCGAAGATCGGACACTAACACGTCGGCTTGATTAGACCTGAAGGTGAAGTCCAAAGAAGTCGCTGTCTCAAATTGAAACAGGTGATCTCATTCTGAGACGAATTCTTGCCGGCTCCGGGTCGAAGCAGCTATTTCACTTTAAAGGAAGGAGGTATCATTGGATGCCTTTAAGATTACAGCCCGGCCTGGCCTCGCGCGACGGGGTGCGATGGGCGCAACGGAAGAGAAGGTTTCAATCAACATCTGAAACGAAGAGCCGTCTGAAGCAATCCACGAAAGCTCGCCCACACGGTTGGAGGTAAAGCCTAGGCTTTAAACCGCCGGTCCTCTCCAGTTTTCGCGGGTCTTGTCATGGTGGCTCGTACGCTAGCTCACCCCTTTGACGCCGCGAGTCTTATTCAGCCAGCTGACTCCAAAGTCGACCAACTCTCGGGCTTTCATTAAGTATGCATCCGCGTTCGCCACTCGTGCACGCTTACCGAATCCTTTTGCTATAAGGTCCTGTCCGAGTGCTGCGAAGTCGGTAGTATCAAATTCCAGTTCCTGCATCGTAATCCAAACGCGGCGGCGGTCGAGCAACACTGGCGCTCCCTCAGTAGTCAGTTTCTTTCCTGGATAGGTCGAACGGTATTCAGAAAGATGAAGCGAAGTGTTTTTGTCGAACCCAACCCCAAGCAGAAGAATGCTTGCGTCCAAATCATAAAGTCGCGCGAGCGGAGATCGTTCTCCAAGACCGAAGTCCTTAATTGAGTGATCGGAAACTATCTCTAAAGCTTTTGGTCCGTGAGCACTGAAGGAAAACAGCGGATGAGCACTGCGCACAACTCCGGGCCACGACCGGAAAGCTTCCGCGATGGCCCCCATTCCGCGAGTCGGCGTGATCGCCGGATCGTAAGGCAGCGTCTGCTCCCGGATTATTTGCCACCAAGAATCGGGTACCGGTGGCGAGGTCCAACTAGCCGGATCTGTTAGCTGAGCGGAGTGACTCGGCATAACGAGCGTTCCAGTCGGGCCTAATGTGTCGAGCAAGGCAGAAATTACTGCGGGTGCCCCACCACAGACCCAACCTAAAGCGCTCAATGAGCTGTGAATCAGGAGCACGTCTCCAGGCCGTATTCCGAGCGAGACCAGATCCTCAATTATAGACCGTGGAGTTGCTGGTAGTCCTTTCGTATTCTGAATTACCTTGGCTTCGCTCGACATAGGGACCGTAGGACTTATCAGCGGGAACAAACTGCCAGGAAATGGTTAATTGAATTTCATGGCCGAAATAGTACGAAGCCCTATAGCAAATGGCTTCCCTTTATGCTTTGACGCCGGCGATCTCCGCATAACACAATACCCCTTTTTGGAATTAAGTATTAGGCCCTTTCAGGATTTCGATTCAGCAAGATCCGCTTAAAGCAAATTAGGTACCGGTACTCGGGTCGCTGCTTCAGAGACTCGAGGGATTCTGTTGCTGGCACAGCGATTCTCCGAAGAATCCCAATTAGGCTTGACGCTCGGCAGGCATTTTTATCTCAAACTTTTCACAAGGCGCCTTAACGTCTAAAAAAATCGGGTTTATCGAGAGGGTAGCCGGTGTGGAACTTTCATCCAGTCGCCGGATGATCAGGAATGATGAGCTCGCGCTGCATTTTTCCGGCCAGGATGGCGAGTTCCTAAAATTTGATTTTCGAAACGATCTTAAGCGGGTCCTTTGTCCGACGCTTGTCATGGCCGGCGACTGTGACCCGATAACCCCAATAACTTTCAGTGAGACCATGGCGGCTAATTTGCATGCGCATCTCGTTCGATTCGAGCGATTCCCCGGTTGTGGTCACGGAGTTACTGACGATGACCCCGTCCGCGCATTCGCAGTAATTCGGGACTTTATACAAAGCTAAAGGCGTTACCCCAAAACTCGCCGAAACTCCTTTTGATTCGCCACGGTGTAAGCCTGCTCCGCCCTGGTCCATTCTATCATTTGCTCTTTTGGAAACTTTCCCGCCTGCGCCGGCTCGGTTCAGATTGCTAGTCTCTCGTAAATCGACTCCAGATAGGCATACCTGCTGAGATCGATGCGCTTCGATTCGGCTCGATTAAACTGCTCACCAAGCTCACTCATAAAAACGACACAATACCAAAGAGTATAAAAGTTTACGACACGTCTCTGCTCACTGTCGAGCTTGAGCAGATGCATCCAATGTTCTACGTAATCAAGATCAAAGGAATTTTGCAGCAGGGCCATTCTAGTCTCGCCAATGGTTAAAAGGGAGTCGCCAAAGCACATCTGATCAACATCGACCATGCCGTTGATTCGACCCTGATGCACCAAGACGTTCTTGGTCGTGATATCCTCCAGAAATGCGATAGGTCGCACCGAAGCAAAATACGATTCATTAAATGAGAGCGATTGTTTTACACGCTCTGGATAGAGGCGGCCCGGATGTTTTCCGGTATTCATGCGCTCCTGAGCGCGCTCAATAATTGCGAGCATCACTTCCTTCCAACTCCGGCAATTGGGGGGAGCCTCATACGAAAAGGCATAGCCAAATCGGGAAACATTAGGCAGCGACGCAACACTCTGTTGAATCCGAATTACCTCGCTAGCTAACTCAAGCTTTTCGGCAGAAGAAAGGGCCGGATAGACAGTGCCGAGATCGGTTCCCTCGAGGAACTCTAAAATTACGAACGGAAAAATCGAGTCCGGCGGGGCTAGGTCCACAAACAGTATTTCTGGAAGGGGAACGCCCATTGGCCGTAGGAGTTTGCTCCAATAGACGCCCCCCTCTAGGAAACGCAGGGTTTCAGGGCGCGAGATGCGGACGACAAAATTCGGCCCCCCAGATGTTTCCACTCTGTAAACGAAATGACAAAGCCCTGTCTCGAACCGCTGTACTTGTACTGGTTCAGTACCGAGCCTCGAACGGACCAAAAACGCAGCATGTTCTTCGGTGGGTAACTCCGCTTTTTTCATTGTAGCAACTTGGCTACGGGCCTTTGTGCCTAGTGTGAGACAGACTCTTCAATGGGTTCACCGCTTGGAAAGGTGAGGACCGTTGGCGTCACCTGGATCCATGGGAAAAGATCAACGATCGCTTGTGAATCACTGAAGGTCTGCGGCTCCTCGGCAAGAATCCCCGCTAGCTTATCTAGACGATCGAGCCAGTTCGACTGAACTTCACGCGCCTCGACAAATTGCCGTGCGGGTCCCCAGTAATCGCACGGCTGCATTTCTTCCATCAACAATGCTGCAGCGTCCCGAAAAAGGCTCGCCGCCGCAAACCAGGAGCCCGTAATCCCAATCTCTGGCACGCCGACCCGACTTGCATCCAATGCGCCGGCTCCTAGCTTTTGCCAGACCTTAGCAGCAGACAGGAAACAATCTCGCGGTACGTCATGAGCAGGGAATTGAATGTGATACTGAGCGCGGGTAGCAGAATCTAGCTCGGCGTCGAGAAGTTTCCATCCCTGGCCATTACGATACTCACAAACCCAGTGATCGACATAATATCCGGAGCCGAAATAGGTTGCAAACCCGACTCTGAGTCGGACCGGGACAGCATACTTGCGCAGGACTGATGCAGCCAGCAGGGCGTAGTGCCGGCAGCTTACAAATAGCCGATGCTCCGGCAGCCTGGCTTCTGTTAGTGGCCGATCATCTCGGCTGATCAGCACCTCCAGCAGTTGCTCCGCCGTCCTCAGCGCCATATCTCCGCGCGCAGATTCTGGAATGGAGATGCCACGACTAGCCGCGATACTTGGGTGAAAAATCAGCTCGGCCAGGATGCTCGGTAAGACCGCGGGATCATTAGAAAGACAATCGAATAGAGAGTGGTACTCACCTGGATCCGTCCAATAGCTTTGGTTAGCGTAATCGGCGAACCGGGCAGCATCCATCAGCAATTCTGCGCTGATGGCGTCAGCGTGTCGAGAGGGAATCCTCGGCGCTTCTCCTTTATACGACCCAACATGAGCGCGATTTTTCATCCGCCTTTCCGCCCATTCGGATGTAATTGATCGGGTGCGTGCATTTGAATTAAACTTGTTGGTCCCGATTGTTACGTTACTGCACTTTGGGACTTCTTTTGCGGAGACTATCCCTGGCCAACATCCACAAGAATTTGACGGCACCGTTTCGCGATTGGTACACATCAAGTATCTATTATTCATTCCGGATGCCTATGGGGACGGCGCAGCAAAACGATGGCCGTTGATTTTGTACCTTCACGGGGGATCACGCAGAGGCGATGATATCGAAAAGCTGAGGGAGCCAGAATTTGGGCTCACGGCGCTCGTCGAGAAAGACAAATCCTTCCCGTTTATCGTGCTTTCTCCACAGTGTCCCGAAGGAGAATACTGGACCGATACGGAAGCGCTGATTGGACTCTTGGATGAAGTAGAAAACAAATATCGGGTCGACCCGGCCCGAGTCTATTTAACTGGGCACAGCATGGGAGGTTTCGGTACTTGGTATTTAGCCTATAAACATCCGGAACGTTTTGCGGCGATCGCGCCGATGAGCGCACCGTTCACAGTCACTGCCTGGGCCTCCAGGCTCAAAGATATGGCTATCTGGGCGTTCCATGGCGCTAAAGACAATTTGGTGCCTATCGGAGGCGATGAGGAATTAATCGATGCCTTGAAATCTTTGGGTAATGATGCTCGGTTTACCGTCTTACCCGGCCGCGATCATAACATTCTTGATGCCTACAAAAACCAGGAGCTTTATGCCTGGTTCTTGCAGCATGTGCTGAAGTAGCTGTGGGTCAATTCTGAGGTGATAGCCAGCTCCGTTCAGCACCTTAGTATTACAGATGTCCATGCCTACTCCTCTCCTGATAAAGGAATATGACCCGCACTGGCCGGTTCTCTTCGAGGAGTTACGAGTTAAGCTCACCGAGCTGCTAGGAAATATGGTATCGGCAATCGAACATATCGGCAGTACCTCTGTCCCGGGATTAGCCTCCAAACCTATTATTGATTTGGATGTTTTGCTCGCGACAGCTGACTATTTTCCAGAAGCTATCGGGCGTCTCGCGACGTTGGGATACGAGCATCAAGGTGATCTAGGAATCACTGGCCGCGAGGCTTTTAGCATTCCTCCCGAGCTTTTTGCACATCATCTCTACGTCTGTTTCCCAGACTCTGAAGAGTTCCGCCGTCACATTTTACTGCGCAACTATCTCAGATCTCATCCCGCTGAGGTATCTGCTTACAGTCGTTTGAAATGGAACTTGTTTGCTAAATTCGTTGACCGCGCCGACTATATTCAAGGCAAAGAGGCCTTCGTTAAACAGCTGGTGCAACGCGCGATCGCGCATTCCTGATTGACGGCGGGCGCCGCCTCTAACACCGCGAATCCCTAGGGAAAGTTCGACCTGAACGTCGTAAGATCCTAACCTCAAGTAGAACCGCGTTCCCTTAAATCGTAAAATGACAGCAAAAGACGCTATTGGCCTATACAAACTCTTTGATCAGCACGGGATTAAGATTTGGATCGACGGTGGTTGGGGCGTTGATGCCTTGCTAGGCCATCAGACTCGCAAACACGATGACTTGGATGTTGCTGTACACCACTCCAACCTCCCGGCTCTCTGCCAGCTTTTGGAAGATCGCGGCTATCACTCGGTGCCAAGCGGCGGTAGCTGGGGTTGTAATTTTGTGCTCGGCGATGATCGAGGCGATCGAATTGACCTCCATTCGTTTGAGCTTGATACCAGTGGCGAAAATACTTTTGGCGTCGCGTACCGCGCCGAACACTTGACCGGTGTAGGAATGATAGAGGGCTACCAAGTTCGCTGTGTAGCGCCGGACTGGATGGTAAAGTTCCATACCGGCTATCCACTCGATAAAAACGACTTTTCAGACGTAAAAGCCCTTTGTGAAAAGTTTGAGATAGAAATGCCCAAAGAGCATCAGGCTTATTGGGATTTTCTGGCGGAAAATATTATTAGAAGTGAAACCCTCAATGACCATCATGCTATCCGGGAGATTCACGGCCTGGCTTTCGGTGGACCTGTGGAAGCCAAACTTGTTGACGGTCTTCGGCAAAGCGGCGATGCCATCATTTCTCTGGTGGCCGAACGAGATAGCCGGGTAATTGGACACGTTCTGTTCAGCCAGCTCAAAGCGCCAATGAACGCGCTTGGGCTCGCACCGGTCGCGGTTCATCCTTCTTTTCAAAAACAAGGCGTCGGCTTGGCCCTTATTCGAGAAGGGCTTGCTCAAGCAAAGGAAGACGGATGGATGTGCGTCTTCGTGCTCGGTGAGCCCACTTACTATGCACGTTTCGGATTCCGCGTCGAAAACGCCAAAGGCTATAGCAGCCCTTATCACGGAGATCACTTTATGGCCGTGCCATTCGGTGATGTTCCTAAAGCCGGAGAAATTGTTTATCCGGAACCTTTCAAACTTTTGGACTAGTAATCGCCGCAAAATCCCTCAGTTGAGGGTGTAAGTTAGAAACATCATCCAAAGCAACGTGACCGAGGAAGAAGAATTGCATGCCTTCGCGGGCGAGGTTGATCGCTTGGTAGCCTCCGATCAATTCTCCGGGGCAGTGATTGCAAACTGGCGAGGTCCCAATTTGCCTATTCGGGCAGGACTTTCCCTACTGTTCAAAAATCAAAGGCAGTGAATAAGGCCCCCGCCTGACCAGAGGCTCAGGGCGGCTTTCCGAACTTGCCGAATTTTCTCTCTCGTGCTAAGCGAGATCGGGGGAACCTATCTAATTCCCAGTGAATCTCAGCGGTGTTATATTCGTTGTCGTTAATAGCCACGAGGCAGTTCGTTCTGCTCTAGCCACATTTTTGCGCGGGGAAGGTGCTATTGTCTTTGTCAGTCCCGACGCTTTCGATGGGTTGACTGTAATCAAGAATTCGAGACCGGATATTGTCATTTCCAGTATCCGTTTACCAAAGCGGGATGGCTTTGAGCTATTGCGAGATATTCGTGCGCTGGGATCGGAGGCTGGTGGAAACGTGAGGGTCATTGCAACTACCATTTTGGCACAGAGAGCGGATCGGAATCGTATCGCGGCCGCTGGCTTTGATGGTCATTTAGACAAGCCATTCGTTCCTAAGCAGCTGCTGGAGGTAATCAAATCGCTTCTCCCCCTTAACGCGCGCGCGGTAGAAGGATGAAAGGCTAGGCGCCGGTTTTATTGCGTGACCCAAGGTCCTGGCATTCCATCGGGCTTTTTCATTGCTTTTCCTAGCGCGGTTTATCGTTCACCCGAAGGCGTAGCGCCGGGGCCGGTCTATGCGTAATCCTGGCCAACGAATAAACGGCGGCTTGAAACCGTGACGTGGCACTCGGTTTTTCTGGCATGGAGGCCGGCTCCTTGGCGACTAACGCGGCAACCAAACAAAACGCCTGCAGCTCCGTTAGGAGCGACATCTGTTGCTTAGATGTGACCCTAGTCCCCCCGCGCTTAAGACATCAATCAACAATAGCCAAAGGTCACAAGCAGACGTCCGCAGGCGTTCGCTACTTCGCCTGCGCTAGCCCCTCAACAACTGCAGCAACCTTATCGAGTATCTGGTTCCAGCCCTCTAATTGACCGCTATTTTTCGCGCTCTCCATCGGTTCATTTCCAATGAAGGTGAGTTTCGTCTGGCCGTTTCCTAGATCCTCAAAGATGGTCACGTCGTACGCACCCTCAATGGCCTCATGTTCTATTCCTAGCTGCGCTGGATCGATCTTGTTTCCCTTCGAGTCCGAAAAGTACATCAAGGAAACGATCTTCTCGTGCGGAACAATCTCGTGGTATTCAACCGCATTCCAGAACTCATGCCCATCCGGTGCCTTCATGCAGCAGAGCAATTTCCCCCCAACGCGAAAATCCATCTGGCAAACGGGTGCAGTAAAGCCCTTCGGCCCCCACCACTGCATCACGTACTTCGGGTCTGTCCACGCCTTCCAAACTAACTCGCGTGGGGCGTCGAAAATTCTGGTAACGACCATTCGTTCTGTCTCATTTACCGTGTTTTTTGTCATCTCTGTCTTCTTCTTTTTTCATTTGTTTGACTACCACATCCAACTTGTCGAAACTCTCTTCCCAGAATCGGCGATAACTCATGGCCCAGTCGCTGACTGTCTTGATTGCCTCTGGCCTCAGCGTGCACACGCTCTCTCGTCCACGCTTCGTCTTGATCACGATCCGCGCCCGCACAAGATAGGCAATATGTTTCGAAATCATCTGCTGCGAGAGTGCAAACGGCTCCGTCAATGCGTGCACAGAGGCAGGCCCATGTGAAAGCCGTTCGAGCATCGCCCGACGCGTCGAGTCAGACAAAGCTGCAAAGGTTGAATCCAGGTGATCCACAACCGTATGGTTGTGGATTTTTAAGCCCATGTCAAGAAGGAATGCGGCAAAGCGTCACCGCAAAGGGGCTTGTAACAGATGTCTCAGGTCCGCAACGTAACGCATGTCCCGGTACACCCGTAGGGAACAATCATGGCGCACACCAAGGGAGAAGAAACCTAGATAGGGACAGGTCAATCGCCTCGGTCATCCCGTTCCACCCGGATTCGTCTCGAACAAATCACCGGTCCCTTGGCAAGCGTCCGCTACAGCAAAATGCCATGCACCCCTACAAAGTAGAAAATCCACGCACCGACCAGGATATGAGAAACGGTCACGCCGATCAATGTCCGGTGGCGCGAATAAAGCCAACCCCAAAAAAGTCCTGGCAAAAAAGCCATTAGGGCGAACGAGACCGACAGATGAAGATGCAAAGTAGAAAACAGCAAATTCGAAATCAGAATCGATTTCCAGATGACATTGCGACCCGTTAAAAATTCCTGCAACGATCCCTGCAAAACCCCGCGGACGAGAAATTCCTGAACCGGGGCCAAAACAACGTAAATGCCTAGCTCCAGCAGGTATGGCCCGTATGTCGGGTCCTGGCTTAACCTACCGCTAAACAGACTCAGATGGGAAAAAGCAGGAAGCCGAATGGCGAACCACTTTCCCGCTACCGCAAGCGCAAGGATTGGTAAGGTCCAAGTGATTGCTTCTCGAATTGCCGACCTCCAATTGCTCACAGTAAGTCCGTAAAAATCTAACGACCGGCGCCCCCGTTTGTTAACAATCAGAATGGCCGGAACCACAATGCTGATTAACAGAGCAGCCGATATAAGAATACTGATAGTGATGTCCGAAACCAGCTTTACCGTGCAGCCAAGGACCATGGCGTAGACACACAAAATAATAAAAACATTGACCAGGAAATGCCCCATCAATTCCCGAATCCTGCTTTGTTTGAGGGTCTCTTGCAGGGAAACCACCGTCACTTCGGTCGCATAACGCAATCGCTGACAGATCTCTTTTTCGGTATTCTGAACAATGACACGATAAATGTTTTTGTGAGTTTCGTTCAATTCCTTCAGCCTGGCTAAAGACAAGACATAGAGTCTGCTGGGGGCGAGTGTGCGCACCGAAGCGGAGCGAGGTTGGTAGTCCAGTAGCGCCATTTCGCCAACAGAACTGCCCTTTTCCAGGATGGCGACCCGCTGAGGCGGCGCAGGATCCGGAGAACCACTTTTAACAATCTCCACTTGGCCTTCCAGGATCAGAAAAATCTGATCCGGTTTTTCGCCCTCCAACGCCACAAATTGTGCTTGCTGGAGCTCAAGAATCTGCGCTTGAGCAGCAATAACGAGCAATTCGGTAGGAGACAGACCCGCGAACAAAGGAAAGTTACCGAGTTCGCCGGTAATCGCATCGCCTGATTCGCGCATTCTCGATTTATCCTCCCCGTTAGCCCAAAGCTCCGCAAGAAAATCTCACGCCAAGATTAGCGCGGCGAAGCCGCAACCAAAGAAAAAATCTCAGGCAAATCAGACTTCGGAGGCAAAAGCTCCGCCGAAGCGGCCGGAAGTGAGACTTTGCGACCCTCGCCAATCTGAAATCCTAGACAATCTTTCCGCTCTTCTCTACGCTCTGCGGCACAAGGTCGTGAGAACAGAAGAAAGCACCAACCAGAACCCGAAAAGCCGTTGCAGGCGAGGCTCGCAACGACCGGTTCCCCAATGCCTCGTCAATAAGGTGCGCAAATTGCTGCCCCCCAGGGGCCGCGGGGTGCAGCGATTTAAACCTCTCGCGGGTTGGGTCGCAACCTGCACTTTGCTTTTCAGCCCAGGCGTTGCGGTGCACGGGGGGTTGCTAAAAGCCGATGTCGACTTCTCGCACTATGACGTGCCGTTGTACGAGCAGATCGTTAACCGCATGAAGGCCAAGGCTGCACCGCGCGTGGGGGAAGGCAAAAACACACGAGACCGTTATTTTATTGTTCCTTTCGCTTACCAAGACAGATGGCATACCCCGCAGCGTTCACACTCGTTCATCTCGGTGATACACTTGCTACCCGAGGGTAAAAAACTCGGCCCCACATCGGGATTCAAGCGAGGGATATTCAAGGGCCGGGATTTTGAAGCATTTAACATCAGCTGGGTGCCTCACGATTTCGATACTAATCCGCATCTGTGCGTTTTCGACGGCTTTGGCAGCCGCCTTTTCGCGAGCTGGAATAAATGTCCTATCATTGATGGAAGAAACTTTACTCTGGGTGAGACGCTGAAGCTGGCGCTGAAGAACAAAAATGCGGTGGCTATGTGGGGGCCCTATGAGGTCAGGAAAGAGGCGTTTGACCTCGGCGTGAAACGGAAACTGCTGCTCGACGGAGGAACTATCCGTTATCGGGCCGATGATCGCCCTTATCGCAAGGAGAGAGTGGCGATCAATTGTTTCCATGCGATGGCGGGCCTCTACCAACTTTACCCTAACGGCGGACTCTTTGGGTCGGGATTTAAGATGTGGGGCATCAATGGCACCGAACGAGTTCTGATCGAATACACGAAGAAGATTCAAAACAAGGGCCTGCTCCTCGATCCAGTCGATATCAAGAAAGATATCTATGGATTTGTCTACGCCCCGGACCGGAATAGCCATGGCCTCTATGATCCGTTTCCGAACGCATCTGCCTATCACCAGTAGTTTACGAAAACTGGAAAGGGTAGGTAGCGCTATTTTTTTGCGTTTTTTGGGTCTTTCCGCGGCTATTTGGCTTTCCCGCCCGACGTGTCCCTGCTAATCCCGAGGATCAACAGCATAGCCTCAGATATCAGACGCTTACGGACATTTGCTGGTGTCTCGGCTGCCTGCAGTAAGAGGCCGGAAATGGTTGCCATCAGAATATCCGCGAGGTCTTTTACCGGAGTCGGTGGCGTTTTGCCCAATTTCGCATACAACTTCTCCAGCACACCGATCAGGGAGTCTCTATAGTTCCGATTCAGTTTTGCATAGGCTTTCGCGAAAGTTGGGTCACGAGAAGCCTGCAGCTGGAACTCCACGGCGAGTTGAGCGAAGTCGAAATCGGAGTCTGGCTCGGAGTTTCGGATTGCTGCCAATAGCTGGTCAGCAGACATGTCCTGGGCCACAAGATATTCCAGAGCTTCGATCTTCCGGCGCTTGCTTGCTTCCAGCAGTTCCAGAAAGATGGCTTCCTTGCTATCGAAATTCGAGTAAAAAGCCCCTTTCGAGAACCCCGCGTTCTCCGCAATCAGATCGACAGATGCCTTCTCGTATCCGCCTTGATTAAATAATTGCTCGGCTGATCGCAGCAATTTTTCCTTGGTCTCCTGCCGCTTCTCTTCTCGGGATAATCTCTGCCTGATCGCTCTGGGCATCTTTTAAGCATAGCCCCGAAAAAAACCGATTGCAATACGAATACTAAACAGTATCTAAATACCAATTGGTATAAATAAAGGACTTTGCTTATGCATATTTTTGTCACTGGAGCCACCGGCTTTATCGGTACGGCAGTTGTAAATGAATTGCTCTCCGCGGGACATCAAGTCACCGGCTTGAGCCGCACCACTCAGGGAGCCGAAAAGCTTCATAATTTGGGCGCCAAAGCGCGAGTGGGTCAGCTCGACCAAAGTGCGCTACTTCGGGAAGCGGCTGCAGATTCGGACGGCGTCATCCACTTAGCCTTTATCCACGGGTTAGGTCATATGGATCTGATAACCCGCCTACACCTATTCGCCGGAGCTCTTAACGGAGGCGTCGTGTCGAGCTTCATGCGAATCCTGCATCAAACTGAATCGCGAGCGATCCAGGCTCTAGCCTCGGGTTTGGAGGGTACGGGGCGCCCTCTTATCGTGACCTCGGGCGTGCTTATGCTGCCGTCAGGAAAGATTTCCACGGAAGAGGATAACCATCTAAAAGATGCCCCGAACCGTTCCTTCTCCGAAATGGCCGCTCTCGCCTCAGTTCCACGCGGCGTCCGTGCCTCGGTTATCCGGCTCTCAGCGACGGTACATGGTTCTGGTGATCGGGGATTTATTCCGTACCTCATCAAAGCTGCCCGTAAGAAAGGATCTTCCGTTTATATCGGTAACGGCGCCAACCGCTGGCCTGCAGTCCATGTCCGCGACGCAGCCAGACTCTTCCGGCTCGCCCTCGAAAAAGGCGAAGCCGGCGCTAAATATCACGGCGTTGACGAGACAGGCATTCCCTTCCGCGAGATCGCTTCTAAGATCGCTGCGAAGCTGCAAATTCCCACGTCGAGTTACCCAACGCCCAAATCGGCTAAGCATCTTGGGTTTCTCTCGAGCTTTGTTGGCCTCGACAATCCTTCTTCCAGCGAGTGGACTCAGCGAGCGCTTGGCTGGAAGCCTACTGGGCCAGGGCTGTTAGCTGATATTGATCAGTCGGATTATTTCAAGATTTAAGGAACTAAGGAGAGGATCGTGTCTTAGTCAGCAAAGGCTGCCGTTGGTATCCGCTATTGGCTATGCGCGTAGCGCTCGGTTTCCTAAACCTTAAATCCAAGTTTCATTCTCGGCGGGGACATTCTCAGCGCCGAGATCGCCGTCATCGCCAGAGTTCGCCCGCTCGTTGAGACTCCCGGAAGCTACGTCGGGCAAGCCGGGAACGAAGCTCCGTAGGACCGACATGTTTATAGCCACGACCAAAAAACCGGGTGCAGCTCCGCTAGGAGCGACATCTGGTGTTGATCTGACCAGCTCGTATGTACAGGCAGTTTATATGTCGCTCCCAACGGAGCTGCACCCGGTTTTGTTGTTTTATCTATAAAGATGCGGCTCCTACGGAGCCAGCTCCAATCTTACCGTTTCCTCGTTCTCGCCGGAGATACCTCAGCGTCAATACGTCGTTTTGCGTATTGCTGGACAACACCGCATTCCGCTTTGCTCACCTCAATGAAGGTCGCGTTGAAATTGCTCGAAGTATCCGTCCAGCCAGTCGAGCAAAAGCCGCAACCGGCCTTAACGATCACCAAGGAACAATACGAATTCTTCAAGTCGGTCTACGACGAGCACAAGGAACGAGCGAAAACCCTGGAGGGCCGGGCTCAGCTCTATTTCACGATTCAGAGCCTCTACTTTGGGTTCGTTATTCTGAAGTTCAGCGACTTATTCGGCTCGGGGAAACCCAGCGTTTCAATGCCTCCCTCGTACCAATGGTTTCAAGTGACGGTAGCAACCTTTCTCGCCGTAGCCTTACTTTTCACGCTTTTGGCGGTTCGGATGCGAGATTACCAAACTACCTGCGATCCAATTGAGGCCGCAGAAGCGTTAGATGGTATTACATCGAACGAACGGTTTTTTGCTCTTAGGATTGGCGATTTCGCAGTCGCCGCGAATCGCAACCGGCAACAAAACCTCCGCGCCGCGAAGTGTCTTCGAGCCGCCTGTTGGTTGATGGTTGCTGCCGTCTCAACCCATCTATTGTTCTTTTTGTGTATAACCGCTCTTCCGAATGGATTCGCGGTGACCAGTTTGGTCGGTCCATCTTGGTTACCGACCGTCGTGCTCCTGCTTTTTTTAAGCATGTGGCCCCTCTTGGCTTGGACAGAATCTAAAAAGAAAAACTAAGAAACCATGAGCAATCCAAAAGATAAACCCTCAAAGCCGGAAGCAGATTCGAAGTCGGTCGGTTCCGGAGGATCCACTATGAAAGACATAATCCGTGACCGAGAGAAGCAAGATCATAAGGTCATGGAGGTCAGGCAGCCAAAGGAGGATGAACAGCCCGACCTTTAAAAGAACGCCACATAAGAGAAAATTCTGAACCGATGGATCATGCAGTCGGACAGTGGAGACAGGCAAATAGTCCGCACCGCGGTGTGGCTATCGGCTATGGCCTATTGATCATTGCGCGTAGCGCTCGGCTATCGGTCATGGACTTAGTTAATCGCGATTAGGGTCACGCTTAAAACGCAATGAGGGTCACGTCTTAACAAGCAACATCCAGCGAAAGAGAAGGTGGATTTCAGAGCATCCACAAATTGTCTACCAATGGGCACCGCCTCGGTCAGACTAAGAACTTTTGCCGGGATTGAGATTGTTGCTTGTTAAGACGTGACCCTCACTCGACCTCGTCAATTCTGCTAACTATTCAATCACTACTGGAATGCCGGCGGCGAACCACGTTCCGGCCTCATTTCGGATTAAGAGTATCGGAGTCTGGCTAAGGCTCGACGGAACTGGCGAGAGGACATCATCGATGGTGAAATTACCGTCATCCGCCAGCGCAACGGCATTAGCGGATGGCGTGCTCGAGACGGTAGTCCCAGAAATCAGCGACGCGAAGACTTTCTGACCACCATTTGTCCCAATGCCATTGCCACCGGCAAGAAGCAGGCCACGCCCTTCCACACGGATGCGACCGTTTTTCGTCACCACCGCTTTGAGAGCACGGATCCTCCACGGCGTCCCAGCCGGCTGGATTCCCTGTACTACGTTGGCGACCGCTGGCGGCCCGAGGCTCGAGACAGGAATCACACCGATGCCCCCGTTGAACCTCGCAAGCACATCGTCTGCCATCGCTGAGGATGCGAACAGCAGAGCGAGCACCGGCACCACCAGGGCAGCCGCAATGCCCATCTTCCGAATAGGGTAGTTTTTTCTCTTCATATTACGATTAGCTTAGTTTTTTCTTTTCTATTAAGATGCAGTTTCCTACTACGATTCCGTTGCTGGGGTACTAGACGGTCATACCGAAGCGGCTGGCTACTTTTTGTCCGAGTTGTCGGGATTGTTGTCTAAAAGTATATCTGTCGTGTGGGTTACCAGAAACTATCAGAGAGATGGTCGGTAGTTAAGGGTAACCCTTATCTTGATCGGATTAATGCTTTTCCTAAACTAGTGGCTACAAAGACGCCCAAAGATGTGACGTGGAATGCTTCCTTGATCGAAGGAGATGTATGAACCGCCATAGCCGAGATAAAAAAAACAGCTCGGTAAGGACATCATAAAATATGGCGTCAGCCAGTTTGATCGGACCTTAGTGGAACACAAATTAGTCGACGAATACAAATCTGGGTAATGCCCCACCTGGGCGAGACACGGTCAACGGCTTTTCGAATATGTCGATCCTAACACACTGAAGCTCGATCTGCTTAGCACTCATCCCTTTCACAACGGCTCAGTAATCCTGACCTACGCGCCAAGATATCTTAAATAAGTGGAGCCCAAGGAGCGTGTCTTAAGAACCTGTTGCCCAATCCATCTCAACATTACGGAAAGACCACAAAGGGCACAAAGCTGGAATCAACCGCGAATGAACACGAATTAAAAAGAACTTACGGGTAGATACATGCAGATCGTCTTCAGAGTCGCATGATGCTGCCCGCGCGGACTCTGGTCGTCAGCGGAGACGTTCTGCAACGGTCGTTTGTGGGGCTGCGAAGCTCTGGTATACTCAGTTTTCTACTTGATTCCTCATGTGCGGTATTTACGGATTTGCGGGATTCAACGAAGACGGCCTTTTGCACCGGATGGGGAAGGCGATTGTCCATCGAGGTCCAGACGGTGAAGGCAGCTACATGGCGCCGAATGGCGCCGCCTTCCACATGGGTGTGCAGCGGTTGAGTATCATCGACCTTCAGGGAGGATGGCAGCCGATCTATAACGAGGACCAATCCATCGCAATCTGCTACAACGGCGAGACCTACAACTATCTGGAGTTGCGTGAGCAGTTGGAGAAGAAGGGTCATCAATTTCGAACGCACAGCGACACTGAGGCGATCGTCCATGCCTACGAGGAGTGGGGAATCGAGGGCGCGCTTCGCCGGATGAACGGGATGTTCGCTTTCTGTCTGTACGATGGAAACAAACAGGAGTTTTACCTTGGGCGTGATCGCTGCGGGCAGAAGCCGCTCTATTATCACCACGCGAATGGAAGGTTTCTTTTCGCCAGCGAAGTAAAGGCACTGCTGCAGAGTCGGCACGTGAACGCCGAGCCGAATCTGGCGGCGATCGATCCGTATCTGACGCTGCGTAATGTCCCAGAGCCGCAGACGATGTTCAAGCGCATCTTCAAGTTGTCCGTGGGTCATTTCCTGCGATACCGTCTGTCCGACGCCAGCCTCAGCATCCATCGTTATTGGGAAGTGCCACTGCTGGATGTGAGGACGGCCAAGTATAAAAGCGACGCCGAGTACTTGGAGGCGCTGGAGTCACTCTTCTACGACTGCGTGAAGCTGTGTATGCGGAGTGATGTGCCGGTGGGAGCGTATCTGAGCTCAGGTGTCGATTCATCCCTAACAGTGGCCGCGATGATGAAGTACTCTTCTAATATCAACACCTACTCCATCGGCTTCGATTCACCGGTGGATGAGACGCCTGCAGCGAGGGAGACAGCAAAGTTTCTGGGCACCAAGCATCATGAAATCATCTGTCGGCCTGAAGATTTTGACCTGCTGCCAGAGATCGTCTGGCACATGGATCGGCCAGTGGGCGACGCCCTGTTGATCGCATTTTATAAACTGGCGCAGGGCGCAGCGAAGGATTTGAAAGTGGTGCTAGGAGGTGAGGGAGCGGATGAGGCCTTTGCAGGGTATTCGTTCCAGGGAGTGATTTGCAAAGTGGAAAAAATGCGGCGGCTAATTCCGGGAATCACCTCGCTGGCTTCGCTTGGAGTAGCAGCGTTACCGCATAAGCTGTTGAACAAGTTCTTCACTTTTCCGGCCGATCTCGGCAGCCAAGGCAAGAAGCGGGTGGTGGAGTTTCTCCGGCTCTATCGGCGGCGCGATCTCAACCACAACTTCAATGCTCTGCGTACTCTGTGGAGCCAGGACGAGCGCCGAGATATTTATGCTGACTCGTTGAAAACTCAAGCTCGCGAAGACTGGATGGCGAATGAGAACGAGAAGGACAAGGATGGTCCCTTTCTAGATCGGCTGTTAAAATTGCAATACGGTGAATGGCTGCAGGACTGGGCGCTAATCCGCCAGGACAAAAACACAATGGCGCACAGCTTGGAATACAGGCTGCCCTACCTGGACCACCGGCTTATCGAGCTGGCGTTCACCATGCCAGCGCATCTCAAAATTAACCAGGGGACTGACAAGTACATCGAGCGCAAATTGGCGGACAAGATCTTTCCTCCCCACATCGCGCGAAGAACGAAAATCCCTTTTTATCTTCCGGTGGAGTATTTTCTCGACCAGCCCCAGTTTAAAAATCTGGTGGCCGATACTCTCAATGAAGAGGCGATTCGGAAGCGCGGCTACTTCGACCCCAAAAAGGTGACGAGCCTATTGCTGAGGATGCGCACGACGCGCGAATTTGTGTTCTGCAAGCAGGTGGTGTCTTTATTAATCCTCGAGTTATGGCACCGAGTTTTCGTGGACCGAACTATCCGGTTTGGGTTAGGCTACTAGCCAACGGAAATGGCCGTCGTCAACCTCTCATCCACGCATTCCATGGCGACTGGAAATACGCCATTTCACCGCGCAACAAAGTTCTGGCGAAGGGAAGAATTAAGCGATTTAGTCGCGGATTAACCCTAACGAAACAATTCACTAGAAAAGGCAAGACATGATTTTGGTAACCGGAGGTGCAGGGGTAATGGGCAATCGCTTGGTGCGAGCGCTCTGCAAGGGCGGTAGCCGTGTTCGGGTGCTTGCACTGCCCGACGACCCGGGTCTGGAGCGTCTGAAGGACCTCAATTGTGAGATCGCCCACTGCGACATAAGGGATCGAGGTTCCTTAGCAGGGGCGTGCGACGGCGTAACATGTGTTTTTCACCTCGCGGCTGTTTTAATCGCTGCCGACCCGAGAGTTTTCGAGGAGGTAAACGTCCGCGGGACTCGCAATATAATGGAAGAAAGTATAAAAGCTGGGGTTAAACAGTTTATATTTGTTTCGTCAATATCGGTGACCTATCCGGTTTCTACACCGTATTCCATATCTAAAAAGAAGTGCGAAGAGATGGTAACGCAGCAGAGTGAGATGAACTGGACTATTGTGAGGCCGACGCTGGCATACGATGAGAACGGCGGCCAAGAATTCGTGATGTTTATGAATGCACTTCTGCGCTTTCCAGTAGCATTTCTAGTTGGCCGCGGAAACGCCGTCAAAAATCCGGTCTGGGTCGATGATCTGATAAAGGGATTTGTCGAACTTCCGGGAAACAAAAAAGCCTATAACAAAATCTACGCCTTTTGCGGAAGCGAAGAGATTAGTGTTCGCGAACTCGCAAAATTGATTTTAGAACTCCGTCATAGAAAAAGCTGGCTGATTCACGTTCCGGTTTGGGTCTGCAAAATTATTGCGTCGGTCGCGGGACGGATTACTACCCGTCCACCACTCACGTGGAATGGGATCCTTGGCCTGACGCAGAATGCAAATCCCGATTGGTCTCAAGCACAACGCGATCTGGGCTATAACCCTATAGGTGTACGGCAAGGATTACGGCGAATCCTGCAAAGTTAGTGGTTTCAGTGGCTCATTCAGCTGCGCGAAGGGATGACTCATAAACAAGGGAGGACCCGTATAAGATGAGTTGGCGCAAGAGTCCTTTTTCTGCTCGAAAGTTTGGATGCTCGGTGACTTTGGCCCCGCGCTCCGCCCCCGCTGCGGGGTTGGCTGAGACCGAGGCGAATAGACGCTGCCTTGCTTCGCCAATTCCGCGTCCCCACCCTTTTGCCTCGCCGGCTTTGACACAGGCGCCGCCTTGTTAACCGGCCCGCAATGTTTAGGCGCTGTTGCTTTAACACTCAGCTCCAATGTTCTCAAAATGATGGTTCGGTATCTGGGCGGTCACTATCGAGGGCTTATTGTGAAAGGCAAGAATGGCAACTCCGTCCCTGGAGAAAAAATCGATTGACGCTGGGTCTTACAATCGTATCGGTGGACGCGAACGTTCCTACAATCGTAAACGAGGAGTTTTTTCATGAAGATCCTTCTACTGGGTGCCGGTGGGTTCATTGGTGCGAATCTTACCGAGCGTCTGGTCA
>JAFAZK010000033.1 GCA_019239825.1 Verrucomicrobiota bacterium | reverse complement strand
CTGCGATCGAATCCCACCAGGTTGCGTTCGGCGGCGCTTCTAAGGTCGGATCCGCCAGGATCCGATCAAAATAGCGATCAACCGCCGCCAACGTTTGGGACCAGCCATCCTGCTCATTGCTGGTAAAACCTTGGGCCATCAACACCGCAGCCGGTTCCTGACCACGGGCCAAATACTGAACATCGCCCAAGTACGTCGGCACGTGTTCGAACCCACATCGCTCGCTGAGCTGTTTGGTAACCTCCAAATCCGGGTTCAGCCCTTCATCGAGCTTCCGGAACAGCTTCAAGTAAATCTGCTCTCCAAATATGATCGAGCTATTGCTCTGCTCCACTTTCAACGCTTTGGACGAAGTCGGGCGTCCTTGCGCAAGCAGATCATGTAATCCTTTCGACTGAGTGGGAATCAAACGCCCGGTCTTGCCAGCAACGACGGTGTTGTCCGCCATCAGATTCAGCAAAGAAGCGTGGAACGTCTCCGATGCAATCGCATCGATGAGCAGGTCGCCCCCATATCCAACCTTCGCGATCACGGCCGCAGGATATTCCACCTCGATGGCTCGAGCTTCGTCCCCGGACACCACCTTAATCGGGAGACAATAGAGGTCGCGCGCTCCTTCGGAAAAGTTAACCCCGATCACTAACATCTGGGTGCGATCGGCCTGGGGAAAATCGATCGTATCGATTAGGTTAACGCTGACAATATCTCGCGCCTTACTGCGATACCATCGGCATCGTCGCATGTAGGTGGTCAACTCCCGGTCCAAAAAGCGCGACCCGGCATTGGTTTGCCACCAAGACGGCGTGCCATCGAAACTAATGGTCGGCAGGACCAGCTCGCCCTCAGGCGTGCCGACGTCCGGCGGCACTAGCAGAAGCCAGAAGAAGGTATTCGGTCCCAAGGTAATCGGGTAAAGTGTATCCTTGATGATCGGAAACCGGCTGTGTCCGAAGGCGTCCTCTGGTGTCCAACCGGCCCAAGGCTTCAAGTCCAATTCCACAGCCTGGGAGAACCGGGCAAGATTAATCACCACCAGCACGGTTTGGGTTTCGTAGGTTCGGGTGAAAACGAGGACCTTATTGTTAGTCGGCGCTAACATCTGGAAATCACCGGATCCCAGCGCGGGGAACCGCTTGCGAATCGCGATAATCCGGCGCATCCACCACAGAAACGAGGAAAGGTTCGTTTCCTGAACTTCTACATTGACCGCTTCATAGTGGAATTCCGGATCAATGTTCACCGGCAGATACAACGAATGCGGATTAGCTCGCGAGAAGCCGGCGTTTTTGTCCGCACTCCATTGCATCGGCGTGCGCACCCCGTTCCGGTCTCCTAAATAAATATTGTCCCCCATTCCGATCTCGTCGCCGTAATAAAGGATGGGGCTTCCCGGCATGGAAAAGAGAACGCCGTGGATCAATTCCAACTTTTTCCGGTTATTGTTGAGCAAGGGGGCTAACCGGCGACGGATCCCTAAATTCAAGCGAGCTCGCGAGTCACGAGCATATACCCGATACATATAGTCCCGTTCCTCCTCCGTGACCATCTCGAGCGTGAGTTCATCATGGTTGCGGAGAAATATCGCCCATTGACAGTTATCCGGAATGCTCGGCGTCTGATCTAAAATGTCGACAATCGGATAGCGGTCTTCCATGTGCAAAGACATGTAGATCCTGGGCATGATCGGAAAATTGAACGCCATGTGGCATTCGTTCCCTTTACCAAAGTAAGCCACCGCGTCATCCGGCCACTGGTTCGCTTCCGCCAACAACATGCGGTCTTGGTACTTCTGGTCGATGTGATCACGCACCTCTTGGAGATAAGCGTGGGTCTCTGGCAGATTCTCGCAACTTGTCCCTTCCCGTTCGAAAAGATAAGGAACCGCATCTAATCGCAGGCCATCGACGCCCATATCCAACCAAAAGTCGACCACGTTGAACATGGCGGCTCTGACTTCCGGGTTGTCATAATTGAGGTCAGGCTGATGGGAATAAAACCTGTGCCAAAAGTAGGAGCCGGCCACCGGATCAAAGGTCCAGTTGCTCGACTCGGTGTCCTTAAAGATGATCCGAGCCTCGCTATATTTTTGCGGATCATCCGACCAAACATAATAGTCCCGCCAAGGGTCACCGGGCACCGCTCGGCGCGAGCGTTGGAACCAGATATGCTGATCGCTGGTGTGATTTAAGACCAGCTCCGTGATCACGCGTAACCCGGCGTCATGGGCCGCTTGCAAGAATTGGCGAAAATCGTCCAATGTCCCGTAGGATGGATTGACGGTGTAGTAATCAGAAATGTCGTAACCATCATCCTTTAACGGGGATGGATAGAACGGGAGTACCCAGATCGCGGATATCCCCAGGTTTTTCAGGTAATCCAGTTTACTAAGGAGGCCCTGAAAATCCCCAATCCCGTCGTTATTGGAGTCACAAAAGGTCTTGAGGTGGAGCTGATAAATGATGGCTTCTTTAAACCAAACCGAGCTAGCTGGTTTGGGGACTTCCTTTGTCTCAATGGTTGGGATCTGCATCGCTAATTAAGTGTTCGGTTCAGGGGATGCGGGTTAGTAGTTCGCGGTTGGCATTTCGTCCGTGGGCCGTGCGCACGCGAAAGGCGAGCGCCGTACAACCATATATTCCTATAGCTGATAAAAGTCTCATCAAGTCGCGGGGCCTCGAAGCACGACCAGGTGCTGCGAACCGACAACTGCTAACGGTTAACCGCCAACTGTAAGCTGCCAACGGCCAACCGCAAACTCGCAGCTTAGGGGAAAAGTCCGCGGTCGGTTCGAGCTCGCATTACTTTCTCCACGCCTATAGCCATGGCCGCGATCCGATGCGGAATTTTCTCTTCTTTCGCGCGTTTGATTACCGCGGTAAAGGATTGCTCCAACACCCGGAACAGCCGGTCGACGACCTCGGTCTCCCTCCAAAAGAAACTCTGCAAGCTTTGGACCCATTCAAAGTAAGACACGATTACTCCGCCCGCGTTGCAGAGTATGTCGGGGATTACGAAGATTTCTTGCCAGCGCTCGAAAAATATTTTGTCCGCCTCGACCGTTGTGGGACCATTGGCTGCCTCAGCCAGGATCCGGCAGTGAATTTGCGCTGCGTTTTTGCCATGAATCACGCCACTAATCGCCGCCGGCACCAGCACATCGCAGGGAATGGTTAACAATTCATCCGGCGAAAAGCTCTCCGCCTCGGGATATCCCTGTAACGATCCATGTTCGGCCGCATACTTCTCCGCTGCTCGTACGTCGATTCCATTTTCGTTCCGGTAAGCACCAGATACGTCGCTAACCGCAATCACTTTCATCCCGTTCTTGTAGGCTAAGCCTCGGGCCGCGATGGATCCGACGTTCCCGAACCCCTGAATCACGGCCGTTCCGCCGACCAGTTTAAAATTAATGAGGTGGGCGGCCCTTTCGATTAAATAGACGACCCCGCGCCCGGTCGATTCTCGCCGGCCATAAGTACCGCCGACACTTAACGGCTTTCCGGTTACGATCTCCGGGACCGAATATCCCTGACGGGAAGAATAGGTGTCCATGAACCAGGCCATCACCTGCTCATTCGTACCCATGTCGGGACCCATGATGTCAGTTCGGGGCCCAATGAAAGGGATCATCTCCGCCATGTAACGCCGTGAAAGCCGCTCCAATTCCGCCACGCTCAAAGACCGCGGATCGCATTGTACCCCACCCTTCGCGCCTCCGTATGGGAGCCCGGCCAAGGCGCATTTCCAACTCATCCACATGGCCAGAGCGGCCACCTCGCCAATATTCACTGACGGCGCAAACCGGGTACCCCCTTTGGTGGGCCCCATCGATAGATGGTGCTGCACCCGATACCCTTCGAACACACGAACAGCGCCGTCGTCCATCCGCACAGGCACTGCGACTGTGATTGACCGCTTTGGGAACATGAGCCGATCGCGCAAGGCTGGCGGGACATTGATATAGTCGGCGATCAGCTTGAATTGGTCGCAAGCCAATTGAAACGTCGGGTCGGAATAGATGTGCTGCATAGAGGGACTGAAGACAACAAAGGCCGCACGCAGTGCGGCCCTCTTCATTTAGGGGTTTTGATCAACGGTCCTATTAAAGGATCCACGGTCTCCCAGAATGTCGCGCAAAACGGAAATTGGCAAGTCTTGGGAGGCAGAAGCTAGGAGCTAGAATCTAAGAGCTAGGAGTTTTGGTAGGGGGCGAGGCGTCCAAACGTCTCACGATTCAAGAGGTTGTAACCCGTAGCGCAGAAGATCGAATACGAACTTGGAACCCAAATAATAAAACTTAGTACCGTTCGGGAGCCTCACCCACCAAAAATCCTCCTGGCTCCTAGATTATAGCTCCTCTCTTGGAACTCCTTGAACTCATTGGACTCATCCCATAACTTCGGTCTCTCCGTGCAGACTCACGCTCGACCATGGCACGAAATCCTCGACCCTCGCGGACGGACGCGGAAGCAGTACCAGCCGTTGCTTGATCATCTTGAGCGTTATTATTCGTCCACCGATTTAAAAGAGCTGGAGGAACGCCTTGATGCAACCCTGCGCGAACTGGGTATCTCCTTTGAGGGTTCCAATTCCGGCCAGCAGAATACTTGGTTTTCCGACCTGCTCCCTCAGGTCTTCCTGCCGGAAGAGTGGGAGGTGTTGCAGAAAGGATTCGAACAGCGGATTCGGGCCTTTGAGTTGTTTTTGCAGGATGTCTACGGCCAGCGTGACATCCTCCGCCAGGGCGTCCTCCCGATCCCAATCGTTTTGGGCAGTCCTCACTTTCACCGCAGCGCCGTTGGGCTGCGTCCTCCCCAAGGTTCGTACCTCCATCTGAGCGGCCTCGCCATCTGCCGCGACTCGCAAGGACTCTTAACCGTCAAAAACCATTATTTCGGACACGCCTCGGGTCTCTCGTACATGGTCCAGAACCGGCGGCTGTTAGCCAGGGTCATACCGGATCTGTTCGAACATCATCCGGTGGAATCGGTTGCTCAGTTGCCGACCGAAATTCTGATGGGGCTAAGAGCGATGTCCAATCTCGCTGATCCGGCCGTGGTCCTGCTTACGCCGGGGGTGGCTAGCGCCGTCTACTCCGAGCACAGCTTTCTCGCCCGCAGAATGGGCATTCCCCTAGTGCAGGGTGAAGACCTGCTGGTCCTCGATGGCAGCCTTTTTCTTAAAACGGTTTCGGGCCTAGAACGAGTCGATGTGGTTTATTCGCGGGTCGCGGATCCCTGGCTAGATCCGTTAGTTTTCAATACCGATAGTCGTTTGGGAGTGCCCGGTCTGGTCCATTGTCTACGCAAAGGAACCGTTACCCTCGTCAATGCAGTGGGGGCCCAACTGGCCGATGACCGAAGCTTGTTACATTTCGCCAGCGCTATCATCCGATTTTACCTGGGAGAATGGCCCATCTTGCCGACCCTGACGACCTACTGGCTCGGGGACCTGGATCAACGGGAGATGGTCCTGGGGAACCTCGATTCATTTCAAATTCGGTACCTCACCGGAGAGCGTTTCCTCTCGTTGCAACAGTCAGAGAAAGGCGCTCTGGAGATCGAGAACGTAGTGCGAAAGGCCCCTCACCTTTACGTGGCCCAACCGATCGATGACACCGCGCGAACGCTTTGCTCGGTTAAAGGCAAGTTGGTTGAACGACTTCAGGATCACATCGTTTACGGGATGCGTGACGGCGCCGGTTTCAATGTTTTTCCGGGCGCGCTCACCCGTCTATCGTCATCGACCAAAGGGCGTACCGAGTCGGAGCACGGTGGTGGCGGAAAAGACACCTGGGTAATACGCGCACAACCGACGGCACCGGCCGCCGCTCCTTCCTTTCGGCGTCCTTGGATCTTGCCGACTCGACAGGTTACCAGCCGGGTCGCGGAAGGGTTTTACTGGCTGGGCCGTTATCTCGAACGCGCTTTGCACGTCTCGAAAATGATCCAGTACATCGAGACGATCGAAATGGAGGAGCTGACCCTGGCGGAACGGAAACTCTATCGTCCGATCTGGAATCAGCTGTTGCCTCCCTTGGAAACCTCGGGACGCCGCCGGCGCCGCGGCATTAATAGTGTTAAGGAACGCTACTACCTCATGCTCGATCCGGAGCAAGCCGGCTCTGTAACAACCATGATTCGGCGCGGACTGGCCAACGCGAGTTCTCTTCGTGAAGTGATTAGTCCAGAAGCTTGGTCCGTTCTTTCCCTACTCCGTGCCCAGTTTCAACGGCGGCGCCTGGCAGAGGATGCACCCGAGGCCGAAGCCCGAAGAACGACTCGCCGGATCTCTGATGCGGTTCTCGCTAATATCCCTCAGTTTTTCGCGACCGCCCAACAGACGATGTTGGCTGACGACGGTTGGCGGTTTTGTGAGCTTGGGATGTACGTCGAACGGGCGATCACCACGGCTAACGCCGCCTTCAGTGTGGCTTCTTCCGTCCGTCGCGCGCGAGAGGCTCGTCCCGCGCTGGATATTGAGCTTTCCGTTTTTTTACGCCTGCTCGGTTGCCGGGACGCCTATCGGCGCATCTATCAGACCCGCTCCGAACCCGCGCCGGTCCTGGAATTCCTTTGGCAAAACCCCGCGATGCCGCGCTCAGTAATGTATGCGCTCGAACGCTGCACCACCCTCCTGAGCGCATCGCTCCCGAAGAATTCTGCTCAAGCCAGCGTCGCGCTCAATTTTCTACAAGACTTAATTCGTCAGATCCGCAGACTAGACTGGTATTCATTCTTCCTGGAATCGGAAGAGAGCCCGGGCCGGGTACTTCAAGCCGATGAACTCGTGGCCCTGACCAATCGTTTGTTCGATGAAATCGAACAGGTTCATTTCGTCATCGCCGATAACTTCCTGACCCACCAAAGCATTATCTCCGAGCCGGAGCCGACGCTGTTTGGGTAGAGGGAGACCGGGTGGACGTAGCAGGGCCCTAGAGACTCAAGGGCACCTGGGGCAGGACGACGGATGGGACCTATACGACTTATAGGACTGCTCTTTCGCCCCGTCCGACACGTTCTCCTTTTCCAGCGCGTCCGAGTACGGGCTTACTCATATTAGTCCTATAGGTCCCCTAAGTCCTATCCGATGCCGTGCCTAGCGCCCCACTTTCGCGCTGCCGATACGCCGTGCGGCCTACACGCACTCCACGCTTCTCCTAGATTCTACCTCCTAGCTCCTGTATCCTCTCCCATCCCCCCTAAATGAGCACTAGTCTTCGAGCCCAGGAATTCTGCCAACGGGCCTTAACCGATCGCGACAGCTTTTGGAGCGAACAGGCCAAAGCCATCCACTGGGAACACCCGATCGATCAGGTTTGCGACTTTAGCCGACCGCCTTTTTCACGGTGGTTTGTCGGCGGTAGAACCAACCTTTGCTACAACGCGGTCGATCGGCACCTGCAGGACCGAGCCGTGCAACCCGCTCTCCATTTTATTTCAACGGAAGTAGAAACGGAGCGAACCTTCACTTTCCAAGAACTTTACGACGAAGTAAATACATTCGCGGC
>JAFAZK010000318.1 GCA_019239825.1 Verrucomicrobiota bacterium | reverse complement strand
ATCCTATCAGTTATACTGAGAGAAGGGCCGCTTTGCCCGGGTGGGTTTGAGACTTTTGCGGCGAAGCGGCTATATAGAACAGCGCAGGGCTTTAGCCCTGGGTTATGCGTAGCACACGGCCGCCCTGAAAGTGGCGGGCGAGCGCGTGCTTAGGCCCATCTTGCGTTGATTTGACCAGTAACGCAACAGCAGCGGGTGCCACTTTTCCTCCTTCGTCCCGCATTCCCGAACTACGGCGGACAGGCAGGGCACCTTTTACCAACCACCTAACCCAGGGTTAAAACCCTGGGCTGTTTTGTGTAGCCGCTTCGCGGCAAAGTCCGACAGCCAAATCTGCGTGCATCCGCGGTTGGTCTTCTGTCTTCGTGTTTATTCGCGGTTGAGACTCGTCTCTATGTCTTTGTGATCAACTCGCCGGCACACAAATGCGTACAATTTCCGGATGGTTCGGCCGTCCTGCGTAACGGTTAATAGCTTCGCAGGTTGGATGCTCGGAAAATCTTCCCTCAAAGAATTAGGAACCCGATTCGTCTCAGACACAAAGATGGCATCGTCGTGTGGATGGACGTCGCGATAGGTCGGCCAGAGGATCAGTTGATTGTACGGCGCACTGGACAACGGCATGTAAACATCCGGTTGGCCCGGAAGATAGAACGAGAGTAACGCCGCGGTCATATATGCGTTAGCGATCACCACCTTCGGGCCGCTCCCGGTCTCTAACGCAGAAACTTGAGCAGCCAAATCGCTCGCTCCGCGCGCTCGATCGAGCGGATCTTTGCCAGGGGGCAGGTTAAGCCATCTCGTTTCCTGTAGGCCAACGGTTTCGATCAATGCCACCGCTAGACCGGCAACCGCGAGCCATCTGGCCCAGCGGACTCGCTGCATTAACAGATCCCATTTCGCCGCCAGAAAGATGAAGCCGCCGACGTAAGCTGCTGCCGGCCAGTTCGCCTGACTAGCCTTTTGAAAACTGAGAAAGAAATAGAGTAAAAAGAGAGGCAGAAAAAGCGAGAGCAGAAACCGGCTCTGGCCATTGTCATCCGCGGTTTTCAAGCTTGGCCAGAAGAGCACAACCATCAGCGCGATGAAAACAACCGGAGAGATAACCCCGGCTTGGCCGCCCACAAACGTTAACACATCCAATGGACGAATATGCGCCTTTTCATCCAAGGCGCCACGGTGCGTCAGAAAACGGAGCGTCGGCCATTGATGTTGCCAGTTCCAATAAATCACTGGAACCAGACAAAGACCCACCACCAACAGGAGAAGAAGAAACCGACCGTTCAGAAGTTGTTTTCGGCTCGGAGCAAACCATAGGCAAAACAGCGCAAATGAAATCAGCTCCATTGCGCCGGTATACTTAGAGAGCGTGCTGAGCCCGACCAAAAGCCCGGTCACAATCCAGGGGAACAAACGCGTTGAATCCTTCGCCCACCAGAAGGCCAATGCGGCAAACGTCCAAAAACAGATGAGCGCCGTATCGATCGTCATGAGGATCGATCCAACCGCGAACATCGGCGCCAGACCGGCTAACAATAACGTCCAGAACCCCACCCGATCCGAGAACAAACGCCGGGCCAAGAGAAAAATGCCAATCCCGGTTGCAGTCGAAAGGATCACAGCAAAAAATCTTATTCCGAATGGGGTCTGGCCGAACAAAGCGGTTCCGGCAGCAATGAACCATGCGATCACCGGACCTTTATCTAAGTAAGCGAGATCGAGGCGGCGGGACCACAGCCAGTAATAAGCTTCGTCACCGACCAACTCCAGCTGGGTGCTGTACCATAAGCGGTAAAGTGTCACCGCCAGAATAGCTAACGCCAGAATCAGGTATCGATTTCGAAACAGCGTGGGTCCCCCCCGAGCGAGCGGAAAGCGCGTCGAAGAGCTCATGGCTGTGCGGAGGCGACAATATCCGATCGCTCAGATCTTAGCGGGTTCCAGACGAGAGTGAACCCTAAGAACAGGAAGGCTGCGACCGGTTGAATGGCATGGAGGTAGTTGTTTTGTCGAATCACAGGGACCCAAGCATTCAATGCTTCCGCTAAAAGAAGCAACCCATAAGCGGCGACTGCGAGGAATTGAAGCCAACCGAACGATTCCCGCCTCTGGATTACTGGTGTTAGGACTTTGCCACCGGCAAAAGCGACGACCGGTGCCAGAAAGATATAAGTGGCGAGTTCTGTCGAAGGTCCGAAAAGCGTGATCCACAAACACCCTACACTGAAGGCGCTCCAAACCACCGCAGCCCGATTCCAATGCTTAGATCGCCACCAGCAATAGATTGCGGCCATTAACGCCGCGGCTGCCTGCAAAATTGCGTACACGCCAACCGTGATCGGGACATGAGCGATTCGGAGCAACAACCAAGTGTCTCGCCAGGAACCTAGGTCGGTCGATACCCGGCGTTGGTCTGCTCCCAAACTATGCCACCAATCTTCATATTGATGGATCACATATTCCGGCCGTTGTAAGAGCAGCGAAAGGGCTCCCAGGATCAGGACTCCCAGTAGGAGCCGCCAAGTCAGTTTCCGGGGCTCAATCACCGCCAGTAGTAGTCCAATCGCTAGCGGGTAAATCTTGAAGAATGTCGCAATCGCAATACAACCGGCCGCCAAGGTCCAACGTTGATCAAGCACAGCCAGACATCCGCAGATCAACAACGCGATAATCAAAGGACTCGCTTGCCCATTGTTCAGGTTACCGATCGACAGGGGTAAAAGAAGCGCAAGCGCAAGAACGGTAACGGTAGGGACGAGTTCCCGCTTGTCCGGGCGTTGTTTTATCTCTGAGCTCTTCGTCCCGAACCTCTCACGGATGAGCGAGTGCTCATCCCTGCCGTTAGCGCTATATCTAGTAAACCAGTAGAATACCGCGAAGAGATACGCCAGGCCCGTAGCCAGACGCCAGACAGCGGACGCCGCCCAGTCCGGCAGCAAAGCAAATGGCGCAAACCATGCCGCGGCTAGCGGACTGTAAAGATATTTGCCGACGTGCGAATACAACGGCTGCCCCACCAGCCACGCTCGTCCCGCATCCCGGAAAACCAGGAACACCGAGTTCTGATGCGGCGCGATCATCCCCCGAATTGTGACCCCCAAGATCACGGCCAACCAGAGTCCAATAACAATGAAAGCAACGCGCCGCGAATTATTCACCACGAATGGACGCGAATTGACACGAATCAGAACCAAATCTCAACCGCAGATGAACGACCATAAACGCAGGCTAGTATTTATCCGCAGACTAGAGAGGAGATCAAATATCCGCAGACTACACAGATTACGCAGATTTCGGGTTTGAGGTGTATTTACGCCGACGGGGCCGGCTAACCTGTTTGGGCTCGGATCAGGCGCTTGGTCGGCTTCTATTATTCGCAGTCGGGGCACCGAACAAAACACAGCTCGACCGCGCTGGGAACGTATTTTAGCAAACGAGCATTCCCAAGCGAAAAAACCGAAATCTGCGCAATCTGTGTAATCTGCGGATATTTAATTTTCTGCGTCTCCTCTACAGTTAGCCTCTCTTTTTCGTGTTCATTCGTGTCCATTCGCGGTTTGCATTTTATCGAGCAAAGCGTTCCCCGATTTTTTGCGGGATGAACTCCATGTCAGACGTCTCCTGGATCGCGAGACGGATCTGGGCGTCCATGACCTCGGGAAGGACCGGGCTCTGGTACTCAGTCAGGCACTTCTTGAGTGCTTCCATCACGGGCGCCTTGGTAGTCTGTACGAGCCGATAAACTTTAACCATGATCGACTCAGCCGCTCCCGGTGTGAGCAGGTCCGGCACCGGTATATCTTCAGGACTGGGAGCAAGCTCGAGCTCATAACGTTTCGCTAACGAGCTCAATAACCGGTACCCTTCCTCCGGTGTAACCGTCGGAAAGATCGGAATTTTTAGGTCGATCCGCCCCGGCCGTTTTAGATCGACTTCTATCAGGTCCGGACGACTGGAAGCCAAGATCCAGACTAATCTGCCGCGGTTTTCCGGGCGGCTCATCTCGGCGGCCATCATAGAATAAATCCGCCCGGACAAACCGGCATCTTGTCCCGCGGTCTCGCGTTTACCCAGCGCCTGGTCCGCTTCATCAACAAACACATAACAACGGTCTAACGCTTGTAGGAGGCGAAAGATCTTTTCCAGGTTCCCTTCTGTGCTGCCAACCCATCGATCCCGAAAATTCTTGATCTTAACTACGGGCACACCGGCTTCACCGGCCAGACATTCGACTAAGTAGGTTTTACCCGTACCGACCGGACCACAGATCAGGTATCCCATCGGGATAGCCCGAAGATCGCCTACCTTCCACAGATCAAGATCCTGGCGCAGACATTCTTTCAATCTCTCTTGGCCGTACAGATCGTTCAACGTGCGGCGCGGCGCGATGAACTCGATCAAGCCCTGACACTCTTCTTCAACAATGATCCGTTTTTGCTCGACCACATCCTGTTCACCCAACGGTGCCTTCTTATATTGTCTAACTAACAACAAGCGGTCCAAGCCGTTCATAGTGATCCCAGTTAACCCCTTCGCTAGTCGTTCCGGATATTGATTGAACGGACCCAAAGCCAATGAAAATTTCTCCCGAGCCAGTGTGATGGCCACTTCCAGCTCTTGGGTTGAAGGAAACGGAATTTTGATCTTTGCGACCCGCGGATTGTTCACCACGATCGGATGCAGATCGTTTAAGTTCTCGGTTAGCAAACAACTGACAATGGCTTGGCCGCGAAAAAACTCGCTGCTGGCCCATTCCCTGAACAGTAAAGCGAGCGCGTTTAAATCGTAGTTGAGCACACCAGGGACGGCGGGAGCTACCAGATGAGCCGACTCCACCATCGCTCCGACCGCAATTTTGCCTCGGTTCATCCTGGACAGGTTTGCGCAATACCGCAAAAACCGGGTAATCAATTCGACCGCCGGCCGCGGCGCCCGCGGTAGTTCCGCATTCATCTGCATCGGAGGCCATTCCTTGAATTTTTCGCCACCCCGATCCACCCGAAGGCCGTTCCCGAGATCATAAAGCAGAATGACATCAAACTGCGGCATCAAAACCTCTTTCAGGAAATCTAAAAGCGCCCCTGAAGAAGTCCCGTCGCTGGTGCCTAACAGAAAGCGATCGTGAATATTGCCGTGCAGAATAAATTGGCTGGCAGCATCGCTTTCATAAAGCGCGACCATCTCCTTCGCCCATTCTGGCAATGTCTCTCTACGATAACTCATGAACGGGTTAGCGATGGGCCAGGTTTGGAGTCGCAAGACGGATAGGCTTCCCAAGGACTACGGCGCGACAGGGCTCTATAGGACTCCTAGGACTTACATGAAACTCGCGAGCAGCGCCACGCCAAACCCCAAACGCCGAACGCCGTACGTCGAACGTCACGCTCACTGGGAGACCGGGCCCATGGTTTTGCTGCCGCCTTCGTCTGTCTTTTCCGGCGGCTGGCTGGCTTGCAAAGGGATGCCTTCGCTGGCGGCAAAGTCGGCTAATGCTTGTTCTTCCAGGGCCTTTTGCTCGGCTTCTTTCAGGTTCAGACCGGTCGTGTCTAGCGAGTCCCGAGCGACTCTGGCTTTACCGGAGGCAATCTCTCTTTCCTCTTCAACTATCCGCTGAAGGCGCTCCAAGGTGTCCCCTGCTCCACCGATTTGCGTAACCATACCGGAAGCCATCTGGGTCAACTCGGCGGTCGCCTTCTTAATCTTGAGGTCATCGAGACTGAACCGTAACGCCTCGATTTTCGACTGAGCATTCTTTACCGCCACGTCCCGGGCTCGAATCAGCTCTTGATAGGTCTTTTCCGCTTGCTCCAACTGCTTGCGATTTTCACCCAACTCCCTTTGAATGGTTTGTAACCGCAGGGCCAGTTGACCGGCCGCCTCCCGGTTATTGGCTCGCAACATTGCAGTGGTCTTAGCCCGTAATTCCCTTTCTTCGGTCTCTAACTTTCTGACCTGAGTAATCAACCTTTCGCAAAGCCCGGCATGGGCAGCTAACCCTTGATTATATTGGGCTATCTGTTTCCGCAGATTTTCCCGTTCAACTTCCAAAAGCGCCTCGGGGTTCTGCTTCTCCAAGCCGCTAACGAACAAACCGAAGAAGCCTTTGATCAAATTTCCTAGTCGCTTGAACATGGTGGTTTATCGATGACCCCTGCTACGTTAATTAAGGAGTTCAAGGAGTACAAGGAGTTCGAGGAGTTCAAGCGAGAGGGCCAGGAGCCAGAATTCAGGAGGCAGGAGGCGCCGCAGGTAGTGCGAGGTTGGACTCGAGGGGAGCCGCTTTGGACCGTACCCGACAGACCCGGCGATTTCTGTTAAGACGCGTATCTGGCCACAAATCTTGTTAAACAGGCGGCTCCCGGGAACGTCTCTACGTGTGATTGGTTTACCGGCGCGTAACGTGGGTCAGTGTTCTACGCGCAAAACCGGAGACGAAACCTTACGTGCGGTAGCTTGCGGGAGCCGCCTGTTTAACAAGATATTTTGGCCTTCGTCGCACCGGAAAGAATACCACCTGACCTCGTTGTACGGTCTAAAGCGGCTCCCCTCCAGTTGAACGGTTCGCGTGGCACAGTGCCTCCTGACTCCTGGATTCTGGCTCCTGCCTCCTCTCCTCGGATTCCTCAAAAAAACGTCGAAATATCCTTAAAAGTCTCCCGAATATTGGTCTGTTTTCCTTCGTAATACCGTCCCTGGGTCACTTCGCTAATCTGTTTTAATACATCAGTGCCGTTGTCTGCTTCGTAGCCGATCGTGAAAATACAGACCGTGTGCTGAACGAAATCGTACCGGATCTGCGCCAAGAGTTGCTCCAGGGTAAGCTTACTGGTTGTATCCTTGCCGTCGCTTAACACCACAATGGCCGCGATACGGGAAGGGTCTTCCTCTTGCTGCCGCTCTACATGTTGATAGGCGAGCGAAAGTGTGTCGTACAGCGAGCAGCCGCCACGCGCGAATAATGAGGAAAGGATCTGCTCAGCGGTCGGTCGATAGTCGTTTAACGGCCGCGGTTCTTCATCCCACAACACGCGGCTGTTGAAAGGCATGATCGAAAATGAATCCGCGTCGCTCATAAAGGAGAGCAAATCCAGAGCCCCATCCCGCGCCGAAGCGATCTTGTTCCGATCGTTCATATTGTCGGAAACGTCGAATACCAATGTGACTCGGGCATGCCGCTTGTTCTTAAGCCACAAATTTCTTACCGCGGCGACGGTGGCGGTGTTCGGCAACTCCAAGACTGTCTTTGGCTGTTTGGGATCAACGCCGTGCGCGGTGTCGATGGGCGGGCCGGCCAGAATTTCAGCTGAGCCCGGGCGGAAACCATACCTGATAGCCCTCAGTTGCTGTGGACGTTCGAGCAGAAATTTGATGTAAGTCTCGGCCGCCTCCCTCCTTTCCGGAGTCACCCATTCACGATCAACAATGCCCACGGGATGATCGCTCCAGAATGTTCCTTCCTTCGGATAAACCGCTACCACCGGGAAAGCCAGGTTAGGCTCCGAGTACGATTGCACCACCAGGTTCTCGTACATGACGGCTGCGCTCAGGTAACGCGGCCCATTGGTGAACATCTTTTCTGCGAAAAACCCGGTGGAACTTCCGTAATGAAGGACCGAGTTCTCGATGCCTTTGATAAAGTCTCCGACCTTCGGGTCGATAAGATCGTTGATTTCCAAACTAGTCGTTTTGCCAACTGCCGCGTAGGCGATGGCGAAAAGAGAGACCAAACCACTATTACTATATTCCGGGTGAGTATGGCCGAATTTGAACTTGCCCCATTCAGGATGACCGTGGGCCGCCCAGCCTTGGTTATCGGCCGCTAAGCCGAGGATGTCAGACCAACCAATTGACTTGTCCGGCCAACCCAACGCTTTTGCCATTGGTTCCCAGATCCCGATCACCACCGGTGAGAGCACCAGGTTTCTGGTTGAGCCAATCACTTCGCGGCCAAGCTTCGCTCGACCTTCGCTGTTACCGAGCCTAACAAACACTTCGGACGCGGGGCTAACCAGATCCGCTTTTTGGCTATC
>JAFAZK010000195.1 GCA_019239825.1 Verrucomicrobiota bacterium | reverse complement strand
TTAGCACGGACCGAAACACCTCCTCAAAATCGGAAAGAGTTAATTCACCCACTGGTTCTTCAGGAAAATGGCCACTTGCATTAAAAAGCCAGTCTAAATCCCGTAGAACTCCTGCCTTATAACGTTGCAGGGATACAATCCGCTGATTCCTGCTCTCCTCCCTTTTGGCTGGTTCATCATCCGTCAGCCGATCTAGCAGGCAAGGTTGAAGTCGATCAAGCGGCGGGATTACATCGGCCATGGGAACCTATTTGCAAAAAAACAGAGAGGGACTAACAGAACTCGAGTCAATCAGATTTGACAGGGGTGAGCTCTATGTTCCGAACCTCCAGGAGGGGATATTCACTCTTATCGGTGGCAAACAAACGCTGCCCGAGGCCGAGATGAATTTCATTTTGGTCAAGCCATTCGGTCTTTCGAGCCAACTTCAACTGATTGTCCGCCGAATGCTCGGTACCGGGATAACGGGTTGGAATATGGCCGGTGGCCTGCCCGCCGTTCTCCCACACGAACTGCGCTGGCGCCCAGACCAGGTCTCGCAGGTCCGTAACCGGCTCGACGAGGACCTGGCGGATGCGAGAAAAAGGGATCCAGTAATAACGGCCTTCCAGAATCACTTCGAGAACCGGACCAAGCCTTTCGTCCGCGTCCGCGATCCAGGCAAAAGATTCCCCATTGATCGCCCCTTGGTTCATGGGCGCAGCATCGAATGCCCGATCGCGCAATTCGATGCCTGCTTCGAACTTGCTCTGGCCAAAGAGTTCCATTGCCTGGACTAACAGTCCAATCCATTCGGGTGGCTCACCGAAAATGACCGGCGTTCGCTTACCTGCGAAAACATCTGCCCGAAACGCTTCGCAAAGCAGGACCGGTTCGAAAATCCGGGCTAACATCATGCTATCAGAATCCATCTCCGATAGCACCTGCAGTTGCGTATTCGCCCGCGACCAGTCGCCCAGAACGCCGAGCAACTGAAAAAGGAAAATGCGCGGCTTCGCACTGGCCGGCTCTTCTCGAACGATGTTCTGAATCGCTTTCAAAGCCTCGTCCAGCCGACCTTCTTTTAAGAGTTGCTCAGCTACCATAGGATTAGTTAGTGCGCCGGCAGGTTCGTATACGACATCAGAACCCACCGAACCGCGTCAACGGACGTCGCTCGTGCCGGCTAGCAAAATCTAAATAAGTTGCTGACAGCGGCCGGCACGCCGGCCGCATAATTCAGCAAAAATGGCGGGTACTATGATTCCTTGGCATTGGCGGCGATATCCCAGGCCGCCGTTATTGCGGTCCCCGCTGCCCCTTTGTCGTCCTGCGGAACGTAGTCCAGGCTAAACTTGCCGAAGTTTAGGACTACGTTCTCGGTCAGACGGTCCTCACCGCCGGAACCTCCTGTCGATACCGAGGAGATCAACACTTCTTCCATCTTGATCTTAACGTATTCAACCGGCTTACCACCTGCTTTTCGCACGGTCAGTAACACCTCGGAATAGTGTGAGCCGTCGCAACAGGCAAGCATCAGCTTCGGCGAAGCCGAATCTATCCATTTTGTCACACTAATGTCTTGCACGTTTACCTTGCCACTACCAGCGCCTCCGCCCACATGCGCGGACCCGGAATTGCTCATTCCCCAGGACCAGGCCAATATGTCGATCTCTTTCGCATGGACCTTGTCTTTCGACTCGCCATCGACACCCTCTATCTTCAAAAACATGTCGACTGCCATAACCTTATAATCACCAAGTAACTTGTTGCGCCTTTGATTTTAGTTATCGATATGCTTGCTTCCGAACCGGTCGAAGAGTCCACCGTGGCGCGGCAGGGAACTCTGGCCGAATCGAAAATCACGTACAGCTGAAATCACTTGCCTTTTACCGACGGCAGCTTTGACACAAGCCGCAACGAAACGGTTAATCCCTCCAATTGGAAGTGCGGTCGCAGGTAGAACCTCGACGTGTAGTAACCGGGATTGCCTTCTACTTCCTCCACTTCGACAGAAGCATCTGCAAGTGGTCGTTGTGCTTTTTGAGTTTCCGACGCAGTACTGCCATCGACGCAGAATTTTTTGATCCAGTCGTTTAACCACCGTTCCATATCGGCTCGCTCTTTAAATGATCCGATCTTATCGCGGACCATGCATTTGAGGTAGTGAGCGAAGCGGCAGGTCGCAAATAAATACGGCAATCTGGCTGACAGATTCGCGTTGGCGGTTGCGTCCGGATCGTCATAGACAGTCGGTTTTTGCAACGATTGAGCCCCTATAAACACCGCATAATCCGTGTTCTTATAGTGCGAGAGAGGCATAAACCCGTTTTTGGCCAACTCCGCTTCACGACGGTCTGTAATCGCGATTTCGGTCGGACATTTCATATCGACCCCACCGTCATCGGTAGGGAAGGTATGGACGGGCAGACCTTCTAACATGCCCCCGCTCTCGGCTCCCCGAATCTGCGCACACCAACCGTAGAGTTTGAATGCTCGAGTAATATTCGTACCCATCGCATAGGCCGAGTTCGACCAGACGTATTTATTGTGGTCGGCTCCCTCCGTATCTTCCTCGAAGGCGAACTCTTCCACCGGTGAAGTCTTAGCCCCGTAGGGTATACGGGAAAGAAAGCGCGGCATGGCGAGACCTAGATATCTGGAATCTTCTGAAGCTCGCAGAGAGCGCCACGATGCGTATTCAGGAGTCTGGAAGATTTTGGTTAGATCGCGCGGATCGCTGAGTTCACGCCACGAATCCATATTCATCACCGTCGACGAAGCTCCAGCAATGAATGGAGAGTGGGCCGCGGCCGCGATCTGGGCCATACCTCCCAACAGCTCGACATCCGGGGGTGTCTGGTCGAAGTAATAATCGCCAATGAGGCAACCATAAGGTTGTCCACCGGGCGAGCCATACTCGTCTTCGTAAACCTTCTTGAAGATCGGACTCTGGTCCCAGGCTGTCCCCTTGTATTTCTTCAAGGTCCTGCCTAGTTCCTGTTTGGTGACATTCATCACTCGGATCTTCAGCATCTCATCCGTCTCGGTGTTGCTCACCAAGTGATAAAGGCCGCGCCAGGTCCCTTCCAACTTCCTGAAATCCTCGTGATGGACAATCAGGTTGATCTGCTCGCTCAACTTCCGATCCAACTCGCCGACCAACGATTGAATCGTTCGCAGCACGTCGTCTGAAACCAGCGCAGCAGAACCAAGCGCCTGTGCCGCCAAGGTTCTAACGGCCTCTTGAACGGCTGTTTTTGCCTCCTCGGTTTTAGGGCGGAATTCCTTATTGAGAAGCGCATCGAACTCGCTGGGCAAAAACGCGGCAGTGCTCGTTGCGGGTTCCGGTTGTGTCTGAGGGTTCTCTTCAGCCATAGGGTCAATCCTAGGAAGCGCTGTCGGCTGGCTGTGTGGTTTCCGGTTTCGGAGCTGATGCCAGGGCATTCATCAGAGCCGGATCTGCGAGAACCTTCTTGACCAGCTCTTCCGCCCCTACTTTGCCGTCCATGTAAGTCAGCAGGTTCGAAAGCTGATTTCGCGCCGTCAGAAGTGCATTCAGTGACTCGACTTTACGGGCCACCGCACCGGGCGAAAAATCGTCCATACTCTCGAAAGTCACATCAACACTGAGATTCCCCTCGCCAGTCAGCGTGTTAGGAACTCGAAAAGCCACCCGCGGCTTGGTCGCTTTTAGCCGGTCATCGAAATTGTCGATATCGATTTCCAGAAACTTGCGGTCCGCAACGGGTGCCAGCGGATCAGCCGGTTTACCGGAAAGGTCCGCCATCACCCCCATTACGAAAGGTAATTCTATCTTTTTCTGCGCGCCGTAAACCTCGACATCGTATTCGATCTGGACACGGGGAGCCCGATTCCGGGCAATGAATTTTTGGCTGCTTGCTTTGGCCATAGGTTTACTTCTATTAGATCTCGGTTGCGAAGCTTGCAGCCCCAAAAACCGTCGGGGGGACGAGCCATGACGAATTACAAAGAGCAGAATGAAGCCAAATCAAAAAAACGATTTGATTGTGTGCGCGGTCAGAAGCCGTGTCACTGAAATCGCTCAAAACTGAACTCCCTTCTGTCAACTGTTTTGTTGGTCGCAAGACTCCGCTCGGCTCTGATTTCGCCAGAAATTCTAGTTCTTGTCAATTTATATTCTCCTGGAGCTGATACCTTTAACATCGAGAACATTCAGGTTTGGAGTGAGTGCCCTAACCATAGTCCTTTCCAAGGGTGCTCTCGGATCTCTGAGCCAAAAACTACACCTCAATTTGCCCGGTTCTATAGTTCTAAAGAACCTTCCTTGATAGTTCGTTCGGCTGCCGTAGGCGCCGTTTCGCTACCCGTTTGATTATTCTTCCTTTTCACCCGAGATCCGGTAGATCTCGCTAATCGCATCGGGAGCCATATCTTTTATGATCTGAACGAAATCCATCCTCGCCAATCGTACCGCCCGCTTCAAAATAAGCGGGACCGGACTGGAAGGTTCGACCCGCACGTAGTACTCCAAGATCTTATTTAGCAATCTCACGACGTCTTCGCGGGACTGGAGATCGCCTTGGATAGAAACCGGTGCCGTAACCGCCGAACCGGAAGTTTCGGATCCGGCACTAAGTGCTTCTCCCGTGACCAAGCCTGTGGGAAGGTAAGGCGCTATTCGCTCCCGCATTGACTTCAGCTCATCTGATAGAAGTGTTAGATCGGGCGCCTTGGAAGCGCCGACGGTCCGAGTGAGGTATTCGTCAATCGCCTCAACGAAAGCGAAGCTCTCGTTCAGGTTACGATAATTTTGGACTAACTCGTCCTGATTGGAATCGCGAAACGCGGCTTCGATCTGGGAAAGACTGGGCGTTGCGCTGTCACCTCCGCCCCCGCCTCCGGTTTCAGCGTGTAAGATGTGCGATAAGCTGAAACGGCCCATCTGAATTGAATCGCATAAGGGTGCGCTGCGAAGACGTTCTAATACCCGCAAATGGTCACCATAGCTACCAATCGGAGTTGCCAGCGAAGCGACGATATTCATCCTTTCCAGGGGATCGTTGTTTTCACCTGGATCGAGCTGCGGATGAAAGTTATCCCAGTATCTCTCGAGAAGACCGGTTACTAACGCCAGCACCTCTCGAAACCCTGGTAGACCGCTAAGTTCGAGTTCGGCAACGGCCAAAATAACGGCTACCCGTAAATCTTTGGAGCGAACGAACAGCTCTAAGCCAAGGGAGCGAACTTCCTTCCAATCGGGAGGTTTTGCTTCTGAGAATTGCGTTTCTGGGGTTCCTCGAGCCTTGGTTTCCATTGCCTGGAAACCGGGATCATAAGATAAATCTTCTCCGCATGGAGCCTCCTCGGAGACCGGCTTGAGCAACTCTTCAGCGACGATCATGCAAGCGCGCGTTAAGGCCAGCAGACAGGATCTCTTTTAGCTTGTCGAGAGTTATTTCAATGCCCAGGTTCAAGAACCATGGAGGCGGCCAAACAGATAGGTAATGTTTACGATAAGGTATTGTATCCGAGCTCAACGTTACCCCAGACTCACCCGAGCCGGCTTGCCACGATTGCCTACCTGAGGGGAGTAGAACCGGCGCCCGTTGATCATTGCCGCGTGTTAGAACTGGGCTGCGGAACGGCTGCCAATCTCATCCCCATGGCGTTCCATCTGCCGGAGAGCGAGTTTATAGGACTGGATTTGGCCAAACGTCCGATCGCTGCGGGCCAGAGCTTTATAAAAGGGTTGGGCTTAAGCAATATAATTCTACAATCGATGGACCTCCTCGAAGCGCGCATGGAGCAACTCGGTCGGTTCGATTTTATTATTGCTCACGGCCTGTATTCTTGGGTCCCGTTGCCAGTCCGGGAGCGCATCCTCGAGATTTGTCAGGAAATGCTGAATCCGCAAGGGGTGGCATATGTCAGCTACAATGCTTACCCGGGGAATCATTTTCGAGATCTGGTTCGTGGAATGATGCGCTTTCACAGTTCCGTTTACGAAAGCCCGGCGGAGAAAATCGGCCAGGCAAAAGGGATACTCAAATTGGTGGCGCATTCGCGAGCAAAGCCCGATTACTACACCGAGGCAATCCAGGCGGAACTCAACCGCATTCTCAAATACACGGATGCAGGATTTTTTCACGATGACCTGGGTGAGATAAACCAACCATTCTATTTTCATGAGTTCATGGCGGACGCGAAACGCTACGGATTACAGTTCCTCGGAGAGTCCGGCGCCAACGAATTGAACCATAAGGAATTGACCCAGGAAGCTTTGAGGACGATGCGCGAACTGGAAGCTGCAGACGAGGTGGTCCGCGAACAATTCAAAGACTTCCTCATAGCACGCGGCTTTCGACAGACGATCCTCTGTCGAGGCGAACTCGAACTCGCGCCCAATTGGCTGGTTGATCGCGTAACAGGACTGTACGCGAGTTGCGATGCGGTCCGGGTTGATAATGCTAAGAGCGCCGATCCCTCCCCCATCGTTTTCCAGCGCCCCGGGGGTGATGAGATAGAAATGGCAGATCCATTCATTGCGGCGGCTTTCGACTTCCTTCGCGCGCAATACCCATGTTACATCGGATTTCAGGAAATCGTTGAGGCGGCTCGGACTGGTGCCGGCACCCGATCGGAGAAGGCAGACGAAGCTGTTGACGCCACAAAACTAGCGCAGGTCCTGCGAACGACCCATAGTGGCGGCTTCTTGGGGCTGAATATCTGGCAACCGAAAGTGGTAAATCGGGTAACGGACCGCCCTGCTACCACCAAATTGGCCAGATTTCAGTTAACCCATGGAGAATCAGCAACTAATCAACTCCATATTTCTCGCAGATTCCCGGATCCGTTCGCTCGTCAGTTGGTATTGCTCTTAGACGGCACGCGCGATCGAGCGATGCTAACGCGAGACATGATCGAATTCGCGAAGTCCACCGGGGGCCCGATCTTTGAAAAAGGCGTTCAGGTCACAGATCAGGACCAGATTCCTGCTGCGATCGAAAGGCAACTTCCGGCCGGGCTGCAGTCGCTAGCACGAGACGGAATGCTTATAAGTTAGCAAAATACAAGAAATTGCCTTTTGCAGATACCGGGCCCTGCACGCCTATTCCCGCCTGCGACTAGCTCGACAACGAGCCTTGTTTCTAAAGAAATACTTGGCCCTGGCCTCACGCTCGCTCTCTTCGGGCCAATAACCAAAAAGAGGCTGCGAATGAAAAGAGTGTCCACAAGACGAGTGACAGATAGGCAACGAATACCGGACGTTTCTCTGCGTAGATAGTGCCGTTCAGCAGGTCTTGTCCCGTTTGTGCGTGATACCACTTGTTGGTGTTCCAGTAGGGTGTCCTGTATTCCGTGATGAGATTTCCGGTGATCTTTTGATCCAAAAGAAGGCTTGTGTCGGAGATCCGCTCTGACGCGAAACTTGGCATGATCTGACTGAGCCACAGCACCGGCAGTGACATATCTTTAGCGGGAGGACTAAATCCAGAGAACACAATTTGTGGGATGAGAAATAAAGGAACTAACATTGCCGCCTGCACCGGCGATGTGGCAAAGGCCGAAATAGTTAAACCGATCCCCGTAGCGGCGAACGCCAGTAAAATCAGGCCGATCAGCTGCCACTGAGCGGTACCATGGATACCCAGTCTGATGATCGCGATGCACGCATACAAAAGCAGCGACTGAATCACAGTCATCCCTCCCAGCCAGACAAATTTGCTCGCCAGATAATCCGATCGGCTTAAACCCACCAACCGTTCACGGCGATAGATCGGTAACTCCCGTACAATTTCTTGGGCTGAATTGCTGGACCCGAACCAAAGCGTGGCGACATAAATATAAAACTGCGTTAGCGGAGCATCGCTGGTCGCACAAGCAACCAATATTCCAATGACAATCGGTTGGGCCAACATCATAGCCAGGTTCTTGGGATCGGACCGAAAGATCGCAAGTTGACGCTCTAACAAAATAGGTAAAGAGAATGCTTTTTTTGGTCTGGCCAAGTCGGCTGGCGGCTTTCGCGTTTCGCACTCCGCAGGGAGCAGAGGCTCAGAACTGGCAATGGGCTGTGGCTCATGGTTCTGGAGAGCACCATATAGCGAGGCAAGTCGCGAAACACCGAACTTGGTCTGGGCTTCGTCCGGTGAACCTTGGAATGCAACGTAGCCCTTTGAGAGGATCACGATTTGATCCATCAAGTACACGTTCTCCATGACGTGTGTGGTGCAGACGACTGTGCAACCATTATCAGCAAGCCCTCGTAACAGCTCCATTACTTTGAATTCGGCCAATGGATCTAGGCCGGAAGTCGGTTCGTCCAAGAACAAGATGGGCGGCCGGCTGAGTAATTCCACGCCAACACTTACTCTTTTCCGCTGGCCGCCGGACAGTCGGTGGATTTTCAAGTTTACTCGGTCAGCAAGTCCAAGGTTAGAGATGGTGCGGTTGACCAATTTGGCGATTTCGGATCGCGGTGTCCCAGCGGCAAGTCGAAGGCGAGCGGCGAAGGTTAAGGCCTGGGCAGCGGTGAGGTCAGTGTGAACAATGTCATCCTGGGGAACGTAACCAAAAAGGGAACGGAGCCGGTCCAGATCTGTGTAAAAATCGGCATCATCAATAAGAATCCTTCCGCTGTCGGCCGGTCGAAGGCCGCTTAGGGCGTTCAGCAACGTCGTCTTACCGGCTCCGCTGGGACCAAGAATTCCGATGAGCTGACCCGGTTCGGCGAGGAAATTTGCTCTCATTAAAATTGGCCCGGTATCGGCCTCCTTAGTCAAGCCAACGGCCACGATTCGTCCGACCGAGAATCGGCGTACGCGATGAAGACTCCTGCCATCGTAAACAAAGGAAAAGGGCCCCAACTGGATTTGGTCCCCAATGACCAGGTCATGTTCGTCAAAGCGCCGTCCATTAACAAATGAACCGGTTTTACTCTTGAGATCGAATAAGCGGCAGCCGTCCGGACCGGTCTTGACCATGGCGTGCCGCCGCGACACGAGCGGATCGTCAAGACGGACATCAACGTCGTCGCCGCGACCGAATGCTAGATCTCCATCGAGTGCAATATTTTCGGCGGCTTCACCCTTATAGAAAACAGCACCTGTCGGGCCGGCCGCACTCACTGTGGTGGCCATTTTCGCAGCGCCAACGCCAAAGGCCAGGAGGACCGGACCGACATGGATCTGGTCGCCGGGGCGAAGCGCTGTACGACCGGAGATGGGCTTTCCGTTTACGGCTGTGCCGCGCCGGCTCCCGAGGTCTTCAATACACCAGGTTTCCCCTTCCTTCTGGATTCGACAGTGGCGCCGTGACACTTCCGGATGGTTCAGGATCAGATCCGTATCCGCAGCTCGACCCACGAGGATATCCTCGGAGTGCAGCACCTCGGAACGCGGCGAGAGGCCTGAGAGAATTGAGATCTGCGTTTCCACGTTCTGTTTAGAGCAACATCGTATTCAAATTCGAGCGGCGGTGCCGCCGACTGATTACCAATTGACCGTTAGCGACTAGACAAAATGCGCTCGCATATTCTGGTCGTTACGGCAGCCCAGCCCACACTTCGACGGTTCGGTTCCTGGCGAACCCGTGTGGATCGAAGAGATCGGTCCCGCCCATCGCGATTGGATAGATGGTATTCAGTACACCGCACTTGGTCTGCAGAATTTGCAAAACCGTTTCGGCGCGGTTCTTGGATAGGGTGAGATTTCTCTGATTGTCTCCCTGCAGATCAGCGTAACCAAGTACTGCCAAAACGATTTTGGGATCTTGCAAAAACTTTTTAACCTGCGGTGCGCTTAGTTGCGACACGATCACTGCTTCATCATCTGCCGAGGGGTTCGACACACTGGCAGGAAAAGAGACCACGGCAATCCGACCCATCGCTTTGGCGCTCTGCACTGCCTCTAGAATCGTCTCCTTTTGGGTCTGCGTAAGGGTCGGCTGAAGTTCGATCCTCTTCATGATCGCGCTTTTGACCTGTTCGAGCGCTTGACCAGTTAAATCCAAATTGATCGGCGTAGCCGAACTCTCAACCGTCCCAGTTGGAGTGGGCGCAGGCGTTGGTGTGGGCGTCGGAGTCGGAGTCGCCGTAGGAGACGGTGTTGGTGTCGGAGTCGGAGTCTCAACGGGGCTTGGGGTCGGGGACAGCTGCACGATGGTTGTGGTTCGGCTTCCGGGGCGCATCAGGGTCCACACGATTGCACCGACGGCGAGTACCAATACGACGGCCACGCTAATAATAACAATGGCCATCAAAGGAGAATCTCTTTTGGGACCGACCGGCTCCAAAGGGGAGCCACACTCCGGACAGCGAAATTCCTTAGTTACTACATTAATCTGTTCGTTACGATAGGCTAGCTTACAGCCCGAATAATTGGTGCACTTACCGATGCGTTTAGCCATGGGGTAGAGTTCTACAGAAAATTCAAAGCCTCAGAGTACAAACAATGGTCTGAGTTGTCACCGATCTTGAAATAAGTGTTCTCCTGGCACATCACATTCTTGCGGCCTGGGCATGTAAAATCTATTTGAACGGCCACCAACGCCTTTGCCGCGAAGGCGTCCATTCGGTCGAGCCGAGTTCAAATAAACGCAGATCGATCTTTGCCTGCATTTGCACATCGGCGAGATGTTTGTCCGTTGCTGCGGGCTGCGTCATGGGCAGACCTGTCTCCGCGGCTCGTAAGCAAAAAAAATCGTCAGGCTCAGGTTTTCCTGCGATGATATCGACCGGACCAAGGCCGGTAGATGCGATGGTCAAACAGGGAAATCGAACGTCGAGCCGAGTTTCCAGATAACGCGACCAGAACTCAAGGCTCTCTTGGGTTTGTGTCGAGATCGGTGGCAGCCGAAAATGCATGCTTTTGTCCCCATCGCGAGCTCCCAGTTTTCTATACTTTTTAATCCCCTGCGAAAGAGCGACCATGCCGTTAAGGATGACTTGCTCTTGTTGCTCGGTTAGATTGACAAGGGAAGCTCCTGGCGCCGGATCTGGGAACGTCTCCGAGCTCAGTCGAAGCTGTGTTGCGACGAAGGTGTCTCGAAATGTCTGCTGATCCCTGGCCGTTTTACAAACAGCCGCAAGGTCCTCAACTGGCGCTAAAAAACGGTGAATTGCTCGCGAACCATTTAACCCGATTTGCAGGCAAATGATCATCGGAAAATGGGCTCGGCCTTTGCCATCGTTTGAGGCCCAGATTCCTCCCACTACTGATTGTGCCTCCCGGCTCCAGACGAAACGATGATCGAAGACAAGGGCTTGCCCGTTTTCTTCGAGTCGAGCCCAAACACCAGAGGATAATTGGCTGGCGATTCCCTCAGAGTACAACATCTGTCTGACTGCGGCCAAGGTCTCAGTGGTTAAACCAAGATCGTCGATATGGTCGTCCCAGCCAGGGTGCTTACCGAACCCAGCCAGTTGAGCTGCTCGAGGCAGGGAATCACGCAGGAAAATCTTGAGAAAACGAGTCATTGCCCGGCTATTTCTCGCAGCCCCAAGCTATCAATTGTCGGCCACGCATCCAGCGCAGGAAGCGGTGACTCGAAACCAAGTTGGATCCACACTGCAGTCGGTTCACCAGGTTTGAGTGACACTCGCCACGTTTGACCAACATCGACTGGCTTGCCGCCGAAGCGACCGAGCAAACGTAACGCCGACCAGTTCTGGCCGCAGTCAACGTTGTCGAAAGATCCAAATCCCGTTGGCGTGTGAAAAACCCGGAAATGGAACACCTCATTCACCCGAAATCTGTCGAGCAAGACATCATTTTGGGTATCCAGACCTACCAGTCCGCCACTTCCGGAGGAGGTACGCGATTTTGCGCCAGAGATGAGTTGGAGCCCGTTCCAGTTTCGAGGATTGTAACCCAAGGTCAGAGCCGGCGTTGGCGTCGCAGAAGCGCTGGTAAACAGCTTGCTGACCAGCGAACGATTATCTGATGTCGTAATCGCCGTCGGCGCCGGCGTGGCAGCGTAGTCAGGACCGGACAATTGGCGCTGGGCCTGACCATTTAGGAGCGTGACAGTAACGGTAGATGGAGAGCCATCCGGTTTGAGGAGAGCGTCCAATATCACGTAAACTGGGCCAAGACCCTTCGCAAAATCTGTGAGTGGCTGACGGGATCCTGTCCCCATCTTCGTTAGAACATCCGATTGTAGATCTTGGCGGATGAGGCCGAGAACCGTCTTCACCTGCTTGACTTGATCGATGTTCAACGCCTGGTTATCCGCCGAAGGGGGCCAAAGCAACGGAAAACGCACCTGAGCTCGTAAGACCGCCCTGGCTTGTCGCAAATATTGGCGCGCGAAGGTCTCCCGCTGTGTATCCTCGGTTCTTCGTAAAAGATACGTGCAGGTTGTCGAAAACTGTTCCTTCAGCTTACCCTGGTAATCGGCTACCTTTGCGCGAAGCGCGCCAATCGCTGTGGATAATTGCTGGAGCGTCCTCCAGTTGTCTCCGATCAGACTCATCTTGTCTGTATAATGATACTCTGGAGCTCCTGCTCGACATTGGTGGTACAAATCCCAACGCCAGAGATAGACCGGCTTCTTATCTGTACCCTCCGCAAGCACGGATTCGTCCAGGGTCTTAAACTCATCGATTTGTTGCTGGCTAATCGTACTGGCGACCTGTGTTTTAAGCTGTTGGCTGATATCTGAGAGCCTCACTTTCAGGTCGCGGAGCAGCGCGTACTTCGGATCGTCCGAGTCCTTCGATTCGAGCACCTTGGTGACCGCTTTGTCCTTCGGATCCGGCGTCGGTAGCACCTTTTCAATGTCCCGGAGAATGCTAGCGATCTGAGAAAGTTCGGACTGATATCCACCGCTCAGTCGCTGATAAGCAGCGCTAAGTGTTTCGGGCCCGTCCTCGAAAAGCCCAGCCTGTCGCGCTGTCGCCAGCTTTTCCTCAAGCGCAACTTTCCTGGCCTGGAGCTTTTCGAAAAGCGTTGCCACCTCCTGGTCACTCGTCACCGGATCATCCTTGATGCTGGCTTTGGTCGAGAGGTCGGTCTCTGTAGCCTCGTAATCTTTTACAGCCGCAGCCAGATCAACTAGGAGCTGCAAATCTGTCGTTCGGTTCTGAATTCGCTTACGCGCATCCGCAAGCAGCCGTTCAACCCCAAAGCGGATGGCGGTATTGTCACCGAGAGTGGTTCCGCCGCTCGCCCATTTTGGCGGCCATTTCGCATGGCCATCCTGGTTTTCCGTATAAGTCCAGGTCATCGTTTCAGCCAACCGAGCAGAGTTTTCCTGCCCGGCCACATACTCCAGCAGTGGCGGGATGAAGCTCGCTCCGAGCGCGTCGTCCGTTGCTGAGCCTGGCGGTTGCAGAATTGCAATTTCGATCCGGATTAAAGCAGCTAGTGCTTTGGCTTCCAAAGCATGTACCCGTTCAGGAGGACGAGGATCAGGCGTGCCGGTAGTAGGGGATTCCGGGTTGCTCTGACTCATCTTCAGACGGGCAGCAGTAAGCAGAGGTTTGATTACACTATCCTCAAAAAGGATTCTTTGAGCCCTCTGGCGCTCTCGATCGAGATCACCCCCTACGTAAGAGAACAGCTTAAAAACCAAAGGAATGTGAAGGGATTCCGCGGCTAGTTCGCGCAAAGCAGCCTGATACTCCGCTAAACTCAATTCCGAGCCGTGAAAATCAGCGCGCGTCTGATCAGTCAGTCCAGGACCCACAGGTTGATCCCCTTCATACCGATAAAGCCAGCTACCAGCGGGATCAGCAACTACGATTGGATCCCATGTCCGGTTACTCCAGCCTTCCGTAGCCCGGGCCCAAAAGCCGCTTTGTGCAAGTACGCGCTGTTGGAGAGAGTTGTAGCCTAACAATCCGAATAACAACAGTGCAACCAAGGCTATGGCGCCACTTCCAAAGAGCAGCAGTTTACGACGCAGCAGCAATTGATCGGTATTGCCTGAGCGGGTGACAAGACCATCCTCGCGGAAGATTTTGTCGAGGAAAAGGTCTCGAAGAAAATAAGAGTGCTCCCTTTCCCAGGCACGTCCTGTCGGCAACTGAGCGACCGGCACGCCAATAGCTTCGGCTAGTTCCTCGTCCAAAGCCGTCCCCTCTCGCATAGAAGAGGTGAAGTAGATTCCGCGTAGAAAGAGCGGCCGTGAAATCCATTCACCTGCTACGAAGATCGTTTCCAAATAATACCGGAGCCGAGGCGCGAGTGCATTCAGGCTTTGGGGGAATTCGTAAAGCCTATCTACCTCGTCGGTACGGCGCGCACCGGGCTCGATCGCAACCGGATCTGCCAGCAGACCGAGACGTCTGCGCCATAACCGCCGAACCACGCTGTCCAGGTGAGCATCTACAAGCTCTGATCTGAATGGAGCATCCAATGGAGCCGGGTTGGACCACCCCAACATCTGCTGCTGAGCGCGTGCATCATCGATGTTGGCAAAAAATTCGCGAAACCCATTGATAAGATCGCATTTCGTAACCAGGACAAATACTGGAAATCGGGCGTCAAGCTCCCGCTGAATCACCTCAAGCTGGCGCGCGATTTTACCAGCCTTCTGCTCCGCGGCTTCGGGACTATCACGAATTAAACTCTCTACCGGTATAGTGAGCAGTAATCCATTGATCGGGCAGTTTCGCCGATGCTTGTTCAGCAGCTGCAGGAATTCATTCCATTCGCTGGTGTTTCCTGGTGCGACCTCCTCAAAAATCAAACGACCGGCAGTGTCGAGAATCACGGCATAGTTGGTGAACCACCAATTCATGTTGATGGTGCCTCCGACGCCCTGAAATTCATCCTGCAGTCCGGGAGGGAATCCGGCCTGGGAATGGCGAATTGCTTCAGTCTTGCCTGAGCCCGGCTCCCCGACCATTAGGTACCAGGGAAGACCGTAAAAATCCTTCCCAGCTGTCTCGAATTTCTCGATGCCTCGGGCAAAGTTGCGCCGCAAATCTTCCAACCGACCACGCAGAGCAGCATCAGTTATTCCACGATTCGCCGCGGTTGCGACCAGCTCGCCACGCATTTCGGCGGCTCGACGGCGACGTACCCAATAAACCAGCAGCAGATAAAGGCTGAAGATCAGCGCAAGAAAAATAATCCCTATGGCGACGATCAACGCGACCTGTGGACCAAAGAACGCAGCAAACCCGATGAGAGTCGTCGCTATCAAAAACAGGATGACGACTTTAACCCAGGTGGCTAACCCGGAAAAAACGTTAAAGAGATAGGCGAGCTCTTTCACGCTAGTAAACTCGGAAACGCCGTGAATGCAGGACATCCATGGCATTTAATATGGATGTTGGGAATCGTACTACCACGTTCGAACCAGGAGACTCGGTACTATCAATTGCTCCGTTCGCGTCGGTTTCGCTCGCTTCCGCTGGTTCTCGTTCGTTCACTTGGAGAGATCTTGTGTGGCAATCGCGGTTGCCGCATCGAGCAGGGATAGCGACGCCGCCCGAAACAGGTAAATCTCGAGAGCTAATACAATGAAGCAGAGCCCGAGAAAAATGATCGCCATAGCCCCGATGGTGAGGCCCGGACGTTGAACCAAGTCGCGCGTATCGACGCCGACGTAAGCTTCCGGACATATTTTCGCCTTTTGATTAGTCTCCATAAACGGGCGAATTCTTTGGCCGACATCCTGCATCTTACCCCGCAGGAACTCAGGCTGTCCCGAGTACCATCCGGTGAATCCAAGTCCCAAACAGGTATAGAAGATCTGGAGCCGCTCGGTCGCCTCGTCGCTCGGGTCTTTCAATGTATCGTCCAGCAGATCAAAAAATTTTTCATCGCCGGCCAATTCTTTTCGCTCGTAGGCAAGCCGATTCTGGTTCCAACTCGCCGAGACACTCAGACCGCACTCAGCGATCATTGAATCGACGAAGAAAATCATCGGCAGCTCAACCTTCTGCCACTGAGCGGCTAGGCCAGGTTCGGCACTCGCACGTCTCTGCGTGTCCGAGAAAAGCTCTTTGATCTCGCCACGGAGTTTTTCATGGTCGACTGCTGCAGATAAGCTGGCTCCCTTCCGTCCCATTCGATTAAGCAGACAAACCTTTTTGAATAACGGCTCACAGAGTTCTAACAGCGTCATGTCGTGTACCGCGTGGAATCAAGCTAGGTGGGCTCTTTTGGAAGAGTCATGTAAAGGGTAATTTCATAATCTGCAGATTCATTACCGGTCCAGCGCACTACGGCGACCTTCTCCGCTTGAATCTGTTGCCAGTTTCGCGAACTCTGACCCCGGAGCAGCCTGAAAAAATAAAGCCCGGACTGGGCTGGCAATTCGAGCGGTGGAAATCGCTCTTCCTTTAGTAGGACACCACGAATGGCCCGGCCGGCCATGCTCTGCGGCATTAACTTGAATCGATCCGCGTCTTCGACCAGCCTCGCCAGCATTTGCGGATCTTCCTTGGTGCGAATCCCGAGAAAATAATCAGCCGGCCTCTGCAAATGCTCCTCTGTAAGCGCGGCAGTGAGTACGCCGTTTAAGTCTACAAAGGGAACCTTCAGGTAACTGGGAGCAACACTACCCCTTATCAACTGGCGAATCTTGCCAGCAAGCTCACTGAAAACCGGATAGGGGTTATCATGTTGGTAGGGAGAAGTTTCAAACAGATCTCGATCCGGATGAAGCGCCGCTAGCTCGCCCAGAAGTTCTCGCAGCAGAACGTAAATTTCGAATGGAGCAACATTCGAGGTCTCGACCAAGGCCTCTAAATGCGCCCCGAATCGATTTAACGTCCGCAGTCGCATGATCTGTTCGAACTGAAGACCACGCATCGTGTCGATACTGAAGCCCCCGCGAGTCACCTGGACCACAAGCTCCTGGCGACTCGCCAAAATCTGACTCGTCAGATCGCGGACCAATTCGCGGAGTGTGGCTGAACCGTTTAGCACAAAGCACGGCCCAACAAATTCCGGATCTCGTTGAGGTAGACCAGCATCCTCGCCGGCGGCTCTGGTGACTCGTAACAGCGGAATCACTTCAAGATCGGATCGGTCCTCGTCTTCCAGCAGTAGCCGGGCATTCAAACGCCGTAACAACATCGCTTTTCCGTTCTCGCCCGTATTTTCGTCAGAGAACTCCCTTTCAATGACCCGGTAGAGGATCTTTGCCCGTGCATCGATCGGCTGGCCGGGAGAGACGGAATTCGCCCTTGAGTCAAACCAAAGCGGTAATCCCAGGTACACAGCAAACCGGCCCCGCGATTCGAACACCTGTTTGATGTCGAGCGACGGCAGTTCAGCGTCTTTCGGGAACCGGACCTCTTCGCCGCTCGGCATGATCGCATGCAGATAGTCAAACCGGATCCGCATGTTCTCCAGCTCGTCGCTAGAAAGACGTGCTTCGACTAACCCGTACGGATATGCCCAGCTCAGACGCCGTTCCGCTGAACTGCTCTCGCCCAAGCCTCGCTGGAGGCGCTGGAGATGATGCGGCAGCAGAAACAAGCCTTCATGCCAATGAACCTGCATAATAAGTGCCGCTGAAGATTAGGAATGGACCATAATTGACCGGCTCAACGCCCCCCACGCTTACTTCCTAAAACTATCTGTTCTGCGTAACCGACGATTGCGTCTACAATCTGCTTTTCCACAGCCGGACCGTTCAATTCATTGGCTAGCGTCACATATCGGCGCCAGCATTTCTGCTCCACATTGCTGAGAAAGCCTGATGAACCTCCCTCGACGGTTGCCCGGATCTTTTCGGGCGCGAAGGTTTCCAGATGATTTCGCGCATAGGTCTCCCCCGCCGGTCCAATGGCCGATAAGAGACCGGCCAAAAGTTGTCGTGTTCGTTCGAGCATTTGACTTATCTGAAGAGTCGCAACTTCCCTATCTCCGGCCAGGTAACGCCCAAATACCCGGCGAGAGGTTTCTCCAGAGTCCCGGCGTACGGCAGATTGAGGTGCGATCGTCTTCCACAAATTCCAAGTCAGCTGATCCAAAGCCGCAATCATCTCCAATAGTGCGGCTAGAAGCTTACAGAGCCGCTCTTCATCCAGCGGCTGGTCCGGGGTCAACCCTAGTTTCCCGCGAAGCTCGGACGGCAAGCCCAGCTCGCGGCTAGGCCCGACGGTCAAACCAATCGACGCCATTCTCGCCGCCAAGTCGGTTTTTTCCTCTTTACTAAATTCATTGAGCCGACTGAACAATTCTTCGACCAGTTCCTGCACGGTTTTCTGGACCGGCTCTATCGGCGAGGTCGTCGCATCGGTGAGAGCGGCGTCGATCCGCTCTGGCCCAGGAAAGCGCTGCGCCAATGCATTTAGGTATTCGGGCCATTTGCTCATCACAACCTCTTGTAATGAGCCTTTAATCTCTTCAATCAGATACTGCTTCCGCTGATCTGGCGGATCATCAGCGAAACTCGTTTGAAGGGCCCACAACCGTGTGGCTACTCCATGGGCCCAGGAAGAAGCCTCTGATTGCATAATCAAAATTCGGTCGTGATGGGCGAACTGTTAATCCCTCTGGCCTGAATGGTCTTCCCCGATAGTACCCACCACAACCTTTATAACGCAATTCAAAAGCATGGTTTCAACAAAGAGAACCGCTTACAAAGCCTCCTTTGCCGTGCTTTCCGACAACTCGATCGCCATATTCTTTTCTCCACCTATGCAACCTGCCGGAGATCAAGCTGCCAAGGACAAACCGTAGCCGGAAATGGCGCTTTCGTTTGGCATAAAGCAGGCTTCGAAAACGGCGAAGAAACGATCCTAACAGCAGCTCTTCTTCGGAAAGATTCGGGTATGCAACTGCCTGTTGTTCAAGCATTTGCACCCGCCTAGATTCGAACTCGGAACCTTCTGATCCGTAGAAAGGTGCTTTTCCGAGGGAGAGGCAAGCTATAGTCGCAGTGATATCGCGCTTTTGTTTTGCCTCCTAATCCTCAACATTCCATCCTAAGATGCTCTCAAGCTCCCCCCATCCCGGCCACCTTTCCAGGTATCGATAGCAGACCAGTTGCGGCAGACTCCTCTAGAAACCGCTTTCATGTCATCTCGATTTGGCACAAATTCTGCCTTGTAGTTCTGACACCAAATACCGGTGTATTCCGGTATCTGACGGAATGCTCCGGGATCTGCCTTGACTGAGGACTTGTACAGGATTACTGTCCAAGTCATGAAAACGTTGTCGTACAGCGAGGCAAGGGGGAAACTCGCCAGCGTGATTGAGGAAGTAGTCTCGACACGCGAACAGATTGTAATTGAACGTCGCGGCTACGAGCCGGTTGCGATGATACCTGCTGATGAATTGTCTGGCTTGATTGAAACCGCCCACCTACTGCGCTCTCCGAAGAACGCCAAGCGGTTGCTTGAGTCGCTCTTGCGCTCTTACCGGGGTGGCGGTGAAGAAATGGATCTAGATGAAATCTCAACAGCGGTCGGCTTACATACTGATCATTGATTCAAACTTTCTCGAAGATTTGACTTATTGGGTGAATGCCCACGCCAAAACCGCCTCTAAAGTGATGGAACTTATAGAGGCGGTTCGTCGCGAACCTTTCACGGGAATTGGCAAGCCTGAACTTCTAAAGCATCTTGGCCCAGGCATCTGGTCGCGACGAATCACACAAGAGCATCGTCTTGTGTATCGAGTAGACAAGGGCCACATCTACTTTTTGATGTGCAAATACCACTACGATTGAGCGATGGCTCATATGTGGCAGTGGTTAACGCAATGGGTTCAGCAGAATGGCACTCTAGTTGTCGTCCTGG
>JAFAZK010000166.1 GCA_019239825.1 Verrucomicrobiota bacterium | reverse complement strand
GACAGAGTGGGAGCTAAGTCATTTCTAAGGTTGTAGAGGGACGCCAAACCAGTTTGCTCGGTCACAATCATTTTCGACCACGAGCACGAGCACGAGCACGAGCACGAGCACGAGCACGAGCACGAGCACGAGCACGAAACGCCGAACGCCGAACGCCAAACGCCAAACGCCAAACGCCAAACGCCAAGCCATCCGGCCTTTGCGCGCTACCCAACACGTGGTCTAACTTGTGTGCGTCATGAAGCCGCTACTCGACTACCACGCAGAGGAAAAGCTGGATAAAACCTTGGTTACGCTGGGTGCGCTAGTCGCAGGGGGATACCTGCTGTCTCGATTTCTGAACTATCATCCTCGGCCGGTAGAGAACATGCGGGTTCATAATTGCGGCGGAGCTCCCGTCCTTTCGCCGGGGCAGGCTATTAAGGTGATCACCTTTAATGCCCAGTTCTTTGCCGGTACGCGCTATAATTTCTTTTATGACGGCGGTCCGGATACGTTGGTTGATCCGGAAGACGTCTATTCTACGATTAGCCGGTTCGCCAAATTCATCGCCGATGAGCGTCCAGATTTTGTGTTATTGCAAGAGGTGGATTCCGGTGCCCGGAGAACGGCTGGTCTCGATGAAGTCAGCTTGTTAAGAGACGCACTCCCGCTCGACTTGCGGAACTATGTTACCGCAGATTATTGGCGTTCGAGATTTGTTCCGCATCCCAAGATCTGGGGACCGGCCGGCACTAAGCTCGTGATCTTCTCAAAATACCGTTTGGGTACGGCGCGTAGATATCGTTTACCCCTGCGTCCGGGTAATCCGATCGCAAACGACTTCAATTTAAAACGTGCCATTCTAGTGGTGGAAGTACCGCGTCGCGATGGTGCAGCGCTGGCGATGCTTAACACGCATTTAGACGCCTTCCCTAATGGCACTGACATAATGGACCGTCAGATGAGCAAAGTTCATCGCTTCCTTGCACATTTGGATGAGCAAAATCAGCCGTGGATCATCGGAGGCGATTTTAATCTGTTGCCGCCTGGACAACGCGCGCGGCTGCCTGTGGGGAGTCGTGGAACCTATGGTGAACCGTCGGCCATTACTCAAATTTATCGCAATTATCAAGGTGTGCCCACTGTTCATGACGCTACCGCTAAAGCGATGGATCAATTCTTCACTTACACCGTGCGTGCGGAATCGAAACGGATTCCCGCTCGCACGCTCGATTATCTTTTTACAGCGCCTTCCATTACGGTCGAGAAATACGAGGTCCGACAAGATGGGATGTTGGATCTTTCCGATCACTTACCGGTAGTGGCTGAGTTTCGCTTGCCGGGCTAATCGGGAAGTCTCAAAACAGAATTTAGGTTAGGTCACACTATCAGTCCTTTCAACGCTTCTGGTCTATACTAACGGAGAAGGGCCGGCTATCCAGGAGGTGTCGATTTGGCAAAGGATTTGTGAAGCGGGAAGGCAGCTTCACTTGACAGTCACATTCAGTTCTGAAACAACAGGACTTAACTGATTCTATCCTATGGGCTCACTTACTTTTCTGAAGAGCCGCTCGCCCCGGGAATGCTTCAAGCCGGCGGTGGTAGCTGTCCTTCCAGTAATCTTTGCGATTCTCTTGCAGTTGCCGGCGCAGGCGTCGCTGTCGGACCAAGACCTCGGACCGACAAACGGAACTCAGATTGTCACGGCATCTCTGGTGCTCAATGTTCGAAACTTGGACGCCCTGGAGTCCTTCGTGGCTTCTACACAGGATCGAAATTCACGGTTCTATCATCAATTCCTGTCGTTGCCGGAGTTCGTCCGCAAATTTGCGCCCGATTCCGCGCAGATCGTCGCTATCACGCAATATCTCAATTCGTTTGGCATTCAGGCGACAGAGGTCTATGCCAACAATCTGCTCATCAGGACGACTGGGTCTGTGGATGCTTTCAACAAAGCGTTTGCTTTCAGTATCCACGATTTCTCGAAGACTGGAGAACGATTCCATCGCCCACTCCAGGAAGCAACGATCCCTGCTTCATTGAAAGATGCCGTCCTGGCAGTTGTCGGACCGAGCGACGAGGCTCATTTTATCTCCCACAAACTCAGCCGGAATGATTTTGCTGGCTTGCCGCTTGGTAAGCCTAACCTTCTAGTGCCACCCAAAGGCGCAACGGGCGTTCCAGGGCAATACAATGTGTTCGACTTCGCGAAATTCTATGACATTAATCCTCTTTACGATGCCGGTATCAACGGCAGTGGCCGAACCATCGGGATCGCTACCCTGGCCGCTTTTCATCCTTCCGATGCCTATTCTTACTGGAACCTGGTAGGACTCCAGGTCGACCAACACCGTATTCAAGTGGTGAAAGTTGACGGTGGTGGCAAGCTTAGCGCAAAGGCCGGATCCGACGAAACTTCGCTCGATGTAGAGCAATCCGGCGGTGTAGCCCCGGGCGCTAACATCATCGTTTACGACGCGCCGAACAGTAATGCGGGATTTATCGATCTCTTCTACAAAGCTGCTTCAGACAACCTGGTGGATAGCCTCTCGACGAGTTGGGGGGAATCCGAAGTCTACTACTTCAAAGCGGTGGGCGGCGTTAACCACATTGGACTGTTACGTGCGTTTCACTCTGTGTTCCTGGAACTGGCGGCGCAAGGTATCTCAACCTTTGCCTCTGCCGGGGATTCGGGTGCCTACGATGCAAACGTCAAATACAATGACCCATTCAACAACTTCCTCAGCGTCGACTATCCCGCGTCCGATCCAGCGATTGCTGCGGCCGGTGGCACGACACTTCCGATTACATTGACTCCTAGTGAGATAGTGAGCGGGGTCACTAACCCGCCAAATGTGCCGCCCTTGGTCGTTTCGACTCAGCAAGTCTGGGGCTGGGATTATCTTCAAAATTATATGGTTAAATACGTTGGGCCGAAATATGAGAACTTTTTCTTTCCTGGCGGCGGCGGTGGTGGTGTCAGTATTTTCTGGTCGTTACCGGGTTACCAACAGCAAACAACCGGCATTCGTCAGAGTGAGCCCGGCCAAAGCGTAATCTATAAAGACCAGGTTCTCCTTAATCTGCCCGCTAATTTCCCGGGTCGGAACCTACCGGATGTCGCTCTGAACGCCGATCCTTATTCGGGCTACGTCGTCGTTTCGAGTGTGCTGGGAGGCGTTTCCGATGGCTGGGGCGGCACGAGTTTTGTGGCGCCGCAGCTTAACGGCATCAGCGCTTTAGTCTCGCAAGCGATCGGAGGACGACGGATCGGCTTGTGGAACCCTATGCTTTATCGCTTCCAACAGGTCTATGGCTACGGTAAGGTTTCGCCTTTTATTGATATTACCCATGGCGACAACTGGTTCTACTATGGCGTGCCTGGGTACGAACCCGGAGCAGGGTTAGGGGCACTAGACGTCACCAAGCTAGCGTTGGCAGTTTTCTTCGGCGAGTAAGCTGTCGCATTCCTGGAGTTTTAAAGGTTACTCCGGCTCTTTCCTTCCCGGAAAAGGCAGACTGTTTTATAATGCTTCGCAAAACCGCGGCACGTTTAACGAATTAGCTTTGACAGAAACAAGGGCGTTCTGGTTCAAAGGTTAGTTAGTGGGTTTACCGGGGCTTCCTCCCCGATGTTTCCAACATCATCAACATGAAAGCTAATTCCTATAATAAAACTGGGACTAATGATGGGGTATTAGTCCTTACCGAGCGATTCGCTCGAGCAAACTTAAGGTTTGCTTTGGCCTTAACCTGCAGCGTCGCGTTCTCAGCCGCCATTTCCAGCGCTGAGGAACCTGCAGCGGCAAATCTCGATTGCTGGCTGTCAACTTTGTCTCAGCACGCCAGTTCATCGGTTCCAAACGCCGATGTTGCCGGAGTGCACGCGCAAATTGCAAGGGTAGCCGATGCGGACAAAGCACTAATCCGCGGCCGATTCGACGCTCAGGATCGTGTCCTAGTCCATGTGATGCTCGACGGAGGACGCTCGATTGACGAGGTTGCAGCAAACATCGCGTCCTTGCAGGGCCAAGTGTTAGATCGCAACGCTAATTTTCGTCATGGCATCCTTGCTGCCTATGTTCCGACAGACCAACTCAAGAACGCTTCGGTTATTAAGGGAGTTCGAGCGTTGACCATGGAAGCTCCTCCAATCGCCCGAGGTAAGTTTTCTTCGCAGTCACGCGCGATCCTTGAAACGGCCAAGCTCAACAAACAAGGTCTCAACGGGGACGGCATTACGGTCGGCGTCCTGTCCGATAGCTTTAATACCGCACAATACGGTACGCCTCCTCCTGCTACGACTGCTCCCCAAGATGAGAAAAACGGGTACCTGCCTTTGGTTAACGTTCTCCAGGACTTCGGTGGTCCGGGTAGTCCCGGCACTGATGAAGGCCGGGCGATTTGCCAGATCGTCTATGCTGAGGCGCCGCATATTAATGAGGCATTTGCCACTGCGTTCATTAGCGAGGTCGGCTTCGCGAATAATATCGTTGCGCTCAGAACCCAAGCCGGGTGCAACGTCATCGATGACGACGTCGGCTATTCTGACGAACCGGTGTTTTCTGACGGCTATGTCGCCCAAGCAGTCAACACGGTTGTCACCAGTACCACCATACCAGGTACACCAGTTATCTATACATCCTCGGCTGGCAACGAAGGAAACAATGGCTATCGAAGCAGCTATCGG
>JAFAZK010000074.1 GCA_019239825.1 Verrucomicrobiota bacterium | reverse complement strand
GTTGGCCCTCTCCGGTACTCCATTCACTGGGCACCATCCCGGCTAAGCAGCCGATCTTGCGCCGATTAGAGTACCGATTCCAATCCAGCACTTCGGCATTCAATTGGGCTAAGCTGGGCGCTCCCATCCCTTTGGGCCGGGGCCCTTGCCATTGCTGGCTCAACTTCACCTTGGCTTGGGTAATCTGCTGGTCCAGCTCGCGTAAAATCCCAACCCAGCGCCCAAGGTGCTTTACAATCCAAGGAGCCACCGCTTGGCTTAAGCGCTCAAAGCTTTTGGGCCCCCACCAATTGCTCCAACTGCCGTAGCCCTGGCTCAGCAAAAGGGCATTGCCCATGGCGCCAAGGTGCTTGCGTTCTTTGACCAGCGCATCGTGTTGGCGGCTTTCTATCCGAGCTTGCTCCTGGGCCTCAGTCGGTATTCTGACCAGTTGGAGCGCTTGCTCATTACCATTGAGATAATTGGATAGATCACCAGTTAAAGTCCGCGCATCGATAGGGTTGTTCTTGCGCCGCTTGCGCTTCTGCTGCTCGCTACGCGGTGCACAGACCAGGCACTCGATACCCATTGCCTTTAACTCCCGATACAGGGTGAAACCTAGCGGCCCGGCTTCATAGACCACCGTCACTTGCTTCGCCTGCTCTCGCTGCTTCAAAGCGTAAAGCAAAAGCGCTTCTTTGCTCCCGAATCTCTGGGCTACTCCCACCGCCCCGTTATCGATCTTGCGCGCCGCCTGATAGCTCTTCAGGTGGGCATCGACTCCGATGTCGATTCGGTTTGCCTTGGGCTGCTCTTGGCTGTTCTGTTCTTTGCTTAGGGCGGTAGGTGCCGCCTTTAGTTTGTAATTCATTGTTTGTCAGGTTGCTGTTGATCCGGCAGCCTGACAACACCATGGCATCTACCAAACTTCTAAGACCAACGCTTAGGGAACGCCCCTCCGATTGGGCGTTGCAACAGCCAATCACCTTTCACTTCTCACCCGCGCCGACCATCTGGGTCTCCTCATCGACTGAATGGCCGCCGTGCTCTTCTCGATCAGGCCCATCCTTGCCTCCAAACATCTTCATCAGAACCGAGAAAAAGATCGGCGTAAACAACACACCGAAAAAGGTCACCCCGATCATACCGGCAAATACAGCTGTTCCGAGCGCTTGATCCATTTCAGCACCGGCTCCGTTAGCCACCAACAGCGGTGAAACGCCGAGAATGAAGGCGAACGAGGTCATCAAAATCGGCCGCAACCGCAATCGGGCGGCTTCGGCAGCCGCCTCCCTCCTGTCTTTACCCGTCTCGATCTGTTGTTTGGCAAACTCGACGATCAGAATCGCGTTCTTACAGGCCAGTCCGACTAAGACCACAAATCCAATCTGCGTAAATATATTGTTATCCTGCCCACGAAAATAAACGCCGGCCATAGCGGACAACAGACACATTGGTACGATCAGGATAACAGCTAACGGCAAAGACCAGCTTTCGTATTGGGCGGCTAAAGCCAGAAACACGAACAAGACGCAAAGCGGAAAGATGAAGATGGCTGTATTGCCTTCTGTAACCTCTTGGTAAGTTAACTGGGTCCACTCAAAGCTGAATTGGGCGGGTAGAAGATTCCGGCAGATTCGCTCCATCTTCTCGATAGCCTGACCCGAGCTGACCCCAGGTTGGGCGGCGCCCTGAATGAGAGCAGCAGGATAAACGTTGTAGTGGCCGACCACGTCAGGACCAGTGATGCGTTGGACGTCCAACAAACTTCCTAACGGCACCATCCCGCCGCCATTATTCCGTGTGTACAATCTGCGGATCTGGTCTGGGTCCGCGCGGAATCCGGAGTCGCCCTGAACATTTACTTGATAGGTTCGGCCCAGAAAGTTGAAATCATTAACATAATTCGTACCCAGATAAGTTTGCAAAGTGTCGAACACCGAACTGATCGGCACATCTAGGGTCTGCACCTTTTCTCGATCGATATTGAGAAAGAGCTGGGGCACGCCAGAACGAAATGTCGTAAACACGTTGGTTAGACCGGGTTCGGCGTTAGCGGCAGCCGCGACCGAGTCCGCTACTTGTTGCAATGCTGGCAGACCTGCATTTCGCCGGTCCTCGATCTCGAGTTGGAAACCACCGGCATTGCCCAGCCCGCGCACCGAAGGAGGCTGGATCGCTATGACAAAAGCATCCTGAATCGACGAAAAGGCGCCCTGCAACTTCTTAACGATGGCGTTAGCGGACTGTTCCGGGTGACCCATCCGTTCACTAAAGGGTTTTAGCGGAAAAAATATCGTCAACGCGTTCGACTTAGTGGTGTTATCGAGAATCGATAAGCCTTCGATAGCAAAGGTGAGCTCGACGCCCGGCATGTCCTTTCCGATGGCTCCGATCTTGCGCTCGACGTCGTCGGTTCGCTGTAAAGACGCACCGTCCGGTAGTTGAGCAAAGACGATCAGGTAGCCCTGGTCCATCGTTGGGATGAAACCGGCCGGTACTGTCTTGAACAGAGTACCAGTCAGAATGATCAGGCCGAGATAGACCACGAGTGCTAGCCCAGTGATTCGTAGCAACCGCTGCACCAGCTTGCCGTACGCGCTAATCCCAAAATCAAATGTTCGATTGAACAAGCGGAAAAACCATCCCAGCAAAAGATCGATGAGCCGGGTAAAAAGATCTTTTTTGGCGTGCCCCGGTTTGATGAGAATCGCCGCCAGCGCCGGGCTCAACGTAAGCGAATTAAACGCTGAGATCAGGGTGGCGATGGCAATGGTTAGCGCGAACTGACGGTAGAATTGACCACTGATACCGCTTACTAAAGCGGTGGGAACGAAGACCGCGGTTAACACCACCGCAATCGAGATAATCGCGGCGCCCACTTCGTCCATGGCTTTTCTGGTTGCTTCTCGTGGTGAAAAGCCATGCTCGATCCAACGCTCAACGTTTTCGACGACGACGATGGCGTCATCAACCACAATGCCGATAGCCAGAACTATCCCGAACAGAGAGAGCGAGTTGAGCGAAAACCCCATCAGGGCCATGACGGCAAACGTTCCGATTAACGAGACCGGTACCGCGATCAACGGAATCACGGCAATTCTCCATGACTGGAGAAAGACCATGACCACAATCACGACAAGAATGATGGCGTCTCGCAAGGTCTCGTAAACCGCGTCAATCGATTGTTGAGTGAAGAGGGTTGGATCGTAGGGGATCGAGTATTCCATCCCAGGCGGAAACGATTTTGCCATTTCCGCGATGGCTTTCTTCACCGCCGCAGCCGTTTTTAGTTCGTTCGATCCGGGTAGTTGAAAGATCCCGATCCCGATAGCCGGGATAGTTCCGTTTTCGTACGTGCTGCTGGTATAGCTTTGGCCGCCAAGCTCGAGCTTGGCTACGTCCCCCAGATAAACTATCTGACCGTTGCTACCTCGCTTCAGAGTAATCCGGGAAAACTGTTCCGGAGTGACAAGACGCCCCTTAGTGTTAAGAATTAGCTGAAACTCGGTCTTGGGGCGCGCCGGCTCCGCACCAACTCCGCCCGGAGCCACCTGAATATTCTGAGCTTGGATTGCATTGACCACATCGTCGGTCGTCAATCCTCGAGAAAACATGAGGTCCGGATTCAACCAGACGCGCATGCTGTACGGCTGGGCTCCGAAAACCTGAACGTTTCCTACCCCGTCGATTCGCTTTAGCGTGTCTAAGATCTGGGTATAGGCGTAGTTGCTTAAATAGAGCGGGGTATAGGTATTGCTTTTCGAAGTTAGCCCGATCGCCATCAAGATATCTGGCGATTGCTTCTGCGTAGTAACCCCGATATTCCTGACTTCCTGCGGCAATTGCGGTTCTGCGATGGCGACCCGGTTCTGCACCAGTACCTGCGCGATATTAGGATCGGTTCCTAACTTGAAAGTAATCGTCAGCTGCATCGTGCCGTCCATCGCGGAAACGGACGACATATAGAGCATGTTCTCGACGCCGTTGACTTGTTGCTCGATCGGCTCTGCTACCTCTTCCGCCAGCGTTTTCGGGTCCGCACCCGGATACTGGGCTTGCACCACTACGGTGGGAGGCGCGATCTCGGGGTACTGGGCAACTGGCAGGGTTGTGTAAGCAAGTACCCCCAGCAGCACCGTGACGATCGAGACCACGATCGCAAAAATCGGGCGATCTATGAAAAAGTGAGACAACTTCATCCTTGGTTTTCCCCTGCTTTAGCGACTGGCAGTTTTTCCGTCTACCGCGCCGATGGACGCGTTTCCTTTGGAGAACGTCGATGGCAGGTTGCCGTCGTTGGTGGCGAATTGTTCCATTGAACCGTTCTCTGGTTTTACCGGGCTGTTAGGCCTGACCTTCAGAATTCCGTTAGCCACAATCACGTCATCCGGTTTGAGCCCACTCTTTACCACGCGTAAACCGTCAGCCATTGGTCCGATAGTTATGTGACGCAATTGAGCGATATTCTTGGAATCGATAACGTACACAAAGCTTTGGTCTTGATCCGTGCCGACCGCCCGATCTGCGACCAGAAGCGCTTCATACTGCGGGCTTGAGGCAATCCGGATGCGAATAAAGTTACCCGGGGTAAGGAAGCCGTCATGATTTGGGAACGAGGCGCGGATCAGCAAGGTCCCAGTGGTCGCATCGAAAGTATTGTCGGCGAAATTAACCGATCCCTCATGTGGAAAGCCGTTCTCGTCCTGTAATCGCAGGTAGACCACCGCTTTTCCGTCGCTGGTACTAGCGAGTTTGCCGTCGCGGACCAGGCGTTGATAACCGAGCGCGGCCAGTTCATCCATGCTGAAATACGCATAGATGGGGTCGATGCTGACAACCGTGGTCAACTGGGTTGAGTCTGCTTGAACCAGGTTGCCTATATTAACGAGTTGCCGGCCCACGCGACCATCAATCGGAGAAGTCACTCGGGTAAACTCCAGGTTCAACTGCGCGGCATTGACGGCGGCTTGCGCGGAGATTACTTGAGCCGCGGCCTGGTTCTTGTTCGATAACGCCGTATCGTAATCTTCCTTGGCGATTACATTGGTCTGTTGTAGGTGGGCCTGCCTTTCGTAGGTCACTTCCTGCAATTGTTGATTTGCCTGAGCCTGCTTCAACTGGCCGAGCGCCTGCTCGTAGGCGTCTTGATAGGGGCGGGGATCGACCTGGTAGAGTAAGTCACCCTTGTGGATCATATCGCCCTCTTTGAATGGAATATTGACGATGTAACCACTGACCCTGGCGGTGATATTCACCAGGTTCACGGCGGCGGTTCGACCGGTGAACTCGTTCCAATCGACAATCTCTTTGCGGACCGGCTTGCTGACGGTAACGCTGGGCGGAGGGAGAGCCTGTTTGGCGGCTGGTTGTTGATTACAGCTGGTGAGCGCCACTATCAGCAAGGCTAGGGCCAGACCAGGCAACGCCATCCGGCCAGGCAAGCCCGAGCGGTCCGCCCGAGTCCCAGCTGGCCGGACCACTCTTGATCCCGAAGTGAGCCGTTTGGCGAACAATTCAAAGTGTTTTAATAATTCTCTCACGAAGCTATCCTTTTCCTTTGGCGTCCTACTACTAATTCTTGGTTACTTGAAACCCTTAGGATACTAAGGTACTGTTTGCAAGAAGGCACCTAAAGGAGAGTAGGTAACCTTGAGTATACCATGCATTGTCTTTCATTTGATTGCGGGCTAGATTCGGTAGGCGGCGTATGACTCCCGGAACCGCTATAACTCAAAGAAAGCCAACGGGCTGCAACCGGCCGATGGTCAACGATCGTTCTTGTCCGTCCCGGCTGATTTTGGATCACCTAGCCGATAAATGGGCGGTCTTGATTGTTGTCCGTTTGGCGTTTGGCACCTTGCGTTTTGCCGAGCTCCGGCGCGCGGTGGATGGCATCAGCCAGAAAATGCTGACCGTAACCCTGCGCGATCTGGAGCGTGATGGCCTGGTAACTCGAAAGCTATACGCCAGCGTGCCTCCTAAGGTCGAGTATTCGCTAACACCCTTAGGCAGTTCTCTCGTCGAAAAAGTAAATGAGCTGTGCGCCTGGGCCGAAGCCAATAGCGCTGAAGTACTTAAAGCCCGTGAACGATTCGATCGACGAAACGGTACTAGAGCGTAAGAGGTGAGACGTGAGAAGTGAGAGGTGAAAAGTGGAAAACGTGTCGCTGGCGCCCAGATGGGAGGGGCGTCGCATTCGGCCTTGCTGCCCCAGCGGATCTCGACGCCTGGAACCTGTCGCAAGGATGGCGTGCGATAAGACACGACGCCCGGGGTGATTCGATACTGTAGGCGGCCAATTATCACGAGCATACAATACCGTGCACAAGGAGGCTCTCTCTCGGGCTTTTGCGCACCTTGTTGGACTCTTGCGAAAAAGAAGGCCGGGAACGAGGGCGTTGCGTCTTTCAAAACGTCATACCTACAAAGAATTCAGACCGTCGAAAATGCACGCGGCTAACGTGCGGAATGCAACGCCTCTCCGAGTGCCCCTTCGCGTCAATTCGTGTCCATTCGCGGTTCCCTTTACGTCTTTGGACCTTTGCGCGAGGTTTTGTCTCTCGTCAATGCACACCTCCTCGCGGACGTTGATCTCGATCATTTTGTTGTGCTCTGGTATCAACACGGCGCTTGCTCAGGACCCAAGCGCGGACGTGAGTCACGGGAAAACGTTTTTTCAGCAAAACTGTGCGGTCTGTCACGCCGATACGTTAGGGCCGGGTAACACGCCGATCGCGCGCCAAGGGCCGAGTCTAGTGGGTGTTTTCGGAAGACGCGCCGGAGGTGGCCCAAATTTCAATTATACTAGATCGCTTAAGGAATCCGGGGTCACGTGGGATGGCTCGACCTTAGACCGTTTCCTGACAAATCCAAGCGCGATGGTGCCGGGCACTACCATGGCCATGATCGTGGCCAACTCTGCGGATCGGGCAGACGTGATTGGTTATCTATCTAGCTTAAAAGCTCCCGCCGAGGTTGCTACTGCAGAAGAGACGCCCCTACCTGCTTCCCGAAACAAAGGCGACCCGGGTGGCTGGCGTAGTGCGGCGCCTGGCGTCAAACATCATATTACGTTAGCGGACCTGCCTCCACCTTATAGCACCCAATCGGCTGGGAATGGTCCGGATGTGGTGAGACAGCCGGCCAACGCCGCCTTATCCGTTCCGCGCGGCTTTACGGTCCGATTATTTGTGGCTGGGTTGTCGAATCCTCGCCTGATTAGGGTCGCACCTAATGGAGACATCTTTATCGCTGAGACCGCCCGGAATCGGATACGCGTCTTACGAGCTGCCGATGGAACGTGGGCTCCTTCGGTAAATCGAGTTTTTGCGGAAGGATTGGACCGGCCTTTTGGGATCGCGTTTTATCCGTCAAATTCTAGTCCGGAATGGATCTACATTGCGAACAACAATTCGGTTGTTCGGTTTCAGTATCAGAATGGCGATCTTAAGGCGCGCGACGGTGGCCAGGTTGTCGTGCCGCGGCTCTCCGAAAGCCATGGCGGTCATACGACCCGAGATATCGCTTTTTCGCAAGATGATCGGCGGCTTTTCATTTCGGTCGGCTCCGGTTCAAACGTGGGTGAAGGCATGGGCAAAAAGAGCAGCGACGCGATTCAACATTGGGAAAGCGAACATGGGCGAGGGGCCGCTTGGGACGGTGAAACAGATCGAGCCGATGTCCTAGTGACTGATCCCGAAGGCCGTGAACCGCTGCATACCTTTGCCACGGGGATCCGCAACGGGGTCGGACTCGCTGTTGACCCGCAAACCGGTGAGTTGTGGATTTCTACGAACGAGCGAGATTCGTTGGGCGATGATCTGGTCCCCGATTATGTCACGCGCCTAAAAGAAGGAGGATTTTACGGATGGCCCTGGTACTACTTGGGGAACCATGAAGACCCGCGCCATGCGCGCGAGCGTCCGGATCTCGCCGGACAGGCTATCGTTCCTGATGTCCTGCTGCAGTCACATTCTGCATCGCTCGAGATGACCTTTTACACCGCCACCAACGGCGTAGCGGTTTTCCCTCCTGACTACCACGGGGATATTTTCGCGGCTTTTCACGGCTCATGGAACCGGACTGTGCGCACCGGGTACAAGGTCGTCCGCGTCCGCGTGAGTCACGGAGTTCCAAGCGGCGAATATGATGACTTTCTAACCGGATTCGTCGTAAATGACGATAGCGTCTGGGGTAGGCCAGTGGGAGTAGCAGTGGCACACGACGGCGCTCTCTTAGTCACCGAGGACGGGAATGGGACGGTATGGCGCGTCGCGTATACCAAAGATAAGAAGTGAAAGGTCGTGCTCGAGGCTGAAGTGGAGTCGAAAATCTGGACAGGGATTCTGGCTTTTGTCCCGAAGGGACCTCAAGACAAAACCTTCAGACGTGTCCAGGAAATCGACTCCACCCCAAGGAAACTCCCGCAGAGTTGATTGCTAATCCGGGCGCCCGAGGCGGTTCATTCCCGGTCCCATAATTGAGGGCATTTTTCGCGTTTTTCTGCGTACATGATCTTGTATGAAAACGCATTGCATTATACATCCTGTAGTGTACTCTCACGGCGTTGTCCATGAACAGGCGTCGCCGACCGTTAAAACTGCATCTAAGAGCTGCTCCAAAGCAAAAGATCCCTCCTTATCGAAGTTCGCCCAAACGTCCTCTTAAGGTGGTACTTGCTGGGGTCTGCTTAGCGTTGATTATGCTGGGGGCGCTTAGCTTCGCCGCTTTCACGCTAGCGAAAAACGCTCATTTGAAGCATCAAGGACATGCGCCGGGTGCGTCACCCAGCGCCACAGCTTCCGCTTTACTGGCCGGAAGCGCGAATCCAGTCCCGACGACTATCAAGTCGCCGCCGGTCGCATCGGTTTCGGCGACGCCGTCGGTCGCAAAGGTTTTGGCTACGCCGTCGCCGTCTCCATCGGCCACTCCAGTTTCCCGTCCGACTGCCGTGGTCGCGAGTGGAACTCCGCGAGAAACAAAAACGCCTTCCGAAGTATCCCGGAAATCAGCCGAACAAAGACGCAAGGAAGCCGAGCGGAAACGAGCTCGCCTCGAAGCTCAGTATAGGAATCACGAAATCTCGGAAGAAGTGTACAAAAAAGGCCAACAGGAATATCAAGCGGAGTTGGCCAAGTATCATAGCGCCGTAAGCGGTGCCGGTTCGGCAAATTAGCCGCAGTCGGGGGGAAAGCCGGGCCGGTAGGGACGAGCTCCTATTCATCCGTTCCGTTTTCGGCCAGCGGTTGTGACGAGCCGGGAGCTCGTCCCTGCCGTCAGCTGCTTTTTGCTTGCTCCGCGATGTTCAGCCGGGTAACCCGGGCGGACGCCATGAATCACCGGTTCCGCTCTGCATTCATCGTCTTTGCTCTGTGTTCGCTACTGCCGTCCTGCAATAACGCCACTCCTGAAAATTATTTCGACGAAGCCGTTCTCAACGTTAACCTGATTACTCCATTCGGCGGCCAAGCGGCGCTGTATTCGTTAGCTCATCCCTCCGTTAAACTAGTTCCGGGGACCAAGGATCAGACAACGCCGTTGACCCGGAAAGAGATCGTCGATGACCAGATTCGACGAGTGGAAGGGAATATGGCCAAGATAAAAGCACTTCCGGATAGCGAAGAAACTCGGGACATGTTGCAAACTTCGATCAAGTTACACGAGTTTGTTCTACCGGTTTATAAAGCCGAGTATCGTGAGTTAGCTAAGCTCTACGATGAAGGCGGCTCCCAACCAGAACGGGTAGCAAAAGCCCAAGAGATCGACACCAAATACTCAGCCGGTTATCAGGCGCTCTTCAATCGATTGGTCGAGTTGGGCAAAGCTTACGCCGCTAAACATCATATCAAGGTGGAGTGGCAAATGCGAAACTTCTAGGGCGGGGGAGTGATGGAGTGATGATTGACCCGTCACTTTCTCCGCGGGTGCGCCTGACCTGATCTGTTTTATCTGCCTAAATCTGCGTCCATCTGCGATTGTTCTGTTTCTCCTCTTTCGTCGCCAGCCCGGCCGATTCGCGGTACCTGTTCGCGGCTAATCCCAATTTACCTTTGAATCGAATACACCTGCGGCTCTTCGACTAATGCCAGCGAGAGTTCATGGTAAGCCCATTGCGGGAGTTTGCAGTGGACGATCCAAAGCTCGCGATCGTCTGCTGCCGGTTGTCGTTCCACTGTTTTCAACGGGATATGGAACTGTTCCAACAGATCTTCCAGCTTCACCTCCGTCTTACCGTGGGCCGGGTCGACTAACAGACGAAATACGAACGCCCGTGCTCCGGCTAATTTACTAGATTCCCATCGGTTAACTAAGGACAACACTCCGCGTGCAAGTAACGCTAAACCGACTCCGGCGCCGGCGTGGCCGGCCCCGATAGCCATCCCCATGGCGGCGACCAACCATATAGTCGCGGCGGTAGTTACACCGCGAATCCCAGTGCTACCCCGGAGCAACACGCCACCACCCAGAAAGCCAATCCCGGTAACGATCTGTGCAGCGACCCGGCCGGAATCACCCGTGGTACTGGTGAATGAAAACCCGATCATAGTGAAGGTCGCGGAACCCAGCGCGATTAAAGCCATGGTGCGTATGCCAGCCGGTTTTTCCCTCCGCTGCCGCTCGATCCCAACCACACCACCGCAAAGCAACGCTAAAATACTAAGGAAAATTGATCCCCATGGGTGAGGGAACAACGTGTGCCAGTTATCGGTTAACCAATGCATCCTTTAATGGAATAAAAAGGGACGGCAAAAGCAAAGGGGTAGATCAGAGGCGCGAGGCGACAACAGTAGGGACGAGCTCCTGCTCGTCCGCCCCGTTTTGCGGCGGCAATCGGGTCTAGGCCCGGGCGAGCCGGATCTCGTCCCTACCGAAATTACACCCGCACCTCGATTTGATGCTCCCGTTTATCGTTCACCAGCGGTACGGTTTCGCTAGAAACCTCTTTCCCGTCTAAATAGGTTTTCGGATCCGATGATCTCCCGATGCTGATGTGATAAAGAGTGTCTCCATAACGATAATGAATTTTATATCCCGGCCACGCTTTCGGAAGACATGGGGACAACCGCAATTGATTCCCTTCCGGCTGTAAGCCTAACAATGTTTCGATCAGCGTCCGGTACATCCAACCGGCGGAACCGGTGTACCAAGTCCAACCACCGCGACCGGTATGGGGAGGAACCCAATAAACGTCGGCAGCGATGACATAAGGTTCCACCTTATAGGTTGCGATATCCGCGGCCGTCCTCCCATGATTTACCGGATTGAGCAGTGCGAACAATTCCCAGGCTAGCTCCCCGTTCCCTTCCAGAGCAGCGGCCAAAACGGTCCAGATGGCGGCATGTGTATATTGACCACCATTCTCGCGCACGCCGGGAACATAACCTTGGATATAACCGGGGCTTGGTTTTGAACGATCGAATGGCGGATCTAAGAGCTGAATTAGCCTAGCGTCACGTCGAACCAGTCGCTCGTTCAACGACTGCATCGCTTGACGTGCGCGTTCCGGATTTCCCGCTCCCGAGATCACGGACCAGCTTTGCGGTAGACAATCAATCTGGCACTCTTCGTTTACATGGGAACCAAGTGGTTCGCCGTTGTCAAAGTAAGCTCGACGATACCATTGTCCGTCCCAAGCATGTTTTTCGATGTTCGCCTGGATTTCTTTCGCCTGTGCCAAACAGCGGTCCGCAAAGGCAACGTCATGGCGTTCGCGCGCTAGTTTCCCAAATCGTTGCAAAACGTCGTAAAGGAAGAAACCTAACCAGACGCTTTCGCCGCGTCCATCCTTACCGACCAGGTTCATTCCGTCGTTCCAATCGCATGTGCCCATCAAGGGCAAGCCGTGCTGGCCGAATCTCAGTCCGTGTTCGATCGAGCGAACGCAATGCTCGTATAACGACGCTGATTCGTCGGATCGTTTTGGCTGAAAATAAACGTCAGCTTCTTCCGGTTTGAGGAGCTGCCCCTCAATAAAAGGAACCTTTTCATCGAGAACGCTGGTGTCTCCGGTTCGGGTAACATATTGCCAAGTGACGTAAGGTAACCACAGGTAATCATCGGAGGTATGGGTTCTCACACCTTGGCCTGTCGGTGGATGCCACCAATGCTGCACATCCCCTTCCCGGAACTGTCGAGCGGCCGCGCGTAGCAAATGTTCTCGAGTTAGACGTGGCGCTGCATGCACTAGTGCCATCACGTCTTGTAATTGATCTCGAAAACCGAATGCGCCTCCCGATTGATAAAATCCGGTACGTCCCCACACCCGGCAAACGAGTACCTGGTACAAGAGCCAGCCGTTCGCCATTACATCGACGGAAGGATCAGGAGTTTCGAAGCGGACAGTGCCCAGCGTATGAGCCCAAAATTGTTGGACCGCTCCCAGCGCGTTTTGATTAGCGTTGGCCTCGCGGAACTGCCTGACTGACTGCTGAACCTCGGTCAGGCTTTTGCCCGCACCCAATCGGAAACAGATTTCTTGCTCTGCGCCGGGCGCCAGATCGATTGTTGTCTGCACCGCCCCGCAAGGATCCAATCCGGCTCCCACTTTCCCGGACAGCCGGTCCCGGCTAAGAGCTGCCGGCTGGGTCAGGTTGCCGTTGCGACCGAGAAACTCGTTTCGATCTCCGGTGAATGTCCGGTCTGTGCCGTCCACATCGATAAAGGCAATCCAGTCTGTAAACGCGTTGTTATAAAAATTGCGAGCCAGGAATGCGCCGGTGTCGCCATCTATCTCAGTTTGGATATGTAACGCCGTTCGTTGGCGGAGATCGCTGAACACCCACTCCCAGTAGCCGGTCGCCGATATTCGTCGGGAGTGTTCTGAGGTATTTCGTAGTTTTAACGCCGCGAATTTTACGGTCGCGTCGATTGCGACGTAAATGGTTAGCTCCGAAGAAATGCCCTGTTCCGAGTATTCGAACACGGAGTAACCGAAACCGTGCCGGACGACATAGCGATTCTTGCCTCTCGCTGGCAACGGCGTTGGCGACCAGATGTGTCCGGTTTCTTCATCTCGAAGATAAAAAGCTTCACCGCTGAGATCAGTGACCGGATCGTTGTTCCAGGGCGTGAGACGAAGCTCATGAGAATTTTCAGCCCAGGTATAAGCACCACCGGTCTCAGACACCACGGTTCCGAAATTTGGGTTTGCCAGGACGTTTACCCAGGGAACCGGCGTAGTGACCCCGGGATCCAACGTGATGACGTATTCGCGACCGTCTGCGGTGAAGCCGCCAGCGCCATTGTTAAAAAGCAAGGGTCTCTCGGTAGGGACGGGCTGCTGCTTAACCGATTTCGACCCGGGCGGATTTTCTTGACTTGGACGTGGGGCACCATTGCTACCGTGACCCCGGATGAGCAAGCGCTCACCCCTACCGGTAAGCTGTTCTTTCAACGTTCCTCCCTGATCCGTAAGAACAACGCGAGCGACCGATTGGAACAGACCATGTTCTTCTGGCGAAAGCTGTCCCAAGTGCCGCACGAAAATCCCGCCCGGCTTTTCCAACATCGCCGTTTGTACGAGACTTTCGATCTGCTCCGTTAACTCTTGCCCGCTGTCGGATGTCTGTTCGAGCAGGATGATCAGGTCAGCGGCCAATCCCTTTTTGCGCCAGTACGCATGCGCCTCAATCGATTGTTTTATCAGCTCGATAGACCGCGAACTTGTGCTGGTACCCAATACTCGCAGCAAAGCGATCGGTAAATCACCTGAGATACCGTGACGCCAGAGCGCATTTGGTCCGAGCTTATTCTGAGCTAACACGTCGCCAGCCGCACGAAAAGTAGAGTCGGGGTAAATAAGAGCGCTCACTAACTTTCCGAAAGTATCCGCCTCCGCGTCCTCTGAGCCGGGCGGCGCTGATTGGTCCTCCACTGCTTCCTGCGGTAGCGCTATTGATTGCGGAGAACGGTATTTGTCCGCCAACGCCAACGCGGCTTGCCGGTCGGGAGCTAATCCGGTTACTAGATCAACCGAGACCGAGGTTCCGGCTGGCAAGTGGAATGTGCGTCGCAACGAGATCACCGGGTCGAGTACCGAGCCAAGCGTATTCGACAAGTGTGAACCTTTCTGCATTGCCGCCGGCTCTGCTACGGTTCTTCCGCGTCCGACGAATCTGGCGCGATCGGTTTCGCAGGATAACTCACCATTCTCAGCTCCCGCCATTAAGTGCACCATCCAAGGGTGTTCCGCTCCTTCGCCCCGTGGCCTGCGGTTGCAGAGAATCGCGGAGGCCTCTCGCACCAGCTCGGTCTGAATAAAGAGATTACTGAAAACAGGATGAGCCAAGTCGGCGCCGGAAACGGCCAAGACTACTTCAGCGTAACTGGTGAGCTCGATCGCGCGCGGCTCGCTGGAAAGGTTTCTGATGACGACTCGACGAATCTCAGCGTCGTCCTGCGGTGAAACCCAGATGCGGGTGATGATTTCGAAGCCGGCGTGACGCTGATGAAATGTCGCTTGTGCTGCAGTAAATGTCGCCTTGTACTCGTCGGTCAGGCGGAGGGTGGGTTGATAGCCCACGGACCAAAATTCGCCGCTGGCTGGCTCCCGCAGATAAATAAAGCTGCCCCAACAATCACGAGTCGTATCCTCACGCCATCGCGTGACAGCCAAGTCATTCCAGCGACTGTAACCGCCTCCCGCGTTCGTGACAACAACGTGATACTGGCCATTCGATAGAAGTTGGACCTCCGGTGCAGGCGAGAACGGGCTGTCGAAGATGCGCATTTAGCGACCTTATCCGATGGTGCGCTATGCGCACGCGAGAAGTGAGAGGTCTTCTTCGTGCTCGTGCTCGTCCTCGAAGATTTGTGGGTGTGGCCTCGAAGGGACCTATAGGACTCATTAGCAAAGCGCGTCCTTGGTGACAAGCTGATTAAGGCGATGACTTATTCGAGTTTCGGAGTCGCGGAGTGACGGCCCGGTGGAGGGGAGTTCCCGTCGGGACGGCGCGCGGTGATTGGTATTGCCTATCCCCTAACTAAGATGTTAAACGGACAGCTTGTGATCTTTCGGAGAACTTCGGCCCGTCCTAACAGGCTGCTGTGGTGCTTGCCAATTCTATTTGGTTCTCTTGGATTTCTTAATTGGACGCCCTTAGCTGGCGGGGAAACCCCGAGCCAAGAAAACTCGAAAGTTCTGAATGTCCCAAAGCATTCTTACAGTGGCATTGCTCAGCCTTTCTTGAAGGCTCCCAAGCCACCATTCCCTGAAGCCCTGAAAAGAGAAGTGATGGCCACTCGCAATATGGAATATAACGCAATCGTTACGTTAACGATTGATCATGGGAGGATTACGGCGACTCCGTCCGGCGGCAATCCAGCGTTGGCTAAGCACTTGGCCTGGGCGGTTCAGAAATCCTGGGTAGCCGATCCCCGATTGAGCGGCACCTTCACACTGCCATTTAAGTTCCAAGTCCACTGATTCGTCTCACCAAAGACATTCAGCGTCCTTGCCGCATTGCAACTAGAGGTAGAGAAATCCCCTAGATCATTCGGCCTAGGCCCTGAAGGGCAATAGAATTTACCCCGGGGATATCAACCCTAGGTTAGCTTTTCAGGGTACGTCCTTCCTAATATCGAAACCCAGGGTTGGAACCCTGGGCTCAGTCCTCATGTCCCTTCGGGGGCGAGAGCCAGATGGCTCGATTTACTTAAGCCCGCTGTGGTCCGCCGGTCTTACCACCAAGGATTCCACGGCCCCCAGTAAGGACCCCAATACGTCTGATCGTACAGAGTGGCGTCCTCGTTGATTTGGGCCGCTTGGAGCTGATTCTCCGCGATCGATTGTTTGACACCTAGCTCCTTATACCTTTGGTACTCCGCTTCGCCTCCGATATAGACCA
>JAFAZK010000053.1 GCA_019239825.1 Verrucomicrobiota bacterium | reverse complement strand
GTTGGCCCTCTCCGGTACTCCATTCACTGGGCACCATCCCGGCTAAGCAGCCGATCTTGCGCCGATTAGAGTACCGATTCCAATCCAGCACTTCGGCATTCAATTGGGCTAAGCTGGGCGCTCCCATCCCTTTGGGCCGGGGCCCTTTCCATTGCTGGCCCAACTCCACCTTGGCTTGGGCAATTTGTTGGTCCAGCTCGCGTAAAATCCCAACCCAGCGCCCAAGGTGTTTTACTATCCAGCCAGCTACCGCCTGGCTTAAGCGCTCAAAGGCCTTGGGTCGCCACCAATTGCTCCAGCTGCTGTAGCCCTGGCTGAGCAAAAGAGAATTGCCGATGGCCCCGATGCGCTTGCGTTCTTTAACCAGCGCATCGTGTTGGCGGCTTTCTATCCGAGCTTGCTCCTGGGCCTCGGTCGGCACTCTGACCAATTGGAGCGCTTGCTCATTGCCATTGAGATAATTGGATAGCTCCCCGGTCAAAGTCCGTGCATCGATGGTGTTGTTCTTGCGCCGCTTCCTCTTCTGCTGGTCGCTGCGCGGTGCACAGACCAGACACTTAATACCCTCGGCCTCTAAGTCCCGATACAGTCGGAAGCCCAGCGGCCCGGCTTCGTAGACCACCCGTACCTCCTTGGCCTGCTCTCGCTGCTTCAAAGCGTAAAGCAGTAAGGCTTCTTTGCTGCCGTAGCTCTGCACTACTCCCACCGTCCCGTTATCGATCTTGCGCGCCGCCTGATAGCTCTTCAGGTGGGCGTCGACTCCGATGTCGATTCGGTTTGCCTTGGGTTCTTTTTGGCTGTTCTGTTCCTGGCTGATGGCGGTAGGTGCCGCCTTTAGTTTATAATTCATAAGTTTGTCAGGTTGCTGTTGATCCGGCAGCCTGACAACACCATGGCATCTACCAAATGCCCGCATACCTTTCACGCTTGTAATGTTCGAGCAAGGGTCATGAAAACTGCAATCGAGCACTCTGGTGGCGCAGATTTAAACCATGAACGCGAAACAGAGAACTTCAGTATGGGTAGCGGCAATGGCGGGAGCGGCTCTCGTAACCAGCGTTACCGTCGCATTTAGTGCTGGTTCCGGGACTGATAACGGCCAAAAACCGCCTCTTTCTATTAAGACAGATAATGCCCCGATCGATCGAGATCCGAAACTCGGCAATTCGTTTGCCCCAATTGTGCAAAAAGTAATTCCGAGCGTCGTCCAGGTCGATGTCACGGGCAAATCGGGCACGGGCAGGTCGTTGGGCTCCTCCGATATGCAAGACCAGTTGCGCCGGTTCTTCGGCCGAGGCTTTCAAATCCCTGAGCAACCCGAGATGCCAAATCAGAAGGCTCTCGGTTCAGGCGTCATCATTTCTGCAGACGGCTATATCCTGACAAATAATCATGTGGTCGAGAACAGCAAAACGATCCAGGTCACTCTAAGCGACGGGCGAAAATTGACCGCTAAGGTGATCGGTACCGATCCTCAGACGGATGTAGCCCTTTTGAAAATCGACGCTAATAATCTGGAACCGGTTACGCTGGCCGATAGCGATTCTGCCCAGGTGGGAGATCTCGTTCTTGCTATTGGTGACCCGTTTGGAATTGGCACAACAGTGACCGAAGGCATCATCAGCGCCAAGAATCGTACGCGAGTAACCAGCGGTGACGCAGACGAAGACTTCATTCAGACCGACGCGGCAATCAATCCTGGTAACTCAGGGGGCGCTTTAGTCGATATTGAAGGGCGGTTGGTCGGGATTAACACATCGATTCTGTCGCGCTCCGGCGGTAACCAAGGTATCGGCTTTGCCGTTCCTGCTAATCTCTGTCGCTGGGTGGCGGATAGCCTGATCACTAAGGGCAAGGTTGAGCGCGGGTATCTGGGGGTACATATCCAAACCCTCACTCCCGAGTTGGCCAAGGCGTTTAATAGCAACCGAGTGCAAGGCGCCGTGGTGATTGACGTCAGTCCCAACAGTGCGGCTGAACAAGCCGGCTTTAAAAGCGGCGATGTGGTGGTCGAGTTTAACAACCGGCCGATCGAGTCTGCTGATCAGTTGAAACTCCAGGTGGCTGAGACTCCTCCAGGCAGCGCGATTCCCGTCCAAGTCGATCGGAATGGTCAGGTCATGAGTCTTAACGTTACGCTAAAAGAATTGAACTCGGACGCCCTGGCGAAGAACGAGCCCAACGTGAGCAGAGGAGAGCACGACGCGCTGACTGGTGTCGAAGTGGCTAACCTTGATCGGGACGCTCGGGACGAGCTTAAGGTCCCGAATACGGTTAGAGGAACCTTGATCACACAAGTCGAGCCATCGTCCGCTTCGTACGAAGCGGGCCTCCGTGAAAACGACGTGATTCTCGAGGTCAATCGACAGCCGATTCAATCAACCGAGGATTTTACCAAGGCGACCGCCGGTAGGGGTGGTAGTGGCGAGACGTTGGTGAAGGTCTGGAACCAGAACGGGACTCATTACGTAGCCGTCCAGGAGGGTAACGGCTAATAGAGCGTTAGGTATAGCTGAGCGCCCGTACGGCGAAAGCCGTGCGGGCATTTTTTTTGGTGTGGGAAGGCGGCATCGAAGGTGGGAACGGGCGACCCGGCGATCATTTGAGATGGCCATGCGCACAATCCGGCTCAAATCCGGCGCGGACTTAGCGACGCGGGGTGGCGCGGCCAGCGCGCGCCGAGATTTTCGCCCTACCGGCCCATTTCCTCGCTGTCTTTCACGATTGTAATGTTCAGGCAAGCAACTTGAAACCTAGGCAGAGCAAAAGTGATAGGCAGAGTTTTTAAACCATGAAAGCGAACAAGCGAAGTTTAGGGTGGATGGCAGCGGTGGCGGGAGTTGGTCTTGTCGTTAGCGGTTCAGCCGTTTTCAGTGCTGTAACCGGTAACGACAACAACCAGAAGCCGCCCCTAAGCCTGAAGTATGACAATACGCAGATCAACCGGGACACGACTCAGGGTCACTCGTATAACCCGATCGTTCAGAAGGTAACGCCTAGCGTGGTGCAGGTCTATGTCACCACCAAGGGCGGTAACGGAAATATGGGGACGAACCAGGATCTGCAGGACCAATTGCGCCGGTTCTTCGGACGGCAGTTCCCACAAATGCCAGAGCAGCAAACTCCGGGTGAAAAGGCCCTCGGGTCCGGCATAATTATTTCGTCCGATGGTTATATCCTGACCAATAATCACGTGGTCCAGAATGCCCGTACCATTCAGGTCAAACTGACCGACAACCGGACATTCAGTGGAAAAGTAATTGGAACTGATCCGGCTACCGATGTGGCCTTGGTGAAGATTGATGCAGACAATCTCCAGCCGATCACGTTTGCAGATAGCGATCAGGCCGAGGTTGGTGACGTTGTGCTGGCAGTCGGTGATCCTTTCGGAATCGGCCAAACGGTTACCGAAGGCATTATCAGCGCGAAGAACCGGCAAGGGCTATCTGAAGATGGCCAATCGGACGAAGCGTTCATTCAGACCGACGCAGCGATTAATCCGGGTAACTCCGGCGGAGCTTTGGTCGACACGAACGGCCGTCTCGTGGGCATGAATACGGCGATCCTGTCCCGATCAGGTGGTAACCAGGGGATTGGGTTTGCGGTCCCTTCCGACCTTTGCCGCTGGGTAGCGGATAGCTTGATCAAAAACGGTAAGGTTGAGCGTGGTATGCTCGGGGTAACGATCCAACAGCTGTCGCCTGAGCTTGCTAAAGCCATGAATGTCCATCGCACCACCGGCGCGGTGGTGGCGGACGTGACGCCTAATAGCCCGGCCGATAAGGCTGGAATTAAGGACGGTGATGTGGTGGTTCAATTCGATAACAAACCGATCGAGGACGAGAACAGCCTGAAACTGATGGTGGCTGAATCCTCGCCCGGCAAAGTGGTTCCGATTCAAATCGATCGTAACGGACAGACTCTAAACCTAAACGTGACGTTAGAAGAACTCTCTCAAAAGAATACCCTGGCTAAAAACGAGCCGAACTCCAATGGGAATGACGCGCAACAAAACGACGCGCTGCATGGGGTGGGAGTGCAAGACCTGGATCGCCAAACGAAGGAGGAAATGAATATTCCAGCCAACGTTCGCGGCGCGATAATTACGCAAGTAGATCCTTCTTCTCCGAGCGCGGAGGCCGGACTTAAGGAGGGTGACGTGATCCAAGAGATCAATCATCAGCCTGTCAGGAATGCGGAAGACGCTGATCGCTTAACGGCGAACAAGGGTGGTAAGGGCGAAACCCTAGTCAAAGTCTGGAATCAAAACGGCAGTCATTACGTTGCCGTCCAGGAAGGGAACGACTAAGAGGAGTCGCGTGTAATGGTAGCAGTGACGCCCGTACGGTTAGGAGAGCCGTGCGGGCGTCTTGCATTTGGTGGGGCGAGGCTCCCTAGCGTCCAAAACCCATCCGAAACATATATGACTTTCCGGACACATGTGACGCATTACCTCGTCGCGCCCGCCGAGCCGTGGCCCAGCGTGTGTCATATTCTGAGGGCTGGAAAAGCTTTAGGGAATATGGTCGGACTTGCGCTGCCATTAATTTTGCAACTCATCACGCGGTCGGCAGCGGCTCGGCGCGCACAACGAGGTAAATCATCTCGTGTCGATGGGAAACCCGGCCTGTTGCTAACCCGTTTCGGACATTCGGGAGCCTCGCCCCACCAACGCCAAACGCCAAACGTAACATGACACTCGCGCAAGCACCCGAACTCGGGCAAGTTATGGATATGCGAGTCCTGGTCGTCGAAGATGACGAGAAAATCGCTTCTTTTGTCACCAAAGGCCTGAAGCAAAATGGGTACGCGGTCGATCATGCCGCCGATGGAGAGCACGGGCTGGATTTAGCGACTGCCATCAATTACGACTTGCTGGTTCTCGATCTAATGTTGCCCAAACTGGATGGACTTTCGGTATTGCGGCGGTTGCGTCAGGAAAAGATCCGGACACCAGTCCTGATACTCAGCGCCCGGGCGAATGTTGACGATCGAGTTCGCGGGTTGCAAGCGGGCGGCGACGATTATCTCACTAAGCCTTTCGCTTTTTCCGAGTTGTTGGCCCGGGTGCAGGCCTTGATCCGGCGAGCTAACCAGGCCGTTGAAGAGACCCAGTTAACCGTGGCTGACCTTTCATTGAATGTGATCACTCGCGAAGTTACTCGCAGCGGCCAACGCATCGAGTTACATCCTCGCGAGTACTCGCTGCTCGAGTTCTTGCTGCGGCACGCGGGTCGTCCCGTAACCAAAACGATGATTCTCGAAAACATCTGGGATTTTCATTTCGATCCTCAGACCAACGTAGTTGACGTTTTGATTCACCGGTTACGCGCGAAGATCGATAAAAATTTTCCGCTTAAACTGATTCAAACGATCCGAGGTGTCGGTTATGTGGTCAAAGCGGAGTAGATCCGCCTCTTCCACGGCTGCAGGGTTAGGCCGTGGCCGCCGGCTTTGGCACAGCTTTACGGTTCGGTTGAGTTTTTACTATGCCAGCGCCTTTGTGATCAGCGCTGCACTGCTCTTCGCGTTGCTGTACTTTCTTCAGGCGACTCTGTTCGATTGGCGGGAACGAGATCCCATCGATAAGTTTTTGAAACAATGTGTAGTTGCTTATCAACAACACGGATCCGAGGGGCTGTTTAACGCCGTCAAAACGCAGGGCGCAGACCCCCGCGAGGGCCCCTTCTTTGTTAGCATCACTTTTCGAAAGGACCTGGTTCTTTACCTAAAGGAACCATCGGAGTGGTTTAAACTGCCGAACCTGACATCGATTTTGCAGCGAAGCCCGCAGAATGGGGGTTGGAGCCGGCTTCCGGCGGACGACCGGAGCGAATATGTTCTGGAAAGTGCTCAGTTGTTGGACGGCCCGATTCTGCAGGTTGGACGAAAGATTAATCGCAGCGAAACTCTGACCGGCCCTTTTGTTACGGCGGCGTTGATCCTGTTAGTACCGACTCTCCTGCTCGCAATTATTGCCGGCGCCGTGTTTGCTCACCGGGCTACCGCTCCGGTGCGGCAGATGTTACAGACGGCGCGCTCTATTATTAACACCGGGAACCTGGCTGAGCGCGTTCCGGAAACGCAAGAACAAGACGAGTTAGCGGAACTAGCGCGCCAATTTAACCGGGTGTTGGAACAGAATCAGCGGTTGATCCGCGGCATGCGGGAAGCACTGGATAACGTTGCTCACGATCTGCGTTCGCCTCTCACTCGGTTACGCGCCTCCGCCGAACTGGCCCTGGAAGCCGATACGCCGGAATCTTCCCAGGAGGCTTTAGCGGACTCGGTAGAAGAATCCGATCGAGTGTTAACCATGCTGAATACCCTCATGGATGTTACGGAGGCTGAGAACGGGATGATGCGCCTGAATCTTGAGCGCTGCTCCCTGACCTCGTTGTTAGAAGAAGTGACGGATCTGTATCAGCTCATTGCCGAGGAAAAATCGATCGAGATCAAGAGCCATTTCATCAGCCCCGGGTATGTCGAGGTGGATCCAAACCGGATGCGCCAGGCTTTTGGCAACCTGCTGGATAATGCCGTTAAGTATACGCCGAACGGCGGCCTGGTGGAGATTGAGTGCGACAACAAGGATGAGGAAGTAGTGGTTACGATTCGGGACAACGGGATGGGTATTCCGCCAGCGGAACAAAATCGAATTTGGGATCGGCTTTACCGGGGCGACACCAGCCGCTCGCAACGCGGCCTGGGTCTCGGCCTGAGCCTGGTAAAAGCTGTGGTAGAGGCACACGCCGGAACAATCTCCCTAAGGAGCGAACCGGGGAAAGGCTCTGAGTTTATCGTGACGCTCGCTGCCGCTGTAGCCGCGGGACAGCCTGCGACTGTGAGTAGTGAGAGGTGAGACGGGGCGTCGGGCGAGCGAAGATTGGGTCTGGAAGGGTACGCGCAATGGCGAATACGGATAGTCCCTATAGGACTAATGGGGACATATAGGTCAGGCCCCATAGGTCCTATTAGTCCTCTAGGACCCATCCGTGTTAGTGCCTACGCGTGGCCCGTTCAAGGAGCTTTCTACTTTCCCAGAACTGTCCTCTCACTTCTCACCTCTCAGCTCCGCAGTAATCTCGTGGAACAACTGTGAGGCGGAGTCGCCGTCGATCAGGAGGCCGTTCACGAACCCGGTCTTCAGGATTCCTTGAGCGGGTCTCAGTTTGCTGCGCCCGCCGCAAAGCAGGATCACTTCATGTTTTCGCAGCGCTTCCAAGTCGATCGCTAAGGTGCGATCGTTAAGGTCAGAGGAAACTACCTCACCTTCGGCATTGAAGAATTTTCCCATCGTGTCGCCCACGGCACCGGCTTTGCGCAGCTCATTTAGCTCTTGGGCTGATAGGTAACGGTTCTCAAAAAGAAAAGCGCGTTCGTCGCATTCGCCGACGCTGATCAGATAGAAATTAGCTTTCTCGGCGAGCGCCAAGGTTTCCTGAACGATTCTTTGAGACATCAGAATCTGGCGATCAGCCACGGTGTTCGCGATAAATGGCACCGGGAGAAAATGACCTTCACCCCCGGTTTTAGCGGCCAGGTGATGGACAACCTCGAACAGGTTCGCTGCCAGATTTCGAGTCAATGATCCCATGACGGATACGAATTTGGCTTGTGGCCGGCGCATGGCCGGAAGGCTTCTTGCTATCTCAGCGGTAGTCCGCCCCCAGCCAACGCCGATAACGCATTCTTCGTCGACCTGCATTCGTTCGCGCAGTAGCTCGACAGCCACCATCGCGACTGCCCGACGTGCGACTGGACCTTCGTCGGCGAGTTTTGCCGGAGGGAGCATTTTTGCAGGATGTTCCACCGAGTCGGATAAAAGAGGCGGCGTGGTTCGGCAAAAATCTAATCCGTAATGTCTCCGGATGGTTTCTTCGACTTCAGCCATCGGTCCGAATCGATGTTCGATCGATATTTTGACGATACCGGCTTCGCGGGCTTCGGCCAACAGCCTGGCAACTTTTACTCTAGAAACACCGAGGATTTCCGCCGTTTGTTCCTGGGTATTGCCGCCGATATAATAGAGCCAGGCGGCTCGGACCAGTTGATCGGACTCAGTGGCGATAGGTTCGGAGTTCTGCATTCGGAGAAAGCGGGCTAGCGGAGAAAAATCGATTGACGCATTTGTTCGTCAAGTGTGAATATGTTCAGAGATTCCACAGAAGCCCACAAAGGTCACAAAGAGGTGAGTCATTGCCCTTCCGAAGCAGCTAACTGATCGTCACAACCTCATGCGCGTATTACCATCTCCAATCGTGAGCCCGTTGTCTCGTTTCCTCAATTTGAATAGTCTCCATAGACGCAACATGTATTGCATAGGTTGTATATAAGAATAGTTCTAGTTATGATATGCTATTTTTATCCCAACTAATTCTTTGTGTCCTTTGTGATCTTCTGTGAAATAGATTCAGAACTCCCCCCGGTGAAATGGCTTATGTGATCGGTATTGATGGCGGCACCGAAAGTGTGCGCGCTTTTGTTTTTGATCTGGAAGGACGCGCGAAAGGGATCGGCGTGGTTCCATATTCGACTGCGTTTCCTGAGCCTGCACAGGCGGAGCAGAACCCTGAGGATTGGTGGCAGGCCGTAGGCGAGGCGAGCCGGCGTGCCCTGCAAGCGGCTGCGGTTCGCGCTGACGAAATTGACGCGATAAGTGTTGATACCACTTCTTGTAGCGTCGCTACGTTCGATCGGCAGATGAAACCGCTGCGCCCGACTTTGATCTGGATGGACGTCAGGGCTGCGGATGAAGCCGCCGATGTTGCCGCAACCGGTGACCCGGCCCTACGCTTGAACTCGGCCGGCAAAGGGCCGGTCTCCGCCGAATGGATGATTCCCAAGGCCCTTTGGATAAAGCGACATCAGCCGGCGATCTACGAAAAGGCCCATGCCATCTGCGAGTATCAAGACTATCTAAACTATCGTCTTACTGGACGGTACGTCGGATGTTTGAACAACGTCAGCATCCGTTGGCACTGGATCAATGGCGAAAAACCCTTCTCATTACTCGGGCGTCTTGGTCTGGAGGATCTGGCTGAAAAATGGCCGGACGAAGTGGTGGCTCCCGGCGATCCCATTGCCGGCTTAACCAGCGAGGCCGCAACGCATCTGGGCCTAAAGCCGGGTACACCGGTGATTCAAGGCGGCGCTGACGGGTTTATCGCTATCATCGGACTCGGAGTCACAGAACCGGGGCAACTCGGCTTAATCACGGGTTCGTCCCATCTGCAACTAGCGGTTACCGATCGGGTATTTCATCGCCCAGGCCTCTGGGGAGCTTATGCAGATTGCGTGTACAAAGGCTCTGCCGTTTTGGAAGGGGGACAAACATCGACCGGTTCAGTGATCAAATGGTTTACCAACAACTTTGCCGCCGGGACTGACTATAACGAATTGGATCGGGCAGCGGCCGACATTCCACCCGGTGCGGATGGGTTGCTTGTGTTAGATCATTTTCAAGGAAACCGGACGCCCTACATTGATCCCAAATCCCGTGGCGCCTTGGTTGGACTAAGCTTGGCGCATCGGCCGCCGCATATTTTCCGGGCGATCATCGAAGGTATCTGTTTTGGTACGGAAGCCATCTTGCGAGTTTTCCAAGGCGAAGATTTTCGTATCAGTGAAGCCGTTGTTTGCGGGGGTGCGGTCCGGTCACCGTTATGGTTACAAATCCACGCGGATGTATCGGGTATACCTTTAACCATCAACGAGCTGGCCGACGCAACGGCCCTGGGATCGGGCATTCTGGCGGCCTTTGGCGCTGGTCATTACAAATCAATTCCCGAGGCCTGCCGCGCGATGGTTCACCGTTCTTCCGTTATCGAGCCCAACGAGAAAAATCATGCCATCTATGCCGAGCTCTTTGCCGGTTACGAGAAACTCTACCGCGCAACCGCCGATGTCCGTATGGCGATTGCCGGAGCCAAAGCGCGATGATGCGAATCTCCAATCGTGCTCGTGCTCGAAAGACGTGTTTCTACAACGCCCATGAATGACCAGAGGCTAATTTTGGAGACGGAACTGACCCATCGGGCAATTCAACACCCAAACTTTCGAGCACGAGGACGAGCCCGAGCACGAGGACGATAGGAGACGCCCATGACACCCACGAAGGAAACGAGTCTTGAGGTTTACCGCCGGATGAGGCGAATCCGAACGTTTGAGGAACGAGTGGGAGAACTGTTTGTCCGACAGCAAACTGCGGGCAGTATGCTGCATCTTTCTATTGCCGAAGAGGCCGCGGCGGTTGGTGTCACGTATTCGATGCGAGACGGAGACAGTTTCACGACCCATCATCGCGGTCACGGGATTTTCCTGGCACGGGGAGCTGATCCGAAACGGATGATGGCGGAAATCGCAGGCAAAGCCGACGGTTATTGTCGGGGCAAAGGCGGCTCTATGCATATTGCCGATCGAGCCTTAGGTCATTTGGGAGCAAACGCTATTGTGGGAGGGGGAATCCCTGCAGTGGTTGGAGCCGGGCTTTCGTACAAGGTCCTGACTAAAACGAATGTATCGATCGCGTTCTTTGGGGACGGCGCCATGCAGCAGGGCATCCTCTATGAAAGCATGAACCTGGCGGCCTTGTGGCGACTACCGGTCCTCTTTGTCTGTGTGAACAATCAATGGGGGATGGGAACCCGGATTGATCGCGCCGCCGCCAATATCCAATTTCAAGAACGAGCGCGCACTTTTGGGTTAGATGGTCACGTGGTGGATGGCTCCGATGTTTTCGCGGTTATCGACATCGCAGAGCGATTGGTACAGGGAGCGAGAGAAGGACAGCCGGCTTTTCTCTCGGTGGAATGTTATCGGTACTATGGCCACGCCCGGATGGATAAGAGTCCATACCGAACTTCGGAAGAAGAAACCGAAGGACGTAAACAGGATCCGATTCAACGCGCGATTACTCGCTTACAGGAGAGGGAAGGGGTTACCTCCAGAGAGCTCGAAGCGATTGATGCCGCGATCGCCCACGAAATGGATGAAGCTGTGGAGTTCGCTATCAACGCTCCACCGCCACCGGTGACCGATCTTTTCCGCGACGTTTATGATGACCGCGAGCCCGGACCTGAACCGCTAAGAAAACGCCTGGAGAGAATTCTAGCTACGAACCTGACCACAAATAACTAGCCGCGAATGGACACGAATAAACGCGAATAACATCGAAAACCCCGCAACCACAGATGAACAGCAACTTACCGCGCGAATCGAAATCTGCGTCAATCTGCGTGCATCTGCGGTTGGCCTTCGTTTCTGCCTTGATGCGCGTCCATTCGCGTCGATTCGCGGTTAATTCTTTCTTACCGTGATTGAAACTACTTATCGGGAAGCATTGGGACTGGCTCTGCGGCATGCCATGATGGAGGACCCAACCATTGTTATCATTGGTGAAGAGGTGGGTGTTTACGGCGGAGCGTATGGAGTTACTAAAGGGTTATTACAAGAGTTCGGGAAAGAGAGGGTCATCGACTCGCCGATTTCGGAAGCGGGATTCGTTGGAGCAGCCGTGGGCGCCGCGATGAGTGGGCTGCGACCTGTGGCCGAGCTGATGTATGTCGACTTTTCTGGAATCGCCATGGATCAGATCGCGAATCAGGCGGCCAAGATTCGCTATATGTTTGGGGGACAGATGGGGATTCCTATGGTCCTTAGAACTCAGGGAGGAACTGGCAGGTCCGCTGCTGCTCAACATTCCCAAAGTTTAGAAGGCTGGTTTCTTCAAGTGCCCGGATTACGCGTCGCTCTGCCTGGCACGGTGTCAGATGCCTACCATCTTTTGCGGGCGTCTCTGCGGCAACCGGACCCGGTCGTGTTCATCGAGCATAAAGCGCTCTATGTGCAAAAAGGTAAACTGGATCCCACACAGGCAGATGCGAGTTGGGGACGTGCGGTCGTCAGGCGTCCCGGGCAGCAGGTAACGGTGGTGACCTATTCTCGGATGTTGAACTACGCGCTAGCCGCTGCGGAGAATGCTGCCGCTCATGGAGTGGAAGCCGAAGTTATTGATCTCCGAACACTAAATCCTCTGGACTTAGAGACCGTCGGCGGCAGCGTGACGAAGACCGGCAAAGCGATTGTCGTTACTGAGGCTTGCCTGACCGGCGGGCCTGCGGCCGAAATCAGCGCTCGTATCCAAGAAGAGTGTTTCGATTTCCTGGAGGAACCCATTGTCCGCATCGCCGGAGAAGACGTGCCGATTCCAGTGGCGCCCGCTTTGGAGGTAAACTCGGTTCCGACGGTAGAACTGATCACGGAAGTGATTAAGAAATTAGTCCGGTGAATAGCATTTTTCATTCGATGCCTGAGAAAGAACTGAGACTGCCGCGCATGGGAGAGACAATGGATGAGGGGACGATCGTCGCTTGGTTGAAACAGCCGGGCGAACATTTCCGAAGAGGCGAAACTTTACTCGAAGTCGAGAGCGACAAGACAAATGTAGAGATCCCAGCCTTGGAAGATGGCGAGATGGTACTGCATCTCGCTTACGCTGGAGAAAAAGTCGCAGTCGATCATCCAATCGCAGTAGTGCAGACGTTCGATTTGAGCTCACCGTCGTCCAAGGGGGCACCATTACAACCGGCTCTCCGAACGAATTTGGCGCCAGAACCGAAAATACAAGTTAATGAAGATCGACCACAGCCGGCGGCCGGGCCTAAGATTCGGGCTTCACCGGCCGCCCGTCGTACGGCGAGAGATATGGAAGTCAATCTGCCCGAGATCAAGGGCACAGGCCCCAGAGGACGTGTCACCGGAACGGATGTGCGGCGACATGCCACCTTAACGGCAAACCCGGCCGACTCGACAGCCACTGAATCCAGCGAGCGATCTCTACGCTGGGGTACGCCCCAACACGGTACGTGTATTCTCCTTCATGGCTTTGCTGGTGATCCAACCACGTGGCGCCGAACCGGTGAATTTCTGGCGGAACAAGGTTTCGAAGCGATTGCTTGCGAGCTGCCGGGGCATGGATTTCTGCCGGTGATACGACCGAGCTTAGACGAACTCGTTGCGAACGTAATCTCTAGGTTGCCTAGTCCTCCAAATGGGAAGTTTCATTTAATAGGGCATTCGCTTGGTGGAGCATTTGCGATTCTGATTGCGGCTCGAGACCCCGAACGCGTGGCCTCATTGACCTTGCTAGCGCCGATTGGAATTGGAACCTATATTAACCAATCGTTTCTGGACGGAATTGTTTCAGCGGGCACCATCGAAGCGTTGGAGCGCGAGCTGCGAAAGACCACTGGTCGTCCGCTTTCCTACGCCAAGTCAGCACTGGTTGCGATGCTAGAATCCCGGCGGGCGGCCGACCTGAAAGCAATTAGTCAAATGATCGCGCTCGATAGCGTGCAGCAACTTTTCCTGGTACCCCAGCTAGAGAAGATCACGGCTCCGGTAAGAGCCTTATTCGGTCGCCAAGACCAGATCTTAAATTGGCAAGACGCTCTTTCGTTACCAGGAAAAGTTGGCCTGCACCTTTTCGATACCGGCCACATGCCGCATTGGGAGGATCCGTCGGCAGTCCTGCCAGTTTTGGCACGGTTTCCGGTTAGCGGTTCCTGAGGTGCGATGCGGTGGCAAGAGTTCTGGCCTGAAGCGTGTGCTCAGCCTAACACGCCGCTACGCTTCACGTTAACTTCTGTCTGCGGTTCACCTTCGCGGTGCTTTCGCGGACAACCAGTTCCGGACTCAAAACCTGAAGAGTAGTATCGACCGACTCTCGGTTAATCATGCGAAGCAGGGTTTCCACGCAGCGTTCGCCTTCCGCGACGAAATCGTGATGAACCGTCGTGAGAGGCGGCTCGAAAAAGCGGGACTCAGGCACGTCATCGTACCCGACAATCGAGATCTGACGAGGTACGCGGATTTTATTGGCGTGCAAGGCGCGTAATGCGCCCAACGCCATGTGGTCATTGCAGGCCACGATTGCCGTAAACGCTGGTTGACCGGACCTGAGCAACCGTATGGCCGCGTCATATCCGCTCTGCGTACTCCAATTCCCTTGAACATAAGGGCCGGGCTGCCGCCCCGCCTTTTTTATGGTGGTGTGCCAGGCTCGATATCTTGCTTGGGTAGCCGGCCAGTCTGGTGGGCCGCTAATACAAGCGATGTTTTGGTGTCCCAATTCGAGTAAATGTCGAGTGGCAAGGCGAACCCCTTGGAATTCGTCGACCACCACTCCTGGTATGTCGTCATCAATGCGGTTTCCGACCGTCACGAAAGGCACTTCCCGGCAATGTTTACGGACGGCGGCAATCCAACCCTCAAAACGAACGCCGATCACGAGCCCGTCGATCTGCTGCTCGCAGAGGTCGTCGATCGCCGCCAATAATTCAGTTTCGCCAGGGTTCTCAACTCCTGAGAAGATCAGGTTGTAGCCCTGGCGCTTTGCGGTTTCTTCGATGCTAACCATGACCTGGGCCGGGCCATAGTAGGTCATATGGCTGCCGATCATTCCGATGAGGTTCGAGCGCCGGGTGGCCAAGCGCCGAGCTGCCAGGTTTGGCCGATAGTTCAAATCCGCGATCGCTTTAAGAACCGTGACCCGGGTTTTCTCAGCCACGAGAGGACTACCGTTAACGACGCGGGAGACGGTTTGGTAAGAGACACCGCAGCGAGCGGCTACATCGTCGAGAGTTGCATTTTGAGATTGAGCCCGGACGTGCTTGGGGAGCCCGTCTCGCTCTCGCCGTCGCCGAGCTACGGCGAGATCCGGCGAAGCGGGACGTGATCGACTCGGTCCGAACCGTGGTTTCATTGGATAAGACTATTTACTTAAAGCGAGAGCCGGGCGACGCCAGTAAAAATGTGGGCGTTCACAAAAAAACTTGCGTCTCGCCCTCTTTTGCATTGGATTGTGGGCGCCGTACTCCCGTGGCATTCCCCTATGAACAACTCCATTGTTTGGCGTTCCTTTCTGCCCTCCCCCGGTCGTCGAACCGCCCTTCCTTTCCTGCTTTGGGCGGTCGCGGGGTACCTTAGCCTATTGCTTCCCTCTCTTAACGCTCAATCCAGCTATCAAGAGCCGGACTACAGCAAAATAAAACCCGAGAGCGGGCCGATCACGCTCGAAGTCTGGACCTGGGTCGTTGGGCTAGATAAGGCGGCCCGCCTTTTCGAGCAGGCATATCCTGACATCAAGGTCCATGTTAACAACGTCGGGGGCGGTCCAGCCGAATATCAAAAGTTGCAAACCGCCATCAAAGCCGGTTCAGGCGGACCGGATGTTGCTCAGATCGAATACGACTTTCTGCCCTCATTTGTCGTGACCGACGGGATATCCGATGTTTCGAAATACGGCGCCCACGATGTGAAGTCCTTCTTTGTACCTTGGACCTGGGGTCAAGTCTCACCGGATGGAAAAGCGGTTTACGGCATCCCTCAAGACACCGGACCGATGGCATTCCTCTACAACAAGAAGATCTTCGATAAATATGGACTCACGGTTCCCTCGACCTGGGATGAGTTTGCGCAGCAGGCCGAGAAACTGGCGAAGGCCAGCGATGGGAAAGTAAAGTTGGTCGATTTTGTCCCTACCCAGGCTCCTTGGTTTATTAGCCTGGCCTGGGCTAATGGCGCGCGGCTTTTCAAAGCGAATGGCGATAGCTGGACTCAATCCCTAAACAGCCCGGAGTGCCAAAAGGTGCTCGATTTTTGGGCTGATCTAATCAAGAAAAAATACGTTGCCACGATCCCGGATTTCACGCCCGAGTTCTACACAGCGGTGGGTTCCGGCCAGATTGCGGCGTCCATTGAAGCGGCATGGGGACCGGGGGTATTGGCACAATCCCTCAATGACAAGACCTCAGGGGAATGGCAGGTAGCGCCGTTGCCGCAATGGAGCAAAGGGCAGCCGTTTGTCTGCGGCAATTGGGGTGGAAGTTGTGATGCCGTCCTGAAACAGTCGAAATATCCGAAGGCGGCGACCCTGTTTTGCGTTTGGTTAAACGCGGCCAAAAGCCCAGTGCTCAGCAACTGGAACAGCTACGGGATCTTTCCCGCCGCGCTGTCTGGGCTCGCTTCACCGGATCTCAATCAGGCAGACAAAAACCCAAGCAAGTTTTGCGGTGGCCAGAATGTGGCTCAGGTCTATGTGGATGCCTCTAAGGCAGTGAATGTGGACTTTGAGTGGTCGCCATGGTTTGCCTTTGTGAACGATGATTACAACAAACAGATTGCGGGACTGATTGACGGAACCTTGACGGCGAAACAAGCGCTCGACGCTTGGCAGGCCGATAGTCTTAAGAACGCCACCGGTGACGGCTACGACGTCAAAGGGAAGTAGAGGGATCATATCTTCAAGGCGCACAAGTGCGTGCGCCTTCCCGTTTGTGTGACATGCGCCGGTATCGCAAAACCGCCTATCTTTTTCTGACGCCTTTTCTGGTGGCGTTTATCGCCTTCTATCTGGCGCCAGTGGGTTATGCGTTCTATCTGAGCTTTTTTGTCCGCAAACGAATCGGCGTCGGCCCACCGAAAGAGGTGTTCGGTGGGCTCGCCAATTATATTCGGGCCGTTCAGGACACCGACTTTCTGGTCGGCTTGAAGAACATGTTCGTCTTCGGCGTCGTGCAGGTCCCCATCATGTTAGGTTTGGCCATCCTGCTGGCCCTGCTTTTGCATCAGTCGCGGGGCTTTTTTATGAAAGTATGCCGAACGGCCTACTTTATGCCGTACGGGATCCCGACCGCCATCGGGGCCATGGTCTGGGGTTACCTGTACGCGCCGAATCTGTCGCCTTTCAACCAGATCTTGCGAGCATTCCACCAGGGCACGATCGATTTCCTTTCGCCGGCCATTGTACTCTTTTCGATTGCCAACATCGTGACCTGGACTTGGACCGGCTACAACATGATCACGCTGTTCGCGGCTTTACAGAATATCCCACAAGATCTTTACGAAGCTGCCCGGGTTGACGGAGCCAAAACCTGGGACATCGTGCGGCGGATCCAGATCCCGCTGTTGTGGCCGACGCTCAGGTTGCTCTTCATCTTTTCGGTAATCGGCACCTCACAACTATTCACTGAAGCTTTCGTGCTGCGACCGCTCGGTTATCTGGCCGATAACATTACTCCTAACCTTTACCTTTATCTAACCGCCGCCCGTGACGCTAACTATTCTTATGCGGGTGCGCTCGCCATTTTGTTAGCGCTGTTAATCTTCGTCATTAGTGGTCCGTTCCTCCGGCGGATCGCTTCTCGGTAACGCGTATGAGCACGATACCAGCAAGACATCAAGCGGCCAAGGCACCGGTTTCAGTGATCGGATCAACGGGCCTTGCTCGACCTTCTGGGCCGACAAAAAAGCCGACCGTCACCGCCGGATCACTTGTGCGTAACCTCATTCTCGCGGTCTTTCTGATCTACTGCGTTTTACCCGCTATGTGGATCATCGCCGGGATGACCAAGGATAACGGCCAAATCTTTTCTACTTTTGGATTGTGGTTCTCCTATCCATTTCATGTTTTAGAGAACTTAACGGGCTTGGTTACCTATCAGGACGGAATTTATGTACGCTGGTTTGGAAACTCGCTGATTTACGCGAGCTCGATCTCTTTCGGCAGCACGATGATCTGCGCTTTAGGCGGTTACGCGTTTTCCAAGTACGAGTTTCCCGGAAAACAGTTCATTTTTAATTTTATCCTTGGAACCATCATGGTTCCTTCTACCGCCTTGGTTCTGCCGCTGTTCCTGATGCTGAACAAGATCGGTCTGGTCAATAATATGTTGGGTGTGATCCTGCCCAGTTTAGTTAACCCGTTTGGGCTTTACTTGATGAAAGTGTTTTGGGATTCGTCGTTGCCGAACGAACTCATCGAAGCCTCACGACTAGAGGGAGCAGGTGAACTCCAGATTTTTTGGCGGATCGGGATACCTCTCATGCAAACCGGGTTGGTGACGGTTGCCCTCTTAGCGTTCGTGGGGGCGTGGAATAACTTTTTTCTTCCCTTGATCGTCTTGAGTGAGCAACACCTTTTCCCGCTAACCCTCGGTCTCAACGTTTGGAATAGTGTGACCTTCGGGGCCGGCGGCAAACCAATTTACAGTATAATCGCTATGGGTTCCCTGGTTAGTGTCCTGCCTCTGTTAATCGCTTTTGTGGTGTTGGGTAAGTATTGGCGCGGAGGATTGACCGCTGGCGCAACGAAAGGGTAGCGGGGAACCGAAGTAGAGAAATGGAGTGTTGGAGTAATGGAGTGCTGGAGTTGTGGAGTGTTGCATCTCCGGGTTGAGCTGGAACTGGGTGGCGGGTGCTGCCAGCAAGCAACAACCCCAACGCAACACTCCATTACTCGAACACTCCGCTCCGTTTTCTACTGAATGCTGAACTATGAACAAGACATATTCCTACAACACCTTCCTCTACGGCGTGGTTTATTATCCGGAACAATGGCCGGAAGAACGTTGGGACTCGGATCTGTCGCGGATCGCGGAGACTGGCATGAATGTAGTGAGGATGGGCGAGGGCGCCTGGAGCGCATGGGAACCAGAGGAAGGAAATTACCAGTTCGGAATGTTCGATCGCGCACTTGCTCTGTGCCAAAAGCATTCACTGAAAGCAGTCATGGGGACGCCGACCTATACCCCGCCGGCGTGGTTGACCGAACGTTACCCGGAAGTTTTACGAGCAAGTTTTGACGGCACCCGTCTAGTGCACGGTTCGCGGCGGCACTATAATTACACGTCGCCGCTTTATCAGGCGAAGTCAGAAGCCATTACTGAGGCGTTGGCGCGTCACTATCGGGCGCATCCCGCTGTGATCGGGTGGCAAATCGACAACGAGCTCAATTGTCACCTCGACACCAGTTTTGCTGAGAGCGATCACGAAGCTTTTCGAACTTGGTGCAGAGAACGGTATCAAACTCTCGACAGTGTGAATAACGCTTGGGGGACCGCCTTCTGGTCGCAAACTTACACGGATTGGGAACAGATTTGGTTGCCGCGGCCAACGGTTACGTATCAGAATCCGAGTCTGCTGCTCGATTTCTATCGATTCACGTCTGAGATGACGATCCGTTTTGGCGCCAGACAATATCAAATCATCAAGGCGATAGCTCCGCATCAGTTCGTTACTCACAATGCGTTCCAGAGCATGACGAACGTCGACCTGTCCGCGTTTGTGCGGGAAGCAGTGGATTTTGTCTCTTATGATTCGTACCCCGAATTCAAAGTGTGCGACCTCGGTCTACCGGTCGAGTTTCGTGACCGAGCCGAATCGAGACTGCTATCCCGGATGCGAGGCGTCTCAGGCAAATTCATGGTGTTAGAGCAGCAATCAGGTCCGAGCGGTCAAATCGGCGGGGTCTTGAACGGGAATCCGGACTATTTACATCCGACGCCTAAGCCCGGCCAAATGCGTCTTTGGTGCTGGAACTCGATTGCGAATGGAGCAGATGGCCTGCTGTACTTTCGTTGGCGCTCATTACCGTATGGGTCGGAAGCGCATTGGAACGGCTTGCTCTATCACGACGAACGGAATACCTGGCGCTTGGAGGAAGCGAAACGGCTGGGTGACGAGATCAAACGATTGGGCGCTACCCTCATCAGTACCCGCTGTGTTCCCCAAGCTGCGATCCTTTACGATTTCGATAACGAATCGCATGCGCGCATCGAACGAATGACTGGGAAGTATCGAGAGAACAACGAGCTGGCGGTCTATAGAGCCCTTTCGGAACGACATCTCTCGATTGATGTGCGCGCGCTATCCACCGTTGAGACCGGAGCGGATTTGGCTGGATACAAGATCGTTTTCTTTCCGCATGCTCATATTCTGACGGCTACCGATGTGAAGCCTCTAAGGGAATACGTCGAGAACGGCGGAACCCTAGTATTCGGTTGCTGGAGCGGTTATCGCAACCGCCTTCATTGGTGTTACGACGGCAATGACAAAGCCTTTTATGAAAGCTTAGCCGGTGTTCGAGTCGCTGACTTTACGGTGGCCACTCCGGGAGAGACTTCCACGCTGCGCTTTGAGAAATCCGGTACGACGGTTCCTGCACCCGTTTTTAACGAAATACTAGCCGCGACCGGTGAAAGCGTCACGACGCTAGCAACTTACCAGTCGGACTACTATGCCGGACAACCTGGAGTTACGTTGAACCAGAAAGGCGCGGGCCGGATCGTTCACTTCGGGACGTTCTTTACAGCCGAGAATGTCGTCTCTCTGTTGGATGCACTAGGAATTCAGGATCCACTAATCGAGAAGGCCGAAGTTCCGCCAGCGATTCAGGTCACCCACCGGTCGAATGGGAGAGAGGAGTTCTGCTTCTTTCTGAATTTCACGAACAAGAACCAAGGAGTCAGATTCAGAGAGCCAGCGTTTGACCTGCTTGAGGAGCAGAAGCTGAACGGTCCGGTCAACATTCCGCCGTATGGCGTGCGGTTTGTTAGGTGGTAGGGACGAGCAGGAGCTCGTCCCTACCGCTTTGCGAGCTTAGCCCGCACCGTTTCGTAATCGTACGTGGTGACCTCTAACTGGTTACCATAGGGATCGCTGAAGTAGACCGAGAACGACTTTCCGTGATCGGTGATTTCGGAGCGATTGACGGCATTTTCTCCTTTGAGGTCATCTAATTCTTCGATCAATCTTATAAAATCATTCCCTCCAATCCTAAACGCAATTCGGCGGATACCGATTGGGCGCTCAAGCCCTTGGGGCTGGCCTTCAAATAGAGCGAGTTTGGTTTCGCCGCCATCGGTTGAGACCATTAGTGGGCCGCGCCTGGCCCCGGCCCAGGGCTCATATTCCGGACAAATCTCGAAACCCAAGACCGTTTGATACCAACGGGCCGCGGCGTAGCGGTCTGGTACCTCGAGTTCCACATGATCGATCTGCGTTACGCGCATTGGGGTTGACGCCTAGGGGTTTGCAGTCGTCTCTTTACGGCAGTTTTTCAAAGATTTTATTCATGAGCACAGATCATTCTTGGAGTCTTGCAGGTAAATTCGCTGTGGTAACAGGCGGGTCGAAAGGCATTGGCTTAGCCACAGTCTCAGAGTTGCTGGGACGTGGCGCCTCTGTGCTTTCCGTAGCGCGCGACAGCGGAACGTTGGCGGCTTCGGTTCAAGGTTGGCAGAAAGACGGGCTACCGGTAACGACTGTCGCAGCCGATGTCAGCACTCAGCAGGGGCGATCCCAACTCTTGGCGGCCGCGGAACAAGCCAAGCGCATCGATGTTCTCGTAGCCAACGTCGGCACTAACATCCGCAAAGGAATTGAGGCCTACACGCCGGAGGAGATTCTGCACATCTTAAACACTAATTTGATCTCTTCGATTGAACTGGTCCGAGAGGCACTCCCACTTCTGAAAGCGGGCACCGATAGCTCCGTCATTCTGGTTGGATCGATTGCCGGCCTGAGCACCGTTCGTACCGGCATTCCTTACGGCGCCTCGAAAGCCGCATTAAATCAGGTGGCTCGTGGACTCGCCGTAGAATGGGCCAAGCATAAGATCAGGGTGAACCTGGTTGCCCCGGGGTTTATTGTTACCCCGCTCACCGAGAATCTGTTGGCGAATCAAGAACTCATGGCCTACGTCCTAACTCGGATTCCCATGGAGCGGCCTGGTCAGCCCGAAGAAATAGCGAGGATGATTGCCTTTTTAGCGATGCCAGCCTCGAGCTACGTCACTGGCCAAATCTTCGTGGCCGACGGTGGTGCGTCATCCAATCTGATTTGAGGCGCGACTGGCGGGGAGCCGCTTTGGATCGTACCCAAAGGACCGGCCCGATTTCTCCCGGACCGTGTAAGGCCCCGAATTCCGTTAAACAGGCGGCTCCCGCGAACGGCTCAACGCGTGGTTTGTGTCTCGGTATGTAAATAGATCGTTCGAACCGCACGCTGGACCAAACATCGCGCTCGGTAATTTCCGGGAGCCGCTTGTTTAACCCGATGTTTTGACATTCCTCGCGTTGGAAAGAATACGTGAGGTCATTGGCCGCGTGCTAAAGCGGCTCCCCTCCAGTCCGCTGCTACCGCGCCTCCCAACGGGCGCGATTTTCGGCCCTTCGCAGCGTTATCACGCTGCGCTCCCACGGTTCGCAGAATCTATCTGCGTAAATCTGCGTTCATCTGCGGTTTGTTTTTTGTGTTTTCTGCGCCTTTTCGCGGCTATCTCTGAGTCTAGCTTTCCACGCGAATCGTCGGGCTAACCTCAACTGGGAAATTTACTGAATTTGCGATAAAGCACAGCGCATGAGCACGTTCGTGAAGCTCGTGAGCGGCCTTCAACCCTGCCTCCGAATTAATCACAATCTCCGGATGCAGTATCACCTTGGTAAATCGCCCGGCGCCATTGGCTGCGATTTCCATTTCTCCCTCGGCGGTGTCGGAGTAATGACTGCAGATGATCTTTTGGTCCGAGCAAAGATGGAGGTACCAAAGCATATGGCACGCGGATAACGACGCCAGTAGCAGATCTTCAGGGTTATAACGCGCCGGATCTCCTCGAAATTTTGGATCAGACGAACCGAGCAGAACCGGCTTTTGGGGAATACGGACCTCGTACGAACGTTCGTAGTCGCGGTAACCGGAGGTTCCTTTGCCGGCGTTGCCAGTCCAGACGGTCGTCAACGAATAATGATGGGAGGGCATGAGGTAATTACGGATGACAGATTACAAATGACAAATGACAGATTGTGCCTTCAGGCAGCGGCACCGTCTGGGTCATCAGCCCCAATTTGTCATCTGTCATTTGTCATCGCTCATTTCCAGGCGGCGATGAGCGCCGGCTGATAAAACTGATTCAATCCCAACAGAAAAGGACTACTATATCCAGACTGGGCCGCTAACCATTGGCTCGGCCGGCTGGTAACCTGTTTAAATTCCATTCCTATGTCTCACTCGGTGGAATCCCATCTACGGCTCGACATCGCTGAATATGACCAGTTGATCCGTCGATTTATTCCTGGTTACGACGAAATGCTGCGCGAGCTGGCGGACTATTTGGCGTTTTACCTGGTCGATCAAGAGCGGCCTCAGGTATTGGATCTCGGCACTGGGACCGGCTCGCTAGCAGCCTTGGTGCTGAAGCGCATCCCAAACTCCAATGTTACCGGAATCGATACCGATCCGGCGATGATCGTCGAGGCGCGGGAACGGTTAGCGGATTTGTTACCCAGAGTTACGCATGTTCTCGGAGACTTTTTTGGCCCGTTGCCTCATCCTTCCAACGCCTGTATGGCCTCGTTGGCGTTGCACCATGTTCGCGAACCAGCGGAGAAACGGCGTCTGTACCGCAAGATCCTCGGCGCGTTGGCGCCTCACGGGATCTTCATTAACGCTGACGCGATGTTCGCTGAGAACAGCCCGTTAGAGCGATGGATGCGGTCGGGTTGGGCAAAGCATCTTATTGCTTGCGGCTTCACCAGGGCTGAAGCGGACTCACATTTTCAGCAATGGTCAGCCGAAGACCGATACTTCGAAATCCAAACCGAGCTACATCTCCTACACGACGCCGGGTTTACTAACGTGGAAGTCGTTTGGCGCCGGGGTCCAATGGCGGTTATTGCGGCGCATAAGGCGGAGAAGTAATCAGTGGTGCAGTAATCAGTTTGGGAGCTGGGAGAGGCTAGCGCATATTTGGTGGGGCGAGGCTCCCAAAGAGCCAAATGATTCGAGCAGGGCTAAAAGGCAAGAACGCCGAAAAATCGATGGGCGAGGCCTCCAAGACGCGCCGAGCCGTCGGCCACGACATACCCACGGCTCGGCGCGTTTAATGGCCTAGTAATGCAACTCAACGAGGAGCACTATGCACTTCGCTACACCACCTCGACGTTCGGGAGCCTCGCCCCACCAAAGATAGGCCCTCCCTCCTAGCTCCTAGATTCTCGCTCCTCGTTCCTAACTATTTAGTACCCACTTGGTTAGTGATTACTTCCCCCTTCATAGGGCCAACTTGTCAAGGAGAAATGTGCGCGAAGCGTGGTTCTTGCTTGCTTTCATTTGCTTCGATCTGCTAATACGCAGGCCTTTTAATGATAAAGCTCCTGGAACCCCGACTTCTCCGCGGAGAGGCGGAATTTGTAGAGGAAAGTGTATCGCAGCGACGAGGCCGTGGTTTTGCTTCGCTTCGGTTCCGACAAGTTGCTCCTCCGACCGACGAAGCATTCATCAGCCGCTTGGCTCTTCGGCGGTTACAGACCCACCTGTTATCGGATCACTTCCTCGGGAGCGTAGTGGGCGCTGCTAGAAGCCCCGACTCGGACAAATGGGCGATTTCTTCACAGCAAAAGCTTTTCCGCCAAAATGGGGAGGGACTCCGCCGCGATCTGCAGGAACTTGTCATGGAGACGGTTACCGACGAGTTGCATGATCTCTCAATTTTCCAAGTTGAGGGATCCAAGTTGTGGCGGGGCAGCGAGAGATACCCTTCTTTGCGCGCCTATGCTGCCGATACGACCGCTCAGAAGTCTTTTCTGCAGGCGAGTTCCGGGCGCGATATTCCCGACCTTTTTGAGCGAGCGATGCTAGGCGCCAGCCAAGAGCTGTTTAGCGGAAACCTGCTACCGAAGGTAACCCGTCGTAGTTGGGATGAGACCTATTGGTGGTCAGACTCAATCCATTGGCCGGCCCTGGGTTCTCTGCTCCGGCTCTGTCTCCATCGAAATATTGATCTGCATTTTCGGGCACAATTGGTGATCGTGGATCTAAACGCAGCCGCGCTGACTCGGCTGTCCAACCATTGGAAGGTAGTTCTTTGCACCAAAGCGGTGTGGGGAGCGATCAATCACGTCGCGCGAACATTGGAGGTGCCTTACTTTTATATGACCATCCCGCTCGAGCCGAGCGGTGAGATGCGTAGTTTTCCCGTCGATATCGTGGACCTGCGTAACCAGAATTCAGCGGTCGAAGACTATCTTGTCTGCCTTCCCGCAGGCGACCCTCACGCAGAATCACTTGCCGCCGAAGTGTTACTACGGTCGGACACCGTAGACGTAGTGTCCAATCTGCCTCAGTTGATTGAACGCCTGCCCGGCGAGCTTCTTTGGTGAGACGTCAGACGTGAGAGGTGAGAGGCAGCAACGGGCTGCTCGCTGGTATGTCGGAGCAACACTACGTCTTTGTCACGCATTATGCATCATGTGGTGCGTCGAAAGAACCTGCCGCCAGCGCCTGAAGTGGGAACCGCCGAACGGCTTGAGCTTCTCACCTCTCACGTCTCACTTCTCACCTCTCACTTTATTCCAGTAGTGTTATTTCCTTGTTGATTTTTCGTTCTCAGAGCATAGCCTCGGCTTTGTTCCCCCGTCGCTGACGTGCGTCAGCAACCATTCAATCGGTTCCGGGTCGGAAAGATCGCCACTATGAACTCACAGAATGATGATTCTTCGGTCCTGCGTATCCCTCGTAGGACATTTATCCGCCGCGCTGCGGCGTTAACCGGTGCAACCGCGGTTTGGGGCGCAATTCCGCGTAACCTATTTGCCGCTGACAATAAGCCGGTGCTGGTCAATTCCATTCGGTCGCTCGCTAATCCTTATCATGCGACCTGGAACCAAGGCGGCGCGGACTTTGCTAAATCGGTGGGCTGCGAGTACGTCACCCTGGTTACAGAAGGTAACAGCGAAAAAGGAATCGCCGATGTGCGAGCGATCGTTGCCAAGACCGGCGGCAATTTGGTGCTGAACGTCGATCCAAACGATTCTCCGGATGCTCGCGCCATCGTTGAAGCCTGCGTTAACGCAAAGGCGCATGTGGTAACCCAATGGAACAAGCCTGACGATCTGCATCCGCAAGATTTTAATCCTTACTACGTATGTCACATCCTCTTCAACGGGGTGACCTACGGTCAGCAGACCGCCGAGGCTTTATTCAAGGCGTTTGGAGGATCGGGCGGAATTGTTGGACTGGGTGGGATCCTTTCGAACACGCCGGCTATTCAACGCAAACAAGGGTTAGAGAAAGCCTTGGCCGCGAATCCGAACATCAAGCTTCTCGATTTCCAGGTCGCCAACTGGAAAGCGTCAGAAGCGTTCACCATCACCGGGACTTGGCTGACTCGTTTCGGCAATGACATCAAAGGTATCTGGTGTGCGAACGACGATATGGCGAGTGGTGCTTTGGAAGCTCTGAGAGCGGAAGGTCTGGCCGGAAAAATCCCGGTTTGCGGCACGGATGGTATCAAGCTTGCCGTGGAAGCGGTGAAGAGTGGGGATATGGCGGCGACCGCCTCGTGGAATCCCTATTGGCAAGGCGGGATGGGGCTCTCGATCGGATTGGCAGCACGCCTCGGAAAATTTGATGTGGCCAAGGAACCGCAGAACCATCGCGACTACAACGCCAAGGGAATCTTGGTGACGAAAGATACCGTGGACCAATTTTTAAAGGACTACGTGCTGTCTACCCCGAAGGTCGATTGGAACGACTACTGGGGGAACGTTGCCAGTTGAGTGAATTAACTGGAGGGGAGCCGCTTTGGAACGCGCCTTAGAAACTCTCGATGTTTGTTCTATCGTGATCCAGGCCTGAAAACGTGACAACAGGCGGCTACCGCTAGTAACCCAGCGTGTGAGATCTACGCCTGTGTTCTCGATGCACCGGGAAACATGATCGGGCGTAGAGAGACAAAGCACATCGTGGGTGGTTTCCGGGAGCCGCTTGCTGCGCAATGACAGAGCTGCGACGCTACAAAGCGGCTCCCCTCCAGGTGTCGGTGACCATTCGACGCGCGGTTACGAGCGCGCGAAAGATTTCTAAGAAGTTCCCATGGCAGTAAACCAAGGCCCCCCCAAGACAACTCCCGAAGCTGCATCGATTCAACGTCCTCCGACGAAAAGGAAAATGCTTTCGCGGAAGTCGCTTGAACGCATCAAGTCTTTAGCGCCCTTGATTGCGCTGGTCGCATTGTCGCTGCTGATCGGTTTCCGCAACCCTCGTTTCTTCGACTTCTTTAATTTTGTCCGCATCGCGAACTCCGCGGCGATTCCGCTGGTCCTCGCCATGGGGGCAACGTTTGTGATCATTCTCGGCAGCGTCGACCTGTCGGTCGAAGGAGTACTGGCGTTCGGGGCGGTGGTGGTTGCCATCCTGGTTCATAACGATATGAACCAAAATTCATTTGGCTGGTTTGCGCCGCTGTTCTCGATCGCCGCGGGCGCATCAATCGGCTTTTTGAATGGAGTGATTCATGTCAAGGCGCGTATCCCATCGTTCATGGTGACCCTCGGGAGTTGGTTTGTCGGGATCGGTCTAGCCACCCTGATTTTGGGTGGGACCAATGCCAGAGTTCTCGATCCACAGATTCGTGGTCTAGCCTTAACTCGATTCCTCAATTTCCCGTTAGCCGTCTGGGTTGCCGTCGGGATTCTGGTTCTGGGCTGGCTGATTGAACGGTTCACCGTTTTCGGCCGGCACGTGTTTGCCATTGGAGGCGGAGAAGATCTGGCCGCCCTTTCCGGGATCCACATCGAGAGAGTCAAGATTTTAGTATTCACCCTGGCCGGCGCCTTTTACGGAATTGGAGGTGTGTTAGCGGCCGCTCAGTTGGGCCAAGGGAATGCGACTATTGGTGACGGCCGCTTGTTCTCCACAATTACGGCTGTGGTCGTTGGGGGTACATCTCTAAGCGGAGGTTCCGGTGGTGTGCTTAACACCCTGGTTGGCGTCTTGATTATCGCGGTGCTTGGCAACGGGATGGTTTTGCTCGGCATCTCTCCCGATCTGCAGCAGGCAGTTCAAGGGGTGATCATCATCATCGCAGTCGCTGTCTCGATTGATCGCCAGCGGATGAAATTTGTGAAATAAACTGATGCCCGAAGCAGCTCTACTCAATTTAACTGATGTCAGCAAGGCATTCGCCGGCGTCCAGGCTTTGGACCGAGTGTCCATCGAGATCAGGCCTGGGGAAGTCGTTGGCTTAGTTGGCGAGAATGGCGCTGGTAAATCAACGTTGATCCGGATTCTGGCCGGAGTGTATCGACCGGATAGCGGCAATCTGGCACTAGACGGTAAGCCCTTGACTTTAACCAGCCCGCGGGACGCGAATCTGCACGGCATTGGAATTGTATTCCAGGAACAGTCGTTATTACCGAACCTGACGGTGGCGGAGAATATCTATCTTGGTCAGGAAAAGGAATTTAGTCGGTGGGGTGTTGTCATGTGGCCGGCAGTGCACGCAGCCGCTAAGCGGCAGCTAGACAAGGTCCAACTCGATATTGATCCGGCAACTCGCACCGCCCATCTCAGCTTCGCCGAACGCCAAATGGTTGAACTGGCCAAAGCGTTGGCCTTGGAGGAACGGACAGAACGCCATCTGGTGATTTTGTTGGATGAACCGACCTCGGTATTAGAACAACGGGAAATAGACATTCTCTTCGAACGCGTCCGCGCGCTGAGGACTCGGGCCAGCTTCGTCTTTGTGTCCCATCGGCTCGACGAAGTGTTGCAGATCTCGGATCGCGTCTATGTAATGAAAGACGGAAAAGTAGTCGCTCAGATGCCGGCGGCGCAAACGAGTGTACCGAATCTACATCGGCTAATGGTCGGGCGGGAACTGCATGCTGAGTATTACCGGGAGGCCCGGCAAAAGCCGCCCACCACCAAAGTGGCGATGCAGGCCGAAAGCCTGACCGTGCAGGGCGGGTACCGCAACGTCAATTTTACTTTACGAGAAGGTGAGATTCTGGGGATTGCCGGGGTCATTGGTTCGGGCAGGGAAGAATTGACGCGAACGCTCTTTGGTTTTCTTCCGCAGTCGTCCGGGAAGTTGATGGTCGCTGGGAGAGCGGCTCGGTTGACTTCGCCAGACCAAGCCGCAGCTATAGGGATCGGGTATATACCGCGGGAACGGCGAGTCGAAGGGCTGGTATTGACGTTGTCGATCGTCCCAAACATCACCTTGGCCAGTCTCCGGACAGTCATGAAAGGAGGCGCCATCCAAAGCGGTAAAGAGCGGAAACTGGCTGAGACCTGGGTGGAGAGACTGCGAGTTCGCACGCCCGGCGTCGACGCTCTTTGCTTAAACTTGAGCGGCGGTAACCAACAAAAGGTAGTGCTTTCAAAATGGATGAATGCACGCTCCCGGATCTTGATTTTCGATCATCCGACTCGCGGACTCGATGTGGGCGCTAAGGAAGAGGTGTACGATCTGATGCGGACTCTATCAGAGCAGGGGATCGCAATTATCCTGACGGCGGATACGTTGGAAGAAACCATTGGTTTGTCTCACTCGATTTTAGTAATGCGCGATGGAGAAGTAACGGCACGATTCGATGCGATGCCCGGTAGCAAACCGGCTCAAGTCGATCTGATCCAGCACATGGTGTAACAATGGCGAAACGCAACTACGCAGAAAGGCTACGCGCTCTCGCTCCGATATTGGTGCTGGTCGGTCTGGTACTGGTGATCGGGACGTTACGGCCGGGCTTCTTCAACGTGGGCAGCCTTATTGTAACCGTCGCTGATACCGCTATTTTGTTCATGCTTGGTGCTGGCACGACCTTCGTGGTGATGTTGGGAAGCATCGATCTCTCAATTCAAGCGATCTGTTCTTTTGCTAGCGTGATCGTCGCGATCATGTTGCCAGCGTACGGATACGCGGCGTTTCCGATTGCGGTCGGGATGGGGCTTTTGATTGGCATAATCAACGGACTACTACACGTCTGGCTCAAGATTCCTTCCTTTATCGTGACGCTTGCGACCAGCGGTCTATTGGTCTCAGCCGCTCTGCTGTTCTCGCATGAACGCGCCATTAGCATCGATGAGGCTGGGCGTGCTCATCTTGCCTGGGTTAACGGCGAATTCCTCGGTTTACCCAACGTAATTTGGGTGGCTGCCTTCATCGCGATCCTGGGGATCTGGTCTCAGAAATATACGCCTTTCGGCCGGTACAGTATCGCCATCGGCGCCGGTGAGCCTGCGACTTGGGCATCCGGTGTCCAGGTGAACCGGTATAAAATCATCGCGTTTGCCGTTTCCGGTACCCTAGCGGCTTTGGCTGGCGTATTGATGGCCGGACGGCAAGGCAGCGGATCGCCGACTCTGGCTGACCAGTTGTTGTTGCCTGCGATCGCTGCAGTCATTGTGGGCGGCACCGCTATCACGGGCGGAGCCGGGGGAGTAGGGCGGACCGCCGTTGGCGCACTGATCATCACGATCGTCCGAGTCGGTATGACCTTTATCGGCGTTAACATTTTCGCCCAACAGATTGTTTTTGGGCTAGTACTGATTGTGGCGGTCGCCCTTACTATTGATCGAACCAAGATTGTTATTGTGAAGTGAATCTGCCTCGAGAACACAAAAGTAATCAGTAACCAGTGAATCAGTAATCAGTGGAAATCGTTGGAACTCGAAAATCACTGATTACTGACTTACTGATCACTGATTACTTCTATGTTTTCGGCTATCGCGTTTTCGTAAAACTACTATGGATCTAGAACTGAAAAACAAAGTGGCCGTCATTACCGGCGGCAGTGTTGGCATCGGTTTAGCAGTTGCCGAAGGGCTGGCGGCGGAAGGAGTGAACCTGGTTTTGGCAGCGCGCGGGGCGGATCGCGTCAAAGCGGAAGCAGCGCGAGTGGCCGATAAGTTCAAGGTGCGAGCGGTCGGCGTCGAAGCAGATGTCGCCAATACCGCCGGGGTTGATGCCTTGGTGAAGGCGGCGGAAACCGAATTCGGGGGCGCGGACATTCTGATAAACAATGCCGGAACCGGCAGCAATGAGACCATCATGGAAGCCCCGGACGAAAAGTGGGAATACTATTGGAACCTGCATGTAATGGCGGCGGTCAGGCTGGCTCGTGGTCTGGTTCCCTCGATGCGGAAACGTGGCGGTGGCGTGATTTTGCACAATGGCTCTGTCTGTACCGTACAACCGCTCTGGTACGAGCCGATCTATAACACCACCAAGGCCGCCTTGCTGATGTTCTCGAAGACACTCGCGACCGAACTCATCAAAGACAATATTCGCGTCAACACGATCAATCCTGGCTTGGTGCTGACTCCCGACTGGATCAAGACCGCCAAACAGTTAACCGCTGACAAAGGCGGCGACTGGCAAGCGCATCTGGACGGCGTCGCTCGCGAGTGGGCGCCCATTGACCGCTTTGCTACCCCGGAAGAGGTTGCGCATTTCTTCGTTTTTATGTGTTCACCGAGGGCCAGTTATTCGGTGGGGTCTGCCTATTTTGTGGATGGTGGGATGTTGAAAGTGGTGGCGTGAGGCAGCCGGGTGCGGCCCTGGAGGGGAGCCGCTTTTGTGCGTGACCAAGGACCTCGCATATTCTTTCCACGGCGGGGAAGGCCAAACATCGGGTTAAACAAGCGGCTCCCGCGTTTTACCCAGCGTGATGTTTTGTCCACCGTTTGCCCCGGTTGTCCTATTTCACACCAAGAGACAAACCACGCGTTAGGGTCGTTTCCGGGAGCCGCTTGTTTGATGGCATTTGTGGTCCTACACGCGCCTAGAAGAATAGGGCGAGGTCCCTTGGGGCACATGCCAAAGCGGCTCCCCTCCATTGCGCGTGGCCCACGATAGATCAACGGCTCGGCGCGTTGAACGGCCTAATTGCGCAAGTCAACGAGGACCACTGAAGGCTTCGCTATACCGATTTAGCCATTCGGGAGCCCCGCCCCACCAAATGTGTGCCTGCTGCTCCTACCTTTTGCCGGCCACCATTGCTAACTTCTCCGCCGAAAAGACTGGCGGAGAACAGCTGTGCTCGCCGCAAATAAAGGCTGCTGCATTGTCTAGCACCGGGTATTCAACGTCGGCATTCGGTAAGGCACCGTCTTGGCTGTCCCACCATTCCACTCGTTTATAAAAGGCAGGGAGTTTTAGGGCGGCTTGGAACAATGAGGAAGCGATGGTGTCGGTTTTAGGGCCTACTACGGTTACGTGGAGCGGCGAAGTCGTTAATTCGTGATTAGCTAGAAGAATTCCTGCGACGAGAAAGCCGCGTTCGTCGACCACAGCAGGGATGCTCAGAAACCGCATCGCGTGCTTGGCCATCGTCCCGTACGTCGCAATCCCGCTGTACTTCTCGAGCAAATTAGCGAACCGAGCGACGTCAACGTTCTCGTCAATTTGAGGCTTAGCTTTCAAAGTACCGATAGAAGCAGAAGTTAAATAACCGAGCTCTCCTTTGAATTGTTGATCAACATAATTGCCGGCGTCCTCGGCCTGTCGAAGCCAACTGCGGTCTGCCGTTGCCATGTAAAGAGTCAGGAAAGCGCGGCCCATGTATAAAGTATCAGCGAGATAAGGTCCGGCTTTATCGATGTCGTCATGTTGAAAGCCGCCTGCCGGCATTCTTCGATGTTCGACAACCCAATTCGCGGCCCGGATCGCATCCTGCAAAGGTTGGCGCTCGCCGGATATCGCGCCGAGCACAGCCAGAGCATTGATCGCCCAACCGTTTTCTCGAGAGTAGACGTGTTTGTCCACCCGCGGGATGCCGAGCTTTCGGCGTTCGGAGTTCCCTAGTCTAAAGTAATCAGCGGAATGTTCACTCGGAGTAAGGTCGGCGTCTTGACTCGCATAGAAGGTCCCGTCCGATGACATCAGAAAACTCTTTAAATAGCCATAGATCTTCGCCGCGGTATTAAGGTAAACAGGATCACCCCATACCGCATAGGCCTCTGCATAAGCCCGGATATTTTCCGCCTGCATCTGCATGATCTTTTCGAAATGCGGATGTTCCCAATCTCCATCTGTAGAATATTGACAAACGCCTCCCCAAATCGGGTCGATCAAGTTGAGTTGGGCTGTGAGCGTTTCGCGACCCATGCGGGCGAAATCGGTGTCGCCTGACATGCTGTAAAAGAGGCAATATTCGATAGTGTCCCAGTTTAGGAACTTCTGGACCGTGCCCCAACCTTTATTCTTTGAATCGTAAGAGTCGATCAACCGTTGCCGCAGGCGATCAATGGCTAAGTCGGATAGAAAGGGCTGATCAGAACTGGATAGTTTCGGTTCGGGAAGTATCGAAGGGCCGGGCGATGGATCATCAATGATCGCTTGTAGCATTGAAGCCATCGGCTTTGGAGGGATATAGCCTTGGCGTTTAACGATCTCGCTGCCATCCGAGTTAAACACGATAGTAGCCGGCCAGCCATAGTCCTCATATCGATTGGCAAGGTCAGGCCGAGAATCTGCATCAACCCGGATCGCAAGGTAGTGTGAGCGGATTAGATCGACCACAGCCGGGTCTGCGTAAGTGACTTCTTCCATTACGTGGCACCAGTGACACCACCCGGTTCCAAGATCGAGCAACACAAACCGGCCTTGCTGTCTGGCCTCGTTAAAAATCGAGTCGGACCATGGCCGCCAGGGGATCTCATTGGCGCCTTCCAGTTTGAAGCAGAAAAACAGCGCTAGAAATAGAGCGGATAATTTTAGCCAACCGCGCCTATTTACAGTTCGGCTCATCGAGGCTTGACTAGACATAACGAGGATGGTTCACCAGCGCGGAGTTGTCTGGAGTTAAGATGCGATTTGGCGGATCTTTATTTCAAGATATCGATCGGAAGGTATGATTCGCATTGAAGCAATCTTTATAGGCGAGCCAAAGAGCATCACGGATGAAAAGGGGACCTGGTTGTCTGCCATCTATCGGACCCGGGTCGAAGGACCGATTGAGCTACGGGAGCGAAGTTTAGCCGGGGACCAGGTCGCGGACCCAAAAAATCACGGTCGGCCCGGCCAAGCCGTCTGCGTCCACCCGATCGTACACTACGATTTCTGGAACGCCGCCTACGATCTAGACGGCGAACGCAGTCTCGGTCCAGGTAGCGTAGGTGAGAATTGGACGATTAGCGGAGGGGACGAAGAGACCGTTTTCTGTGGCGACGTTTACAGAGTGGGAACCGCCATTGTCCAGGTCTCCGGTCCACGAGGGCCCTGTTGGAAACAGGAACGGAAGCTCGGTCTGAACGGCTTTTTGAAGGGGACGATCGACTCAATGCGGACTGGCTTTTATCTACAGGTCTTACAACCAGGGATTGTGAATACCCGCGATAACTGGGCATTAGAAAACCGATTTAACGATCCAATCTCTGTTAGCTTAGTAAATCAAGCTGCCTATCGCGGAGTCGCACCCGATGTCTTCGAGAGGATAATGAGCGCAGAGGGTGTCGTACAAGGATGGAAGGACATTTTGCAGGCCGGGAGGGCGGGAAAGTAAGCAGTGTGGTGCAGCTAGGAGCGGCGCACTGGAGGGGAGCCGCTTTAGCATGTGACCAACGACCCCGCGTATTTGTTTCCAGCGCGCGAAAGGCCACAAACTGAGTTAAACAGGCGGCTCCCGGAAACTACCCAGCGCGATGTTTCGTCCAGCGTTTGGTTTAAATGAGCTATTTCACGCACCAAGAGACAAACCAGGCCCTGGGGTCATTAGCGGGAGCCGCCTGTTTAACATGATTTGTCGCCACACACGCGCCGAGAGAAATAGCGCGGGTTCGTCGATCGCGATCCAAAGCGGCTCCCCTCCATTCCGCTAACAGGGCGCCCTCCCGACTGATCACTGATTGCTTCCGCTTCCATAGACCATCGCCTGTTTAGCTTCAGCAATCTTCCGGATTAACGTGGCTATCTGCGGCGCGATGGCTTTAAGTGCAGCGGGTGGGGGAGGGTCGGGGATCTCGAATGTGCGTTGAAAGACAGAAGCCAGAAGATCGGCTTTGCGTTCTACATCGGGCTGAAACTGACCTGGAACCAGGCTCTCTGCCATAAAGAAACCAGTGATGGTGGCTCGGTAGATGTACATAACCTCCATTCCGGTCAGATCCGCGCGAAGAAGCCGGGCCTTTTTCAGGACCTCGACGTAGGCCTCGAAAGCTTCGTACTGCTCCGCTACAAGCTTCGGGTCTCCGGCTGTGGTCAGGCGGCCGAGCGTTTCGAAGTCCTGGACGAAGACGGCTCGGATTAGAGGACGTCGATTGGCTGCTAACCAGAAATGGCGAACTAGACGATGCAGCAACAATTCCTCGGGATGTTCACGCAGAGTTGGCGCCAGGTTCTCAATCGCCTGCACTAATTCTCGTTGTAATACGGCCATAAAAAGGGTCTCCCGGTTTGGCCAGTGCAAGTAAACCGTCCCTTTGCCGACACCGGAATGCTTAGCGATGTCATCGATGGTGACGCGGCTATAACCCCAGCGTTCGAGGAGCTGAGCCGCGGAATCGAGAATACGTTGGGCGCGAAGGAATCGTTTATTGAGTTTGGAAGGAGGATTAGGGATCAAAGTATCTAATTTAGTAATTTGACCAAGTTTCTAAATTGGTCAACTATGGAAAAGTTAAAAGAATTTCCAGCTATAGGCTGCCCGGAAGGTAGTTCCCAATCAACTGAATGATTCATTTGATTAAATCATTTGATTAAATATCTTAGCTTGTGAGTGAGTCTCTCCCCATCACCCCTGATCTCGGCGCTCGCGCTCGTCTCCTCGACGCTGCCGCTGAGATCTTTGGCACCTATAACCTGGAAGGCGCTACCACCCGTCAATTGGCTGAGCGCGCTGAAGTTAACCAGGCCGCTATCCCGTACTATTTCGGGGGTAAGGAAGGACTTTACCTCGCAACCATCGAACACTTCTTTTCGGTTCACGCGCCAAAAATAGGATCCGTCGTGGCGGAGATCGAATCCCGGCTGACAGCAAAAAACATCGATAAAGCAGAGGCGCTCGATCTCCTGAAAACGCTGTTAGGAACCATGCTGGAGGTACTACTACGCCAGCAGACCAACCGTTCCTTTGGCCGGATTATCATCCGAGAACAAATGCAGCCGACCAAGGCTTTCGATCTGATCTACGAAAGAGTGATCCGGCATGTTCACCGGACAATCTCGGCCCTGTTAGCCATCCTTCTGGAGCGGGAACCGGATGATCGCAGCGTGATTTTTCGCGCTCAGATGATCGTCGGTCAGATTCTGGTTTTCCTTGCCGGCCGCGAGACGATCAAGCGCCGCCTTAATTTAACCGGGTACACGGAAGAGGAGTTCGCGGAAATCCAAGCAGCACTCCACGAACAATTAGACCTGCTACAACCGAAACCGCCTCGTCCCGCGGCTGCGGGAAGGCGCTCTCCACGAAACGGGAGGTAGAAAAATGAGGAAACGACTAGTGATTATTCTAGGAATTGTCGCTGTGCTTTCTATTGCTGGGTGGTTTCTCTACCAGCAGTTCACGGCGACCCCTCAACGCATCCTGACGCTCCAAGGAAACATCGATATTCGTCAGGTGAATGTCGGCTTTCGGGTTACGGGACGAGTGAAAGAAATGAAACTGGAGGAAGGTGATGTCGTACACGCCGGAGATCTGATCGCGACGCTGGATGACGTTCCTTATCAGGACCAGGTGCATTTAGCCGAAGCTCAGGTCGCCCAAGCGCAGGCTAACTACAGCAAAATGGTGAATGGATATCGCCCGGAGGAAATCGAGCAGGCCAAGGCGCAACTCGCTCAAGCGAAAGCCAACTATCAAAATGCTCTCAGATATTTTGAACGGCAAGACGCTTTGCAGCAAAGCCACGTCATCTCAAAGTCGGACTATGATAATGCCCTGGCGTCGCGCGATTCACTAAAGGGACAGGTCGATCTCTCTCAAGCTAACCTCAATCTGGAATTAGCGGGTAATCGTTTTGAGGACATCGATAGCGCTAAAGCGCAACTCGAGAACTCAAAAGCGAATCTGGCCACCGCTCGGCAGAACGTAGATGATTGCAAGCTTTTTGCGCCGGTTGACGGCGTGATTATAACCCGGGCTGTCGAACCCGGAACGATCGTCTCCACTAGCTCCGTTATCTATGCCATTTGCCAAAACGAGCCGGTCTGGGTCCGCACTTATGTCGACGAACGCGATCTTGGCCGCATTTACCCCGGAATGAAGGCGCTGGTACACAACGACACCGATCCGAATCATCCCTACGTTGGACAAATCGGATTTATTTCTCCGATAGCGGAGTTTACGCCGAAAAATGTCGAGACTCGCGAACTGCGGACAGACTTGGTTTATCGGCTCCGAGTTATCATCGCGAAACCCGATCGTTATCTCCGGCAAGGAATGCCGGTAACCCTGCGAATGGTGGATGAACACCATGAACCAGAGCAGCCCAAGAGTTAACGCCGGGAACGGTGCGTTGTCGCAATCGGTAGGAACGAGCTCCCGCTCGTCCCTACCGCTCGTCGAAACTACCGGATTAGTTAAATCCTTCAGGGAAGGGGCGGCTCCGGCTTTGGATCATCTTGATACCCGGGTGGTCGGTGGCGCTATCACGGGGCTAGCAGGACCCGACGGCGCAGGAAAGACGACGCTGATGCGGCTATTAGCAGGTTTGCTGCTCCCGACGGCCGGAAGTATCCGGGTTCTTGGTTTTGATCCCACAACCCAGCCGGAGGAAATCAGGTCTCGGATCGGATATATGCCTCAACGGTTTGGTCTCTACGAAGATCTAAGCGTGATGCAGAACCTTCAACTCTACGCGGAACTGCGCGGGATCATTGGCGAGGAGAGACAAGCAAGCTTTGATCGGTTGCTCACTTTTACTGATTTAAAACGTTTCCAGGAACGGAAAGCCGGCGCCTTATCAGGAGGGATGAAGCAAAAATTGGGTTTAGCCTGCGCGCTCGTCAGCAAACCGGATCTGTTGTTACTCGACGAACCGAGTGTCGGTGTCGATCCGATATCCAGGCGAGATCTATGGAAAATGGTACAAGACTTAGTGGGAGAGGGGATCGGAGTTATTTGGAGTACCGCTTACCTGGATGAGGTTGAGCTCTGTGATGCGGTAATCCTTCTGCATGAAGGCAAAAAAATCTTTGATGGACCACCGAAAGAACTTACCGACCGGGTACGCTCGCGAACCTTCCAATTACTAGTCGCTAATAATCGACGGAAGATCTTGGCCGACGCGTTGCGCTCACCGGCAGTGGTGGATGGTGTCGTCCAGGGAGATCACATCCGCCTGGTGCTGAAGGAGGGTAGCTCTCAGGAAGGGATCGAACAATTCGCGGATGATCGGCATCTACGTGCGGTAGCGCCGCGGTTCGAGGATGCGTTTGTCGATACCCTTGGTGGATTGCCTAAGGAAGAATCGCTGGTGGCCAGTACGATGCCACATCTTGAGCACGATGGCGGGACGGTTATCGATGCCCACGATTTAACCAAGCGCTTTGGCCACTTTGTAGCGACGGATCGCGTGACCTTTTCTGTCAACCGAAGCGAGATCTTTGGCCTGCTTGGACCCAACGGCGCGGGGAAGTCGACTACCTTCAAAATGTTATGTGGTCTGTTAAAGCCTTCTTCCGGAACGGCTCGGATAGTGGGAATTGACTTTCGGAAGTCAGGAAGCGCGGCTCGGAACCGGATCGGCTATATGGCGCAGAAATTCTCGCTCTACGGTGATCTAACGGTCCAACAGAACCTCGATTTCTTTTCCGGAGTCTATGGATTGCAAGGTAAACGGAGAAGCTCGGCCATCGATCGCATGATCCATGCGTTCGGTTTGGAGAATCATTTAGGCAACGCCTCGGGACAATTACCGCTAGGTTTCAAACAACGGCTGGCCATGGCCTGCGCTTTGATGCACGAACCGGATGTATTGTTCCTGGACGAACCGACTTCCGGTGTTGACCCCATTACCCGGCGCCAGTTTTGGTTGCATATCAACGGCCTGGTCGAGAAAGGCGTAACTGTGATGGTGACAACCCACTTCATGGATGAGGCGGAGTATTGCGACCGCATTGGGTTAGTCTATCGCGGCAAACTCATTGCGCTCGATACACCAGACGCCCTGAAGCGCAGTGTTAAGTCCGCTGACCTATCGGATCCCACCATGGAGGAGACCTTCATCCGAATCATTCAACGTTTCGATACCGCGAATGAAAACAAAAAGTAACCGCGAATGAACACGAAAGGCATAAAGACGAATCGCAGATGGACGCAGATTAACGCTGATAAAAGATTAACCGCGAATGGACACGAACTAACGCGGATGAAGACCAAAATTCCACCACAGAGACACAGAGTGCACAGAACGAAACTCGTTCGAGAAGAGTTGAATAGCCTCTGTGCGTGTCCTACTCCTGAATTGGATTCAATCCTTATTCGCGTCCATTCGCGGTTAATCATTTATCTGCATCAATCCGCGTCGATCTGTGGTTGATCTTCGGGAGTTGATTTGCTGGCGGTTGTTCGGAGGTATGGCCATGACTAACAAGAATCGGCGGTTCAGTTGGAGACGGTTGGGGGCCTTGGTACGTAAGGAACTGATCCAGATTGTCAATGACCCGAGCAGTATCCTGATCGCCTTCATTCTGCCGATCATGTTACTGTTTCTTTTTGGGTATGCGGTTTCGTTGGATTCGACGCGAGTCCGAGTGGGCGTGGCGCTGGAAGGACGAACACCCGATTCGGAAAATCTCCTGATTAGTCTGCGCAACTCGAAATATCTTGATGTTACCGCGAGTTTCGACCGGCGTTTCCTCGAACGGGAAATGGTGGCGGGACGGATAAGGGCGCTCTTAGTGGTTCCAATCGATTTTTCGCGCCGGCTTCAATCGACCACTAATTCGGCGCCGTTGCAGATAATTGGGGATGGCAGTGAACCAAATACGGCGGCTTTTGCCGAGTCCTACCTGGAAGCGGTGGTTACGCTTTGGCTACAAGAACGCGGCATGGAAACGGGGGCGCCGGTTAACAGTATGGTCAATGTGGAGACACGGAATTGGTTCAACCCTTCTCTCGAAAGCAAGAACTACCTGGTGCCGGGCTCGATCGCGATCATTATGACCATGATCGGCACTTTGTTAACGGCACTGGTGGTAGCCCGAGAATGGGAGAGGGGGACCATGGAAGCGATGATGGCGACGCCGGTGGCGATTCAAGAATTAGTCCTGGGAAAATTGATTCCCTATTTCTTACTGGGCGTAGGCTCGATGCTCTTCTGCACGATCGTTGCGGTCTTCGTGTTCCATACACCGTTACGTGGGTCGATTTTGTCGTTGTTCTTGGTCACATCTCTGTTCCTGGCCTGCGGGTTAGGTATCGGTCTTTGGGTGTCGACACTTTCTAAGAGCCAGTTCGTAGCCGGCCAGTTTGCGATCATCTTGGGTTTCTTGCCCGGTTTTCAACTGTCCGGCTTTTTGTTCGAGATTTCCAGCATGCCGAAGATTCTGCAGTTCCTGACTTTTCTTTTTCCGGCCCGCTACTTTGTCCAGGCCCTGCAAACGATCTTTCTAGCCGGCGATGTCTGGCGAATTGTCGCGTTTAACTCCGTGGTTCTAGCCGGCTTCGCGACCCTCTTTTTCATATTAACTGCTCGAGTTACCCGTAAACGTTTAGCCTGAAAACCACAGAACCTAACCGCGAATAGACGCGAATGGACGCGAATAATGAAAAGATTCACCACAAAGACACAGAGATACCACGGAGTGAGACTTACAGGGATGGTTCCAGAAGTCTCTTGGTTCTCTGTGTCTCTGTGGTCGGTCCGAATCTATTCGCGTTCATTCGTGTCCATTCGCGGTTCTTGTCCTGTTATCTGCGTCCATCTGCGGTTGAACTAGTTTTGATGTTTGGAAGGAGGTCGATATGTGGCTCAGAATTCTAACCCTGATTCAGAAGGAAGTATTAGCGGTTTTGCGTGATCCGCGGAATCGGATGGCGCTAGTTATTCCGCCGATTTTGCAGCTTTTCCTGTTTTCTTTTACCGGCACGCTTGAGGTTAAGCACGTGGCCCTGGGCGTTTGGAACCAGGACTATGGGCAGGTCGCTAATGAACTGATTGAGCGACTTTGCGCTTCGCCGAATTTTGGACACGTGGAATTTGCGCACTCGCGCCAGGAGTTGCAGCAGATGATCGACGATCAGCGGGTAATGCTGGCGATTACCTTTCTTCCGGATTTCTCCCGGAAGTTTTCTGAGGATCACGCAGCGCCTTTACAGATGATCGCCGACGGCCGCAAATCCAACTCGGCGCAAATCGCCCAGGGTTATGTCAGCCAGATCGTGAACCAATTTGTCAGCGAACAAGCGACCACTGACAACAGCGCGCCCAACGTGCAGGTAGTGGAACGAACGTGGTTCAACCCGAATCTGGATTATATTTGGTTCACCCTACCGTCGCTGGCGGTGATGATTACGTTGCAAATCTGCTTGAATGTCACCGCGATGTCGGTCGCGCGGGAGCGTGAGATGGGAACGTTCGAACAACTGCTGGTGTCGCCGATTCGACCCTTGGAGATCATGGCTGGCAAAAGTATCCCGGCCCTGATTTTAGCGTTGATTGAGGTGACGATCTTTATTTTGATCACGGTTTTCGTTTTCCGGATCCCGTTTCACGGCTCGGTGCCGTTCTTGTACCTCAGTCTTACCGTGTTCATCATTGCGATGATCGGCATCGGATTAAGTATCTCGTCCATCGCCGTGACCCAGCAGCAAGCCATGTTAGGCATAATGACAACGTTGTTGCCGGCAACGCTTCTCTCGGGGTACGCTGCGCCCATCGAAAATATGCCGGCTTGGTTACAGCCACTCACCTACGCAAATCCGTTGCGTTATATCATGGTCGTCATGAAAGGCGTCTTTCTGAAGGACATGCCGCCCATGGAGATTCTGAATAACACCTGGCAAATGGCCATTATCGCGGTGTTTACGTTAGCCTTGGCCACGTGGCTCTTCCGGCGACGCCTGGCGTGAGGGAAGAATAGTCTCACCGGAGGGCCTCAAGTCGCACCAAAGCGAAGCAAGCAAAGAGAAGAGAACCATAGCGCAGCAGACGGATGGGACCTAAGGGCCGCTAGGACCCGTAGGTCGGCGCGTATGCTGCAGATGCGTCCTCAAGAACGTCCTAGGGATCCAATAGGTCCTATCCGTGTACCGCGGTGCGACCTTCTCTGTATCTTTACGCGTTCACCCGGGATATGTCTTTTCTTCCGCCCTAGATCGCGTTTCATTTGGGGACGGGGCTGAGGCCAGCGCCGACGATTTTTCGTGAGGCATAGGCCAAACCGAGTAAAATTCCCGCAGCAAACGGCATACGGTGGAAACGCCTCCTGGGAAACGAGTCTGCTCGGTGTGTGGTACGCAATTGGCGGACTACGACGTATTCTGTCCATTATGTGCCTTTAAAGAGGCTCTCGAGACACAAACCCACGTGGTTTCGAATAGCTTTTCCGAGCTTCGTTTTGAGCATTACACCGTTCTCCAAAATGAAGAGGGTAAACCGTTTGAGCTCGGTCACGGTGGCATGGGAGTGACGTACAAAGCGTTTGATGTCCATCTCCAGCGTCCGGCTGCCCTCAAGATCATCAATGCTCAGTTCTTAGGCGATGAGTCAGCTCGAGCCCGTTTTGTACGAGAGGCTCGAGCTGCAGCCAGTGTCCGGCACCAGAACGTGGCTACGGTCTTCCATATCGGGGAATGCGGCGGCAATCACTATTACGCGATGGAGTTGGTCGAAGGTGAAAGCCTGGCAGCGCTTATTCGCCGCTCCGGTTGCCTCCAACTCAACCTGGCTCTCGACATTTTGGGACAAGTGGCGGCGGGATTAGCAGCGATTGAAAAACAGCACCTCGTCCATCGGGATATAAAGCCGGGGAACATCATGGTCAGCTTGCTGGACGGGAAGTTGGAGGACGTCAAAATTATCGACCTGGGCTTGGCCAAGGGGGGCGCGGAGGAAAATGCGCTTTCAACCGTGGGAGTCTTTATTGGTACACCTGCTTACGCCAGCCCCGAACAGTTTGCCGGGCTCGTAACCGATATTCGTTCTGATCTGTATTCACTCGGTGTCACGTTTTGGGAAATGCTCAGCGGCCAGTTACCTTTCAGCGGCTCCGTCACGGAGCTGATATACCTGCATCAACACGCGGAGCCGCCGGTTGAAAAATTAAAGAACGTTCCGGTACCGGTAATCGAGTTACTTCAGGAGTTGCTCGCGAAGAATCCTAGCCGGCGTTTCCAAACTCCTGCTCAGTTGCAGCAGGCCGTAGCAAAGGTCAGAGAAACAATCGCTTTCGAGTTACGATTGACGACGGCCGAGTTGAAAGTTACCGGCGACCGAGCGAAAAAACATTCCTCAGAAGGAAAGCCGGCAAACAAGATCGTTCGCTGGTTGCTTGGTGTAGGCTCCTCTCTTGCCGTAGCATTAGTTGCTTGGTTTTTCCTATCCGGCCGCGCCGCCTGGTTATTCAATCAGCAACCTGCCGAAGCGGTAACCACCGAAAAAAGCATAGCCGTCCTTCCTTTTGACAACATCAGCCCGAACAAAGATGACGCTTACTTCGCGGACGGAGTACAGGATGAGATTCTGAATGATCTCGCCAAAATCGCACAACTGAAAGTCATCAGCCGAACTTCAGTAATGCAGTATCGCGCGGATACAAAACGCGATCTGCGCCAAATCGCCATGGCATTGGGCGTGGCCAACGTCTTGGAAGGAACGGTCCGACGTGAGGCAAATCATGTGCGGGTTAGCACTGAGTTAATTGATGCTCGCAATGACAATACGATTTGGGCCGACAGCTATGACCGAGACCTGACCAGCATATTTGACATCCAAAACGACATTGCCAAAACCGTGGTAGCGAAGTTGAGCGCGCGGTTATCTACTGAGGAAAAGGAGGAAATCGACAACAAGCCGACTAACGATTTAGAGGCTTACGATCTTTATCTGCAGGCTAAGGCGCTGATCGTGGGCGCCGAACTCTTCATCGGTCACGACCGCGAGAGCTTTCTGAACGTGGTTAAGCTCCTGGAAGAGGCAACCCGGAAAGATCCGAAATTTGCTCTGGCCTATTGCTTAGTGGCTCGAGCGCACGACGATTTGTATTTTTCACTCCTGGATCACACGCCAGAGAGACGCGGACTCGGGGATGCTGCGGTCAACGAGGCCTTGCGGCTGCGACCTGATCTTCCCGAAGTTCATTTGGCGGTGGCCTATCATCTGTACGAGTGTTACCGAAGTTATCAGCGAGCCTCTGTCCAGATAGCCATCGCTGAGCGAGCGCTCCCCAACAGTCCTGCTGCTCTTGCGCTTAGGGCCTACATCGATCGGCGACAAGGTCGCTGGGACGACTCGATCAAGGCTCTGCAAATGGCCCGCACGCTCGACCCGCGAAACCCGAACGTCATTAATAATTTGGAATTCAACTATCTCTGTCTTCGACGTCATCGACAAGCTGAGGAGGCTTGTAATGCCCTGCTCGAACTCGAGCCCGAAAACCCGATCTTCATCTTACAAAAGGCTTACTGCGCTTTCGCGGAAAACGCGGATCTCCCGGGCTATCGGGCGGCTTTAGAAGCGCTTCCCTCCTCAATGAAAAATGACATTGGTTTTGCTTCTCAGCGCATTTTCTATGCGGCTCTGGCGCACGACTGGGCCACAGCCCAGGACATACTCCGAACTGGTCAGAATGAAGATCTTTCGTTCCTTCACGAGACCGTAGTTCCGCGTGGATCCGTGGAGATCTGGCTGGCAAAGGTCCGGGGCGATCAACCGATGACGGAACCGCGATTCTCTGCTTTACGCGACCAGCTTGAGCGAAGGGTCGAAGCCGACCTCAACAATCCTAGCCTCTTAAGTGCCCTTGGCGTTGTCGACGCCGCTTTGGGTCGCAAAGAAGATGCCTTAAGGGAAACACGCCGCGCGGTTGAAATGCTGCCTATTTCCGAAGATGCGATGGACGGTCCGGCCCTGGTTTTCAACTTGGCCATGGCCTATGCTTGGACCGGTGAGCCGGACTTGGCGTTCGGACAGCTAAAAATTGCCGTAAAGACGCCCGGAGGTATTGATTTTGGAGAATTAAAGCTCAATCCAGCGTTAGACTCTCTCCGGACCGACCCGCGCTTTGAACGGTTGTTAGCCGAGCTTGCACCGCATGATTGATCGGCAGCGCTTGCCCGTGGTGTTACAGGTTCAACGGCCAGGTCGAAGCCGGCAAGACGGATGCCATTGCGACCGCGTCTCCAGCCAGCATTATTCTGCTGCAAAATAGGTTGCCGGAAAAAGGCGAAAACGATAGAGGAGATGGTTACAGCTTCGGTGGCTGGAGGCCAAGTCACAGAGTTTCTGGCGACATCGAAGTCTTACCGCGGAGATCCGAGATGCCAGCAAAGAGACTACAACATGTAACCGAGCCCTTACTAGAAGCAAAGAAGCACCTGGAAAATGCTAAACAGGCTATTGACCGAGCCTTGGACGCGCTGGATAAATTGGCAGAGCCGGCACCGAAAACGCCTTCTCCTCGGACGAGCAAAGCAAAGAAAACCACGTAGACGGTGTAGCCGGGGAATCTTTCTCGAAGTTGGATGCAAGTGAGTAAGCAGCACTTTCCTCAGTTGTCTGCTCGTCTTGCTCTCGCACTTGCCTCAATCGACTGATGGCTAGGTCACCCCGAGGCCAGACAAAAGAGATTCGATTGTCCAAGATAACAATCATTGGCGCAGGTGTGCTCAGTCCAGATCACCTCACTCTAGAGGCGGATCGGACAATGCGGGCAAGTGCGATAATCTTTTATCTACTTGATTCCAACCCTAGAATGACGGCTTACCTGCATACGCTAGGGACTAAGCTCGTTGATCTCAGCAGCGCTTATACCGAGGGCGCTTTTGATCAAGATGTCTATGCGCAGATCGCCAAAACTGTCATCGATGCGACGAAGAGCTACGACCGCGTGTGTTTCTTGGTTCCTGGCCATCCACTGATCTACGTAACCGCGTCAACTCTAATTTTAGATGAGGCTCGCCTTTTGGGGATAAAGGCCACTGCATTACCAGGAATCTCCTCATTGGATACAATGATTATTCAGTTAGGGCTAGAGATTGGTCGGCATGGCTTGCAGGTTTTCGAGTGTAACCGGTTTATTTACTTTTCTATTTCGCCGGATCCTCGCGTCCCACTTTTTCTTCTTCAACCGGGAGCAATCGGCAGCGGCTTTATAACCGAGAGACGCACAAACCGAGCACGACGATTTGAAATCCTTAGGGACTATTTACTTCGACACTACCCGCCTCAGCATCGATGTCTGCTTCTGGTCAGCAAGTTTGATTCTCGCCTCCGTCCAGTAAAGCGAGCAGTAGCTATTCGAGACATTCCGCAATCTGCGAAATTTATTGATTACGACACTTCTATGTTTGTCCCTCCGAGCGCGGACTTTGAAATTGTCGATCTGGAGTTTTATTCCCGGCTAACCGACTTAGGCTACTCGAAGCGATTGGTGAAGTCTAATCCACGCCTCAGCTAATCTCTGCAGAATAGTCTCTCGCCTGCGGGACGACGTCCGTTGCGGTTTTCACTCTCCGCCCTCGCGGGTTTGTGTGAGATTTTCCCTATTCCCGCAGCAGGCGGAGATCTGGGTCAGTTAACGCGATTTTTCGGAAGTTCTCGTCGATCGCAATCGCTCTTTCCAGATAGACGCGGGCTTTGCCCAAGTCGCTGAGTTGGGTGTAGTAACAAGCTAGATTGAAATAGATGGTTGCATTGGCGGGGAATTTCTGGAGTGCAGCCGCTAAAATTACCTCCGCCGCGGCTAGGCTTTGGGCACGCCGGATGGCAAAACCTAACGCGATGTACCAATCTGCTTCGTCTGGATCTTTTTGGATCAATCGTTCGGCGACCGCCGCTGCCTCCGACCATTTTCCCCACGATTGATAGACCTGTAACCAAGTAGCCAAAACCGGGATATCGTCCCTGGTGGCGGCGGGAAGGTCTTCGAGCTCTTCGACGGCCTCCTGATAAAGGCCGAGCTCGGCAAACCCGCTGGCAGCCGTCACTTTCCGCCGGATCTGGAAAGCTTGCATTGCCGGCAAATGGTTAGCCATTTGCCGGCAATGCAAGCTGCGGCACTAGAATAGTCCGTATAGGCCGGACTATTCTACTGCTTTTTTTGGGGTAGGGGATTTTTTTGGGACCTGATTGAATTCGACGTTGCTCCCTGGAGGGACGGAGCACCTGCTCGTCCGCGTTGGGCTGAGCAGGTGCTACATCTCTACCGTTTTGTTACGCAGAAGCAGGCTCCGCTGACAGCCATAGCCTGATTCTGCCATAGCCTGCATGGCTTCCACAGGGCATATACCTTTGAAAGCCATCAGGCTGCCTAGATCCAGGTCCCACTCGGGATAACCGCGTTCTTCGGTATCACGACGACACCATCACGAATGTAGTAGTTCGGGCCGTCCTCGGTGGCCAATTTCCCATCGGGAGTAATGACGACTCCGTCCCCGATCCGGGCGTTTTTATCGATGATCGCGCGGTCGATCACTGTATTCTTGCCGATGCCTAACGGAGGCGCGTCCGGGGTGGGCTTCGGATGATCGTCTTCGTAAAAGTCGGCTCCCATGATCACAGAGTTTCGAATGGTGGCGCCGTTCTCAATCACACTGCGAAGGCCGATGACTGCCCGCTCGATATGCGCATCCGAGATAATGCAGCCGTCAGCGATGAAAGCGTGTTTCAAGGTAGCCGCGTTGATCTTGCTGGCCGGTAAGAAGCGGGGATGCGTATAAATCGGAGCTGATCGATCGAAAAAGTTATAAGGAGGGATGGTATCGGTGAGGGCCAGGTTTGCCTCAAAAAAGGCGCCGATTGTTCCAATGTCTTCCCAATAACCTTGGAAGATGTAAGCCATCACTTTGCGGAGCTTCAAAGCCTGCGGCAAAATGTGTTTACCAAAATCGTCCATGTCGTTATTCAGCGCCTGGATGAGGTTTTCCCGATTGAATACGTAGATACCCATGGAACCCTGGTAGAGCTCCGCATCCTCCGGTAATCCCAGCTCTTTTAACAGGGGCGGCGGGATCATCAGCTCATCGAGCAACGCCGGCTCTTTTGGCTTTTCTTCAAACCGGAAAATGCGGCGATTGGGATCGCTGTGCATGATGCCGAAGGAAGAAGCGGCTTTCCGATCGACCGGCGTTGTCCCTAACGTGATATCGGCGCCGGTATCGATATGCTGTTTCAACAGTTCGATAAAATCCATCCGATAGAGTTGGTCGCCGCTCAAAATCAGGAAGTACTCGAATTCGCCTTCCAGGAAATAACGGAGATTCTGCCGCACAGCGTCGGCCGTTCCCTGATACCAACGCGAACCTTCCGGTGTCTGTTGGGCGGTGAGAATCTCTACGAAGTTGTTGGAGAAGTTATCGAACTTGTAGCTCGCATGGATGTGCCGGTGTAACGAGGTACTATTGAACTGGGTTAATACATAGACGTGGGTAAGCCCGTGGTTTAGACAGTTGCTGATGGGAATATCCACTAAGCGATATTTGCCGCCGAGTGGAACAGCCGGTTTGGCCCGATCCTTGGTCAATGGAAAAAGGCGGGTTCCAGCTCCACCGCCCATGACGATCGCTAACGTTTTGTTCTTGAGGGAGGATAGATCCATGACTTCCTATACCCTCGCCTGAAGCTCGGGTATGACAAGAACGGAGTGATGGAGTTATGAAGTTATAGAGGCGTCGATAAGCCGGGTAATCTTGCGAGAAGCGTGACAGCGCGCCCAAATCGGGTGCCACTTTTCCTCCTTCGTCCCCCCGGATCCCAAAACTACGGCGGACAGGCAGGGCACCTTGCACCGACCACCTGACCCAGGGTCAACGAGATCCCTACCGTTCGAACCCGGATGAACAAGAGTTCATCCCCGCTGATCGGGACAAAATACCAAACATGTCATCGCCTCTTGATTTCCCAAGCAACCGGGAGCAGCCTTCTTATAAGTCCATTAGTTTAGGATTAGAGCGGATCGGCGCCGGGTGGAGATTATCTAAGCCAGGGTATCCGAAACGAGCCGGCACGCTAAAACGAGATGTATATCGGTGTGAGGATAGAACCGTCGAACCTTTGAGATTGGAACACGTAATTGGCAATGGCTGCGCAACCCCCTGAGGAACCGAAGTCAAATTCCGGCCACGTGCTTGAAGACTTACTCAAGCACTTGTCCCCGACGAGCCGCCGCACCTTTCTGCGAAGGCTGGCTTCGGCCGGAGTTACGGTTGCGTTACCGACCACGGTTTTGGGCGACAAAACCGCAGAACTTCCGACACCCGCTCCCACCGCTTCTCCAGCGCCGGCTAATGTCCCCGCGACGTTGCAGGTAAACGGCAAATCCTATCCTATCGAAGTTGAAGCTCGGACTACCTTGCTTGATTTCCTGCGCGAGTCTCTTGGCCTGACCGGTTCCAAGAAGGGATGTGACCACGGCCAGTGCGGGGCATGCACCGTTTTAGTTAACGGACGCAGAATCAATTCGTGCCTCACGCTGGCGGTGATGCATGAGGGAGACCAGGTCACTACCGTCGAAGGGCTCTCTGTAGACGGCCAGATGAGCGCCTTGCAGGATGCATTTATCCGGCATGATGCCTTGCAATGCGGATTTTGTACCGCCGGGCAACTCTGTTCAGCAGTAGCTTGCTTAAACGAAGGACATGCCACGAACGAAGGCGAAGTTCGAGAATGGATGAGTGGCAATCTTTGCCGGTGCGGCGCTTATCCAAATATCGTTGCGGCCATTCTGGAGCTGCGCAAACAAACTCCGATAGGTCAGCAAACTCCGGTAGGCGGCCAAAGCTGAGTATGAACAACTTTGTCTACGTCCGCGCAAATGATATCGATTCCGCGCTAACTCTGATCCGGAATCGACCGAAAGCCCGATTTCTGGCCGGCGGCACTAATCTTCTTGATCTATGGAAGATGGGGGTTGAACAACCGGAAACGGTAATTGATATCAGTCGATTAGGGCTCACCGATATTGCTCCCCGGCCGGACGGCACTGGACTAAGAATCGGAGCGCTCGCTCGAAACTCGGATCTAGCAGAGCATTCGTTAGTGTTGAACCAGTTCCCGGTTCTTAGCCGGGCGCTCTTGGCCGGCGCTAGCCCGCAGCTGCGCAATGCGGCGACCGTGGGTGGAAATTTGATGCAGCGAACCCGATGTCCTTACTTCTATGATCCGGCTTTTCCTTCCTGCAATAAACGAAAGCCGGGTTCTGGGTGCGGTGCGCTGAATGGTTATAATCGTATCCATGCGATTCTAGGACAGAGCAACCAATGTATTGCCACTAACCCGAGCGATATGTGTGTCGCATTGGCTGTTCTCGACGCTCAGGTCCGCGTGATCGGCCCGGGCGGCGAACGGGTAATACCGATCAGCGAATTTCATCGTCTACCAGGTGACCAGCCGGAACTGGACACCATCCTGCAGCCAAGTGAGCTAATTACCGCAGTGGATTTGCCACCGATGGCGGATACCAAACACGCAGTCTATCTCAAGGTGCGAGACAGGTCGCTGTTTGCTTTCGCATTGGTAAGTGTTGCGGTCGCCTTAACGATCGAAAACGGATCGATTACCTCTGCGCGAGTCGCATTGGGTGGGGTAGCGGCCAAGCCTTGGCGTGTACCGGAGGCGGAGATCTTGATAAAAGGGGTCAGGCCTGATCACGCGGCTTTTGATATGGTGGCGGATCGGCTGCTACAGGGCGCACACGCTTATCGGTATAATCAGTACAAGCTTGCTCTGGCCCGAAAGAGCGTGATCCGTGCGCTGTCGGTGGCCTCTGCTTCCACATAAGTTTATGGCACAGAGTCCCTCAGTTTTAGGAACTCCGCATCAACGGGTTGACGGCAAGTTTAAAGTTACCGGTACCGCGACTTACACTTCTGACTTCAAGATCGATCGCATGGCTTACGCCTGCTTGATTCAAAGCACTATCGCGAGTGGAACGGTTATTGAGATCGACCAGAGTGAAGCGGAGCGCGCGCCGGGAGTAGTTGCGATTTTAACTCGCCAGAACGCGCCAAAACTACAGGCCCTGCCAGAAGAACTCACTGCGAACGGCGCACCGGGCGAAACCCGCCTCCCGTTCCAGGACGACCAGGTCTATTTTCAAGGGCAGCACTTGGGAGCGGTGATTGCAGAGACGTTTGAGCAAGCGCGTGAGGCGGCCTCCCTCGTCCGGGTCAGGTATCAGCCTGGCGAATTGCGCACGGACCTGTTAGGACTGGCCGACGAGGCAATTGAGCCCCGAATGTGGGGTGAGCGCGTGAAGTTGCAAGACAAACGCGGAGATGTCGACTGGGTCTGGGCCAATATGCCGCAAGTCCGATTGGTCGACGAAACCTACTCAACTCCGATCGAAAATCATAACCCCATGGAGCCGGGAGCCGCTTTAGCGGTTTGGGAAGGAACCGATCATTTGACGCTGCACCTTTCAACTCGTGGAGTCGACCTAACGCAAAAGGTTCTTGCAAGTGCTTTTGGGTTGCCGATTGAGAACGTAAGGGTCGTCTGTCCGTTTCTTGGAGGCCACTTTGGTTCAAAAGGCTTTAACTGGAGTTATTTCCTCGTGGCGGTTGCGGCCGCTCGACTTACCGATCGGCCGGTTCGCCTTGTGCTAAGTAGGCCGCAAATGTTCGATTCAATGGGGCAGCGGGCGCGAACCGTTCAAACCATCGGTTTAGCAGCCGACGAGAATGGCAAGCTGGCCGCGCTGAAGCACGCGACCTTGACCCATTCGTCCATGATTTATCAGTACACGGAGCCTTGCGGCAGCTTGACTCGGTTGGCGTACTCTTGTCCGAACATCCAAATCAACCACCGTCTGGTCCAGCTCGACTTTACCACCCCATGTCCGATGAGGGCCCCGGGAGAAGCGCCTGGGTTCTTTGCTCTCGAATCGGCGATGGATGAGCTAGCCGTGAAGCTAAACATCGACCCGATGGAGTTTCGGGTGCGCAATTATGCGGACAAGGATGAGTTCGACCAGCGACCCTGGTCCAGCAAACATCTGAAAGAATGTTATGATCGCGGCGCCAGCAAATTCGGTTGGTCGTCTCGTAATCCCAAACCGGCTTCGACCCGAGATCCGGACGGCAGGTTAGTAGGTTGGGGGATGGCCACGGCCATTTACGGTGCGAGCCAGCAGCCGGCGTCGGCAAAAGTTTCCCTTTCAAATGACGGCTCGATCGTTGTGCAGAGCGCGACCCATGAGTCCGGGACAGGTACTTATACGATGATGACCCAGTTCGTCGCCGATACCCTAGGGGTTCCCATGGAACGCGTCCGCTTTGAATTGGGTGATACCCAATTTCCTCCTGCACCGGTCAATGGCGGGTCTTGGCTGACCGCCAGTGTGGGTCCAGCCGTGGTTGCGGCCTGTACTGCTCTTCGGGACAAACTCATCTCTCTAGCGGTCGAGGGGCCTTCCGCGCCGCTGAGTGGTCAATCCCGGACCGATATTGTGATTGCAGACGGGCGCGTTAGTAGCGCGAAAGACACCTCCCGATCTGTCTCTTTTTCCGATTTACTTGCCAACACGGGTAACCAAACGTTGGAAGCGGACGGAAGCACAAAACCCGGGGATGCCTATCAGAAGCTCGCGTTCTTTTCCTTTGGCGCCATTTTCGTGGAAGTCAGAGTCGACCCCGATTTAGGGGAGGTTAGGGTTACCCGCGTAGTCGGCGTGTACGATGTTGGCAAAATTCTGAATCCGCTATTAGCCAGAAGCCAAATGCTCAGTGGAATCACGTTTGGCATCGGGATGGCCTTAATGGAAGCGACCGTCCCGGATATGGCCACGGGCCGGATGGTGAATGCCAATCTGGCAGAGTACCATGTTCCCGTCTTTGCCGATGTTCCTCCGGAGTTTGTAATCGAATTTTTAGATATACCGGACACGAATATGGCGGATAATGGCGCGCGAGGATTGGGCGAAATCGGCATTGTCGGTACGCCGGCAGCCATTGCGAACGCCGTCTATCACGCAACCGGCAAGCGGATTCGCGATCTGCCGATTACGCCGGACAAGCTAGTGTGAGCGGGCACAAACTTGGTGGGGCGAGGCTCCCGGACGTTCTACAGACTGTCGCAGAGGCGCGCGCGTTTGAATATCCATATCCGTTTGAGGCCACGGCGCCCGCCGAGCCGCGGGTCTGCCGTATCGCTAGCATCTTCGTCTGGCGTGGGATAGTCGCACGGCATTGGACGGTCGACGTGATCCAGCATGCCGCACGATATACCACGGCTCGGCAAGCATATTGGTATAGCCAGACGTTGGATTAGACAGATCAGCAGCTTCGTCAAACCATAGAACCGTTCGGGAGCCTCGCCCTACCAAATTTCATTCTGACCACGAAATCGGCTTGCTCTATTTGCTCCACTCGGGACAATGGCGGCCGATATGAGGATTCTGTGCGTTCTGGCGGTAATAGCCATGGGTGGCTGTTCGATGGATCCTTTGGGTGCACATGATCCCTTGAATGGACACGATCCGTTAAATGGGCACCTCGTTGACCAGGGTACACGCGACGCCGAGCAAACCAATTACCCACCTGAAACATTAAAGGAAAAGACTTTCGTCCTTTCTAACCCGGTTTCTTACCAGTCCAAGCGGGACGGAACCTCCGACGACATCCACACCGCAACCAAGCTAGGCGGCAAAATAGCCCGCGCCACGACGAGCAAAGGCCTCATCGCCGTTCCCGTCAATTCGGCCCAAGGATCCACGACGATCGCTGATGTCATGGTTTACGATACCGCCAAGCATAGCCTGGTGAACAACACCGTCTATCGGTTTAGCTATACGCCACCAGCGGGTCAGACGTTGCAGCTCGATAATATCACCGCAGTGTTTCAGACGCGCGGGGAAGAGGAGTAGTTAGAGATGTGATTGGTGATTAGTAAGTAGCGATTGTTATAAGGCGCCGAGAGCGTTCCATCAATCACCAGTCACGAATCACCAATCACCAGGGCTTTGCCTGTGGGTGAGCCACGACGAAGCTCACACTGCTTCGGCCACGGTGGCGTCAGCCTGAGTCCCCGCGTCCTCCTGAACTAATTCGTACGCTATTCCTCGGTTATTAAAGGCTTCGACAAAAGGCTGCGGGATATTCGAATCGGTGATGATCAACGAAACCTCTTCCAGCGCGGCATAGGTTGCGAGACAGGCGTGCCCGAACTTGGAGGAATCTGTGAGAACGTAGCTTTCGTCCGCGGAACGGATCATTGCTCGCTTCACCTCTGCATCGAGCGGATTCGGTGTGCTGTGCCCGTGGGTGAGTGTCGTGCCGGAAGTTCCGAGAAAGGCCCGGTCCGCATGAAAGTTCTCTAAGGTCCGGACCGCAACCGGACCGATCAAAGTTAAACTATGATTTCGGACCTGACCTCCCACTAACAGCAGCTCATAACCCGCGCGCGCCAGCTCCAAAGAAGCCGGAACGGAGTTGGTGATAACATATAAGGATCGGAAACGTCCCACTAACGCCGCCGCCAAGGAGAGCGTGGTAGTCCCGCCATCCAGAATAATCGTGTCTCCTTCGTGGATGTGCTCGATGGCGGCGCGAGCGATCCCTTCTTTTTGGCCGGCTTTTAGCTGTACTCGCTCAATAAAAGAGATGTTAAATCGGCTTCGATGAGAGAACACAGCCCCTCCATAAGTCCGTTGGAGCAGGCCTTGCTCTTCCAGTTCGGCAAGGTCTTTGCGGATTGTGACCTGGCTAACTGCAAATCGCTCTGCCAGACTCTCCACCTTCACATTACCCTCGTGCTCGAGGAGGCGAAGGATCTGGTGCCTTCTATCTTCGGCGGTCGCAAACAGGGATGGATCGGTTTCCGGTTTCAGAGTGCTTTCGATGTGATCCTGCAGTGAAAGCAAACCAAGCCTCATTTTCAAACAGAATTTTTAGATAAACAAATCGTCCTCGTCGTCGATTGATGGGGCGAGGCTCCCGAACGATCCACTCCTTTGGGCGAAACGATTGGTAATCTTAAGGTTACCCGTATGGTTACACCTCAAATCGTGCCGAGCCGTTGGTGTATCTTTGCCCATGGCTCGGCGCGTCTTTTGGCCCTGCTCATTCGTATCTGGGCGCTCGAGTTGTATACCCTTGGTGAATCACGGTGCTGTGCGGGAGCCTCGCCCTACCAAAGGACCCCAAGGGCCCAGACCTCATTGCTTTCTGTCTCCGCCCGTGCATCCTTGGTGGCCATGAGACAATTTTTGGTCCCTCTTGGGCTAGTGTGCTCAGCTTTTTTTCTTTCAGCACCCGGCCAGGCCGGAGTGCCTTCCGTTGAAGCTGCCCCGGCTACTACTAAACAACCGGTCACCGATGATTTCGGTGGTGTTACTGTAAAAGACGACTATCGCTGGATGGAGCAGTTGAGCGATCCGAAAGTCAAGGCCTGGGCGGAAAAGCAAAATGAGCGATCGGAAAAGTTCCTGAACTCGCTCCCTGGCCGCACGCAACTAGCTAATCAAATAAAGAAACTGATCAGTTCTACGCCGCCGAGGCTGGCGCTCGTTGAAGTGCGCGCTGATAAGATTTTCGGGCTGAAAATTGACCCCGCCAAGCAGCAGGCATTTGTGGTGGTGACGACTTCGCCGGAAGATCCGGCCAGCGAGAAAACCGTTTGTGATCCCAACAGTCTCGATCCTTCCGGCAAAACGTCTATCGACTGGTTTGTGCCGTCACCGGACGGCAAAACTCTCGCAGTATCTCTCTCCAAGAACGGCACTGAAGACGGAGATCTCTGCTTTTTTGATGTCGAATCCGGCAAGCAGCTTCCGGATGTAATTAAACATGTCCAATTCCCAACCGGCGGCGGAAGCGCGGCTTGGACCAAGGATAGTGCGGCAGTTTTTTATACCCGCTATCCGAGAGAAGGCGAACGGCCGGCTGAAGACCGGAATTTCTACATGCAGGTTTATTTCCACAAACTTGGTTCACCGGAATCTGAAGACACCTACTCTATCGGGAAAGAGTTTCCGAAGATCGCGGAGGTGGCGCTCCAGTCGAACGGTGCTTCTGACTACATCGTCGCGACCGTAGCGAACGGGGACGGTGGGGATTTTGCTCACTTCGTTTATGGGCCGGACAAAAGCTGGCGCCAGATTACTAAATTCGAGGACCAGATTAAAACCGGTGCACTCGGTTTCGGCCCCGTTTTTTATGCAGTATCGCTGCAGGACGCGCCTCACGGAAAAGTGGTGAAGTTTGGCTTGGATACTCCCGACGTTAAGCCTGAAGCGGTAGTTCCGGCCGGTGAAGGTGTGATCCAAAGCATCGCGGTGACCACCGATCGCCTGGTTGTGGAGACTTTGGAAGGTGGACCTTCCGGTCTTTATTCATACAGCCTCGACGGTTCGGATCAGAAGACGGTGGCTCTGCCACCGATCTCGAGTGTTTCGCAGTTAGCTGCTGGCGAGCATCTGGTGTTGGCTGACGTCGGGAGTTATACCGAGCTCGCCAAGTGGTTTAAATATGACGCGGGAACCAATGAACTAACATCCACGAAGCTCAGTTCCGAGGCGCCGGTGAATTTCGCGGATATGGAAGTCACCAGAGATTTCGCGGTCTCGAAAGATGGAACCAAGATTCCTCTCAATATCATTCATAAGAAAGGGATTAATCTGGACGGAACTCATCCGACGATCCTTTACGGGTACGGCGGGTATGGTTTGAGCGAAATTCCCCGGGTCCGATTATCTTTTCGAGCTTGGTATGATCTTGGCGGGATTTTTGTCGATACGAATATCCGCGGGGGCGGCGAATATGGGGAGGAATGGCATAAAGGTGGTAACCTCACGAACAAACAAAACTGCTTCGACGATTTCACTGCCTGCGCCCAATATCTACTCGATCATAGGTATACAACGACTTCTAAACTCGGGATGCTTGGCGGCAGCAACGGCGGGCTCTTGATGGGGGCGATGATCACCCAACATCCGAGCTTGATGCGAGCAGTCGTGTCCGAGGTTGGGGTCTACGATTCTCTGCGGACTGAGTTTTATCCAAACGGCGTCTTTAACACCACGGAGTATGGCAGCGTGAAAGATCCGGCCCAGCTAAAAGCCCTCTTAGCTTACTCGCCTTATGAACGCGTAGTCGATGGCACAAAATATCCTGCCATCCTGATGACCGCGGGTCTGAATGACGGGCGGGTGGCTCCGTGGAATTCCTTTAAGTTCACTGCCCGTTTACAAGCGGCTGCCGCGCCAGGGAATCCGATCCTGCTCCGAATTAACTCATTTGGACATGGTATCGGGAGCTCTCTCGACCAACAAGTCGCTGACCAAACTGATCTGTTCTCTTTCTTCGCCTACGAACTCGGCGCCGAATCAGGAGGCCAGAAAATGGCGAAGAAGCAGAAGTGAGAGGCGATTGCTGATTGGTGGCGCGACCGAACGGGTCGCGCCCGAAATCAGCTATACCAACCACTGCTTACTGCTTACTAGTTTCCCGCCATCTAACAATGCCCCAATCTGCAACGCAAAGGTCGCCACTGCACAGACCAACAGCGGCAGGGTATAACGGTCGTTGAAATAGTCACAGATACAGTTAGCAAAATAGAGTAACGCGCTGGTGATCTGCAATGCTTGTGCAAGCCAGGCAATATCCCCTTGGCCGCGTCGTACCAACCAGACGGTTAGCCCAAGATTAGCTAGCACAATAACAACGATCGGGATTGGTCCCCATAACATCAAGTAGGGGTCTGTGCTTGCGCGGTTCACCAGGATCGATGCGGTGCTCTGATCGTCGATCGAATGTAGCTGGTCCAATGGTTGCCAAGGTTGTGGATCTTCCTGGCGCATGCGCGCGGCGGTTCGGTTGGCCAAAAATCGGTTCAGGCTAAGTTTGCTGTTATCTTCGCGAACATAACCGTGCAGAAAATCAGAGAGAATTAAATCGATCAGCTTCGGGTGAAGTGTCCTGAGATAGGCGAGTGCCCCGTCAAAAACCGCGATATCGCTCTGGGCCTGAATCGCATTTTGCGGAATTCCCACTTGGCGGAGCGCAGCTTTAATCGTGTCGGCAAGTTCTTCGTGGGAAGACCCCAGCTTAGACTCCGCTCTTATCGCCACTTGGACGATTGGATCGCGCTCCGCGGCAACTAATTTCTCGACTAACGCGGCGCGCTCGGCATCGGACAGTTTGTAAAGAAACGCCGTGACGCGGTCCGTCAGAACGAAGCCTAGATCCGTACGGTATTGTTCGCCAGCTTGCGCAATCATGACTCTGACGACCAGAGTATCCGCCAACAGGGCAAGTCCGCCGCAGGCTACGGCGATGCCGAGCTTGGCGAGATCCGAAGTCAATATCTGCCGTCGTTGCCGCATAGACCAAATTAGATGGACGGCGATAACCAGAGGCAACCAAAGAACAAACAAGTAGTTGATATGCCGGGTGCCGAAGGCGGCCAACAGGGCCAACGCGAATACAATCCATCTCAGGTAGGAAGAGCTCCTTCGATAGACCCAGAACCCGGCGACGGTCAGCAAAATGATGGCGCTGACGCTAGGTGCTTCGGAGCCGGCGCACTGTTGTTGCGCGTATAGAGAACTGGCAGCGATAAAGCTGATCGTGATCGCACCTCGACCCAATGCACTCCGTGCCGCCGTTCGAACCAAGAGGGTCAAAGCCGTGATTAGCCCTGCATGTTGGGCAATGATCAAGAGTTCTATCCCGAGCCAATTCGGACGTTGTTCTGCGAAAAGGTTCAGTCCGGGAAGCGGTTGCCCGTTAAGCAGCGCCAGAATGGCATCACCCAGCCAGAACGGAATTCTGCCCGTAAAACAATAGAGGGGCGGATAATGCAGAATGTTGCCCCATCCTGCCTGCCAGATCAGCTGCCCCAGCGCATCGACATCTTTCCAGATCGGCGGATAAACGAGCAAAAGATAGAGCGAAGGTAACGATAAGAACAGTGTTGGATGCCGCCCGACGGCGGAGATCGCTTTCAATGCCGCCTCAAAAGCGATTCGTTGGGCTTGGGGAGCCCCTACCGTTTGCGAATGCTCAGACATTGGCTAGCGGTCCAGGCGATCCGCGCTGAATACTTCGGTGACCGCAGAGTATTTCGCTGAGCCTGGATTTGACTTTGTTTGCAGAAGATTTTTCAAGGGCGGCCTTGGAATGGGCACTTACTCATCTAGCCTGAAATCACCATATCATCCAGTTGTTGCGCGTGATTCTTGCAACTCGAAAGGATGCGGATTAGTTGGGTGGAGGATTAGTTAATCGAATACCATGAGCGCGAATCGACCTGACGAGGAAGATAAAGATCGGCATCTGGAAGAAGAAGTGGACGAATCACTCGAGGAATCTTTTCCCGCCAGCGATCCGCCGAATTTCACTCGCGGCGAGAGAGAAGGGGACTAGGGGAGTAAGCAGTGATCAGTAAGCAGTAAGCAGTTTAGCGGCACGAGCGAGAATTCGGGAATCAGGAGGGGTCGCGTCCTTTGTGGGTGCATGCCCGGGTGATTCAAGAGAACTCCTTCTTCTGTCTTCATTGATTCAGCGCGGGCTTGCGCCTGCAGATAACCCGCGCACCCGTACCCAGCCAACCGATTTCCAGGTTGACGAGGGCGCTGCGAAGCCTCCTGGCTCCCGGATTCTGACTCCTGACTGCTAAACCGCTTACTGCTTACTGCTTACTGCTTACTGCTCACCCCCTCTACGCTGCCCGTTTCTTCGAATTCTTTAGACTCGCCTGCAGGGCTTCCATTAGATCGACCACTTTGCCTGAAGTGGCTTTTTTCGCGGGCGGTTTGCGTTTCTGGCCTTTCGCTTTGGCGTCAATCAGCTTCTTGACGTCTTCGGCGTAGGTATCGCGATATTTGTTCGCCTCGAATTTTCCACTCAGTTCTTCGATCAACCGCTTGGCCAGCGCGACCTCGTTCTCAGAGATCTTATCTTTCTCTGGAATGTTGAGTTCGTCCGTCGCCCGGATCTCCCCGGCAAACCGAAGGGTATTTAGCAGTAAAACCTTGCCCTCCGCTTTCAGCGCACAGAGATGTTCTCGATTCCGCAATACAAATTGCGAGATGCCAACCTTCTTGGATTTTGCCAAGGCGTCCCTCAGCAGGAGGTACGGTTTTCCGGCCGATTTCTCCGGTTCCAGGTAATAGGGCGTATCAAAATAATAACTCGCGATCTCTTCTTCAGAGACAAATTCGTGGATATCGATCGTGGACGATTTCTCCGGCGACGCCTCTTTCAACTCGTCTTCGGTTACCACGACATAATTGCCGTCCTCCAGCTCGTACCCCTTAACGATCTCATCGTACGGCACTTCTTTACCGGTAGACTCCGAAACACGCTTAAAATGGATCCGAGACAGATCCGTTTTGTGCAGCATGTTGAAGGAGACCGATTCCCGCTCAGTCGCAGAATAAAGACGGATTGGGATGTTGACCAAGCCGAAGCTGATAGCTCCTTTCCAGATCGATTTCATGCTAATGCGACGAAGCTAAGTTCCAGGAAGCGACATCTTTTCCCTCCCTTAGTTAACTTCCGCCTTAGTAATTGGATGCATAAATCGTTGAGGTTGCGAGCTCTTTTTTTTGGTCCCGACACCTGCGGCTCGGCTCTTCTACAAGATAGGACTTATAGGACCAATGAGACTTATGGGGTCGCATTTCATATAAGTCCTATTGGTCCCGTAGGTCCTATTCCGGTAGGTCCCTTCGATTGCACGCCCTATTGTGGCCAACGCCTTAGTCGACCCCAATATATTGGGTTGATCCCTTGCCGCCCTGGGAGTACTATTCTCGAAGTTCCCTTATGGACACCAAGCGGCTGCCGACCAGATGGCTCTATATAATGGACTATATAGACGAAGACACCGGGACGGTTGCCGCCACGGTCGGCAGCGCTGACGATCGCGAGGAATGCGAAGGAGTCGTTCGTCACGAAACAAGTTTCTATCAGCGCCAGGGTTTCACGGTCCTCCGCGGTGAAGCCTGCGAACTTTGCCGTGGTTGCGAGGGAGGTGGCGTGATCGGGGCGAACGTCGCCTTGAGACAATGCCCCCAATGCGGCGGCTTCACCGGTCCGTTCCGTCGATGGCGATTTAAAGTATGACGGCGGTAGGGACGAGCTCCTGCTCGTCCGAGGGTTTGAGCTAAGCGCTCGAATCTGGAGACTATCGGCGGCTCGCCCGTACAGATTACTGCTCGCGCAACGCGATTCGTCACTTCTCGCCTGTGACGATCTGTTCTTTGCGCTCAATGTAACGGTCAGCCACGATAGAAGGTTGCTCGACCAGACGCCCGGCCGCCAAATCGAACGCGAGGCGGATAAACTGTGCGTGTGCCCAGGCAAGAGGAGTCGCCGATGTCGTGCCGGTGCCTGATGCAAACCCGGGTTGGCCTGATGGTGCCTCGTTATCCCAAACTTGCTCAGGCAACAGGTCAGCCTCGTTGGCGGCTTGCGCCATGGCCACAAGGTTCGCCTGAGCACCTTTAAGGTTGTGAGCGGCTATCTCGTACTCGCCGCGTTCGCCGGCAAAAATAGGCCACACTCGGCCATGAGTCGCACCCGAATCGGGTGGAGTTAAGGTCCAGGGAGCTCCGGAGGCGCATTCTCCGTATCCATCGTCGGTATACCGATGCCAAAATTTGCCGGCGGCAGTTGTGACCGACAGTTGGGTATCAACTACTTTGATGCTGTTAGTAATCACATGGTCACTAGCCTGCTTGATTCCAAGACGCACTAACTCGAGAAAACTGGGGTCGACTACCTTGCGTTGATCGATAGCGCCGGGACCGCCGTTGGCCAAGTTGTAGGTGGTGCCGGAGTCAGGTCTGCCGTCTTTTGTGACTCTCAAGTAGTAGGGCGATGAGCTGTACGGGCCGTTCGTAGTTACCGTCCATTTTTCGATCTGCGACCTCCAGGAGTCGGCCGTCGCCAGGAAGCGCTTCGCGGAATCGGTGTCACCGTTAGCTCGCGCGATATCGGCCGCGCAGACTAACGCGGCGACCTCACTGGCGATGCAGGCCGGAGAATAGCCGCTCTGTTCTTCCCATCGTTCTTGAAGCGTGTATGGCGCCGGGTATTCCGATAGTGGAGCGAAGTCAATGAGAAACTCAGCTGCCGGTTTTATATGACGCAACCAGGTGTCGGCATCCTTGCGGCCGAGTTGATAGGCTAAGATTATTGGATCCGACACTTCGTCCAGCTGCAAGCTGTGGAAGATGGGGGTCCCATCGACCATCGTGTTTTGCGGGCAAGCGCCGTCGGCGCTTTGTTGGACATTGAGAATGTAATCTAAAGCGCGCCGGGCGCCGTCCATGTCGCCATCAGCGATGAGGGCGGTGGCGATTTCGTATAGATCGCGCGCCCACACCCCGTGGTAAGGCCCGGAAGGATTTATGAGACCGGTTGCAAACGCCCACGGGATTGAAGGGGAGGCGATGTAGGCGCCTCGGTAAAGCTTGTCTTCAGTAGCCGCAAGCACCATCGCGGAAACTGCATACAGCTGGCGCTCTTGCCGACTAGATAGACTTGGGGGAGCTGGGCGCAAGGACTGCAAGTACTTATGCCAGCCGTCAGCGTATTCCTGAGCAACCCGATTGAACCCAGCCGTTAGCGAGTCGTTGGCCCTGGTAACAGCTTCGGACTCTGTGGAAGCAAAACCGAGCGCCACAGTGAGATGTTGAGTAGCACCGGTTACAGGGAATCTACCCGTCTGCACCACGGTACCGTGGGGGGCGGAATTATCGTGTGAGGTTAGCTGATAATGTTGGGTGAGGTCTGTCCCGCCGTCCGTGGTTCCGAGGTAACCATTAGCCGTTTCCGTGAAGTCCGGGTTCGCCATTAGTGCGCTAACGGCCTGCAGATTTTCATCAAGAGCGACCAGCGCTTTGCCTTCAGTTTTGCCTAACTCGTCTAGAGGAGCCGCTACAAAGGGGTTGTTAAGCTGCGGCTGATAGACGGCGTAGAGCTGGTAAGGCTTACCGTTCAATGACGTGAACTCGATATCGATGAGCAGGGTCGGACGAGCCGGATCCGTAACGAAGGTAGTCGTCAGGCGCCAACGACTTTCCCGGTCCAAGTTAACAACTTGGTAGGTCAAGCTCCCGGGACTGGCCGTACCGGAATCAACGCCGGAGTCATGGTGATCGCTCGACTGGCCGGGATTCACCAGTCGAGTCAGAGGCGTGGATGCGTCTTGAGCTCGGGTAGCAAAGGTTTTTCCATCTGTAACGATAAAGTCGAGATTGCGGACGCTGGGCGTGTCGATACGGGGATAGTAGACCTCGCTCAACCGGCCGTTCTGGAGCGTGAACCAAACGTTGCTGGCGACGGTGTTACTTGTGCCGAAACCAGCCTTATTTGCCGGTAACCAGTCGGCGTTAGCGCCTTTCCGAACCAGATCGTCCACCGCGGGCTCCGAGCGTAACGAGGCCGAGTATCCGCAAAGGACCGCTAAAAGCGTAACGCGTAAAAGTAACATTGGACCAGTGGGTAAGACGTAGCCGACGACTGGTTTCGCCAAATCCCTGGGAGCCGTCGCCAAATGCCGGCTGGTTTAACCCATCCGGTCGATTTGATCTACTAAGTCTATTCGCTGCCTTACTCCACTGTGTCCACTTAGTCCATCTCTCCTTAGAGCGTCACCGCGCTCAACATTCCGAGGGCCTTTTGAAAGTTTCCGCTCGATTCGGCGAAGCGAAGGAACTTGACGTGTTCAACGCAGATCTCGCTAGGAGTAGGCTGAGTCTTGAGGATTTGCATGGTCTGTTCGATGTAATCTTCTAACGACATCATGCGTTCATTGGGGATCCGGCCAGGTGTCAGGTCGGTAGCGACCGCGGGAGGGATGATTTCGATTACTTCGATCGGTGTACCGGCCAGCTGAACTCGCAGGGAAACCGTATAAGAATGAAGAGCGGCCTTGGTTGCGCTGTAAGTCGGGGTCACCGGCAACGGCACGAAAGCCAGGCCGGAGGACACATTGATGATAGCGGCCTGCTGCTGCTTCTGCAGGTGTGGAAGAAGTGCCGCGGTCAAGCGGATCGGGCCCAATAAGTTCGTCGTGATGACCGCTTCCGAGTTGGCCAAACCATTGGGTAACTCTCGCAGGTTCTCAGGTCTCATGATTCCTGCGTTGTTAATCAGTACGTTTAAATTGGGATATTCCGTGGTGATCCGAGCCGCGAAATTGCGGATCGCCTCGGGGTCATTGACGTCTAGGGGCAGGGGAACAATTCCGGGATTAGCTTTGGTAGTTTCAGCCAGGGCGTCTGTTCGGCGACCGGAGATAATGATCTGGTTACCCAGTTTATGTAGGGATTCGGCCAGGCCGCGTCCGATACCGGAACCACCGCCGGTAACAAGAATGGTATTACCCGTAAGTTGCATGGAATCATGTATCCACTGGTAACAATGTTGTCAATGGAAACATAGACAGCCGGGGGAAATTGCCACGGACACAAAGACGGAAGAAAAAGAGCAATTTTACAGAAGGAAACCAAGGCAACGAAGGGGACCAAGATTATTCACGCTAACCGGCTAGGGCTAAGTATTTTGTAGGCGAGCAAAACCTTCGTTTGCTTCGTTGGCTTCTGGAGCGCCAAGCAAAGCCTAGTGAGACTCGCTGATTGAAAGGAATTAGCCATGTAAAGAGTTATCGGACATGAAGCAG
>JAFAZK010000335.1 GCA_019239825.1 Verrucomicrobiota bacterium | reverse complement strand
GTTTGCGTGTTTAACCGCCTGAGTGAGGAGGTCCTGGAAGAAATCGCCAAACTGCACCTGGAACGCTGTCTTGCGATCGTTCGGGCCCTAGGTCACGACATCACCTTATCCGCCGGCGTCTTGGAGTACGTTCTGCGCGAAGGCTGGTCGCCCGAGTTCGGCGCTCGTCCCTTGCAGCAGGCGGCTTTGCGGGCGCTTGGGAACGCGATCGTGCCGTGGCTATTGGAAGGGGAGGGGAGAGCAGTCAGCGGCCGGATCGAGTACGACCGGAGGAAGAACCGTTGTGAGCTTGTTTCTGAAGTAAGCATTTAAGGGAGTTCGATTATGATGAAAATTCGAAGTTCTGGATCGGACCTTCAGCAATTTTATACTATCTGGATCGGCTTCTTTGCCTTGTTATCAGTTGCTGACAGCGCAGAGGTCGTACTGACGAGCGACCCTCCTGGTTCAGTCATTTCCGTTGCCGGTAAGGAGGCTGGCGTTACCCCGTTAACATTAGATTTGCCGACTGGTCAACCCGTGGAGGTTGCTTCCCGGTTCGGTCCGCTAGGGCTCCTGGTGCACACGCTGACGCCGGATGACAACCAGGTGATCGCCTATCAGTTCAAGCACGAGTACGGGACGATTGTGGTCACCTGTGACCGGGCCGATGCGGCGCTCGTGATTGACGGCGCCGGCTATGGGCATCCGCCCGCGGTCATATTGGTTTCCCCCGGACCACACAAGCTTTTCGTGACCGCCTCGAACGCTCCGGATAAGACGCGCGAAGTGGAGGTGGTCTCGGGACAGCGAGCGAGCGTAGAAATGGATTTTTCTGCGGGGAGTCCGGAAACGACCAAGACGAACGTGAGCCCGCAAAGCACTCCGTCACCGTCGCCGGAATCCAGCCCAAGCCCGCTTCCAAAGGGCCGCGGATCCAAGCCTCCGTCACCGGAGCGGACGCGAGCGGTTTGGGAGGAGCCTCCGCCTTTGATTCCGGCCGCGAGCGAGCCCGCGAATCCAGCGCCGAGCGCGGCGCCTTTGCCAAAAGGGAAGCCGCTGGCGAAGCCGGACGAGAAGATCTCGGCCCGCCTGGCGTTGGTAAGTGAGAGCGGCAACACTGGAAAAAGAAAGGCGGCTCCCTCGCCTTCACCGACCGCAACCGCGGATCAGGGGAAGGCGCGGAGCGAGCTCCAGTCGCGGTGGAAAGGAAAAGAGGAGGAACTGAAGCTTGAGAAGGAGCAGATCGAAAACGGGATCAAGAATTCGACAGGTGCAGTCCGTGAACAATGGAAATATCGGATGGCGGTGTGGGAAGAAAAGATGAAAGCAGCAACGCAGGGGGAATTAGCGGCAGAGGCGGCTCGGAAGTGAACCTTGTTCCCAATGCTCTCCAAGAGTACGGTTAACTCGCTGTGAGCGATTTGCTTCATCTTTCTCATGAGCGGGGTTTTACTCGGGAAGATCTGGCGGATTTGCCAGGGCTTTTTCCACCCTGTGTTGTCCGGGACGGTAAAATTGCCCGTGCCGATGGGCTGCCTCTGGAATGGGAGCAGTACGACCTGTTGGGCGAAGGCTTTCCTGCCACTCTGACCGAAGATGGAGAACTGCAAGTGTCACCACGGCCCACGCCTGCTCATGAGAAGAAAGCGAAAAATTTGGTGAAGCTCCTCGACGACTATTTAAGCTGTCAGCCTGGCGGCGAAACCCACTTGGGGCCCGAACTGCGCATTCGGCCTTACCGGAGAGCCCTGATTCCCGATCTGATGTATTTTCGCAACCCCAATCCGGAATGGGACAAATCGGCAAGCTATATTGACCAGATACCCGATCTGGCGGTGGAGATTGTGTCGCCTTCAAACATGGGCAAGAAATGGGAGGATAACCTAGCCTTTTATCGTCAGCTTGCTTTCCCCGAATTTTGGCTGATCCGGCTCGATGACAGCATCGAGGTCTGGCGCGCTGCGGAGCCGAAAGTGAGCGCCACGAGCAAACCCGGACAGCTTTTCTCCAGCCCCCTGTTTCCCGGCCTGGCGATTGACCCTGCTTGGTTAATGAACTATCCGAACGAAATCAAGCGGATCGATCAGTTCAGTCCGCAAATCATTGTTTCGCCAAGTATCGTGAACCCGAAGCTCACGAAACAAGCAGAAGCTTTGGCGGCGCGCATCGCCAGACATTTTGGAAAGGTCTACCAGCCCGCTAGTTGGCAACCGGAGCTAAGGTCCCAACCGGGCAGGCGGCCGCCGATTTCACCAAAGCCGCGCAGAAGGCGCGAACAGGATCCGGGACGCGAACGGTAAGAGCTTTGGAAACTCGTTCTCGTCCTGGTTTTCGACTCCGACCCCAATGGAGTTGTCGAGCCGCGTCAGCCGCTTCTGAATGACCCGAATCTGCCGCTGCAGCCAGCTCCTCCGATCTGTGTAGAGAGTTAGTCTCCCCAAGCAACACCGCTGTACAGATGGAAGAAAAACGCGCCTTAAATTTCGCTACCGGCGCAAAGGAAGTAGGGATCTGTGAACCGATGGGACGATGCGCTTTTTTGATTCCAGGGGAGAAATCGCTCATTCGCATCTGATCCCCGAATCCCGAAGGTAATTTCGATTCGCTGTTTCAGCCGGTAAAGCAGCCTAGGTGCCGCCTGTGCTATGTGAACAGCAACCGCATCGCCTGTTAACAGATCCGGCCGAGCTTACCTGCGCTTGAGTGACCAGGCGGCTTTGGACCAACCCATCGGTTATCAACTGTTTCCGCTGCAAGTTGGTAGCGCGAATCGGAGGAAAAACGGATGCGATCAGTCTGATTGTCAAGGCTGGCGTGAACGACAGTCATCCCGAAGATGACAACATCGCCAATCTGGAACTCGGCTGTTAGCCACCGACCGCCTAGCTTTTGACGTATTCTAACGGGGTTCCTCGCCAACCAACCGTCCCAGACACTCCGTTCCTTAGCCTTAGCTTCTTCTGCTCCTGGGAGGTTGAGGCAATAACTGTCCACGTCACGGCGCAAATAATTGTGAAGCAGATCCGATTTCTTGTGAGAATTTTCCAGAATCATCAATCCACCAAGTTCAAGGGAGATGTCGCCATACGGTACCCACATAGTAAAGACCTGCTTGGTGCCGCGCCCCATGTAGACGAGATCGCAATGCGGAGGAGTGCCCTTGCCGGGGCCAACCGGTCTAAACCAGGTGAAATCATAGTGACGTATTGGCCCCCCAAGCAGTGTCCTGTAGAATTCCGTGACCGTTGGGCCGTAGATTAGGTTTTCGATCGCGCGGTTTCCGAACGCCAGATCCGGCCGAAAAGCCGTCCGCTCCTCGGGCTTAGCCACCCCTTCGAAGGCCGGATAGTCCGGATGTAGTAGACCTTCCGCACTGAGCCTTTTTGTGATTGAGTCTCGTGCCCGCAATACCGCGTCCCGGTCGAGAAATCCTTGAAGATACAGATAGCCTTCCTCCAACAGCCGTTCGCGCAACCTTTTTGGGTCACAGATGATGTCCGCCGAACTTTTAAGAGATCCAAAGGCATCCTCACCTAGCTCGAGATTGAAGCCTCCAGACTTCGGGAGGAGCAGATTGGGGAATGACACGAAGTTACTTTACGCCGGCTTTTTAATGGGAGGAATGGAAGCATTGGCAAAACACATGTGTGATTTGGTATTTTGGAAAGGTGCGTCTCTTCAATCTTTACGAATTTGTACTTGCAAAACCTGCGACTTCGCCGCTGGGGACAATTCGTCTGGCTGCTTTCCTAAAGAATAGCCTCGGTACTGGCCGTGAGCGGCTTCGCATTTACGGTAGCTACGCACTCGTTTACTTACTTGCGGGGTCTGGTCATTATCGCGATGCAAACGGTAATGCTCGGTCTGTGGCGGCCGGAGATCTGATCTGGGTCTATCCAGACTTGGGTCATGAATACGGTCCTTGGAAGGGTGAGCGTTGGGATGAATTCTTTGTTGTGTTCGACGGACCGATCTTCGATCTCTGGAGGCAGGGACGGCTGCTCGACGATCGACGTCCAGTACAACCGCTGCGGCCTATCGAACTATGGCTCGAGAGACTCAAGTCAGTATGCATGCAACCGGTGATAACGCCGCTGCAGGCGGCTAGTTCGATTGCCACCTTGCAGAGCATTCTTGCCGATCTCCGGATGCTACAGGAGCCGCTCCGGACGGAATCCTGGTTGACCGAGGCTACCGCGGCACTCGAAGCCGAACACGGCGATCAGATTCCGGCGATTGCGAAGACGTTAGGACTCTCCTACGAAACGTTCCGGAAGAAGTTCAAGTCCCGATACGGTGTTTCTCCGCACCAGTACAGGCAACGATACCTAATGCAGAGAGCGTGTACGCTCCTGCTGAATCGGAGGCTCTCCGTGAAGGAGACAGCAGCGATACTTGGCTTTTGCGATGAATTTCATTTCTCACGCCTCTTTAAGAAGGTAACCGGCAGAGCTCCTAGCGTGCTCGTAACCGACTCGTTAGGTTACTGACAGACCTTCCTCCGCGGCAAATCCTCTAAGATCGATCCGATTCGGCGACACGGAGGCCGACAGGCGCCTCGTAAAAAGTGGTACCGAATCGCAAATAACACCAAGGATGTTTAATACGATATGACTCCAAGCGCCGAAGATTCAAGTTCTGCCAGCGCGAATATAATCCTCTCGTTGCCCTCGCAACGTTGACAATGCTTCGCTTCGAGGATTAAAAATGAGCTTGCTACGTCGGCGTGCCACGCGAGACCGAAGGCAGCTGCCGGGCTTTCAAATGGAGGATTGAAATGACCGAAGCGCTCAGCGTGAACAAACGCGAGATGGATCGTCGCCACTTCCTCAAGATTGCCGGCGCTAGTATTGCGGCGGCGGCAATTCCCGCCGTTCCGGCGGCGGCCGAGGAGACGGTGAACCTCGTGCTGTGGGCTTGGCTGCCCGACTTCCAGGCGCAAGTGGATCTTTTCGAGAAGGCGCACCCGAACATCAAAGTCAAGCTCATCAATTCCGGCCAGGGCCCCGCCGAGTACACCAACCTCCGCGCCGGGTTGAAGGCCGGGTCGGGCCTGCCGGACGTCTGTCACGTCGAATTCCAGGTGGTCAGGTCGTTCAAGCAAGTTAAGGCGCTTGCCGATATGGGCAAATGGGCCAACTCGCACAAGAGCGAGTTCGCCGAATGGAGCTGGAATCAGGTCAGTGACGGCGACAAGGCGTACGCCATGCCATGGGACAGCGGCCCGATCGGAATGCTGTACCGCAACGACGTTTTTGAGAAGTATGGGATCTCACTTCCGAAGACTTGGGACGAGTTTGCGGAGCAGGCGATCAAGCTCCACGAGGCCGCGCCGGATACCTACCTGACCAACGCGATCTTTACCGATGGTGGTTGGGTGAACTCGCTTCTCTGGCAGGCGGGATGGCGTCCATTCGAGGTCAATGGCACCGAAATCAGCATCCAGGTAAACGGGGTGGTCGCCAAGAAGTTTGCCACCTACTGGCAACATCTGCTCGACCGGAAGGCCGTCGAAGCCAAGCCGGGCTTCGTGGCCGAGTGGTACACCTCGCTCGATCAGGGACGCTATGCGACGTGGCTGACGGCGGCTTGGGGACCGGTGTTCCTGACCTCCTTCGCCAAGACAAGCTCGGGAAAGTGGCGCGCGGCCGCGATCCCTCAGTGGGAGTCCGGCAAGTTTGTCTCGGCCAACTGGGGCGGCTCGACTCTTGCCGCCCTAGCCACAAGTCAACATCCCAAGGAAGCAGCGGAATTGGCGATCTGGCTCACGACCAACAAGGAGGCCACGACTCTCTACACGACGAAGCAGTTCCTGTTCCCGGTCCTCAACGACCTTCTCAACAGCCCGGAGTTCGCGAACAAACCGTTCGAATTCTACGGCGGTCAGCAGGTCAATCAAATCTTCATCGAGTCCGCCAAACACGTTGACCCATCGTTCCAGTGGAGTCCGTTCCAGGACTATGTCAACTCAACGATGGGAGACGAATTGGGCGCGGCCGCGAGCGGCAAGGGAACCCTCGCCGAAGCGTTCGATCGCCTGCAGAACACCTTCGTCCAATATGCGCAGGATCAAGGGTTCACCGTGAAGACCTGACTCGACCGGGCCGCGGCTTCTGGCTGCTGCCCAACTCCGCTTCGATCGGACACAACATCGTCGATGAACACTGCTGCAAGCGGTACCGTCGCATCGAGCCCTTCCGAACGGTCGGCGCTCACTCCCTCGCCACAGGTGCGGCGGGGCCGGGGCTTCGGCACGGCTCTCGTGCCTTACATCTTCCTGGCGCCCTTTGCGGCTCTGTTCCTGGCCTTCACCGTCGCGCCGCTGGTATATGCGTTTTACACGAGTGTGTTTCGCGACACCCTTGTCGGCGGTACGCAGTTTGCCGGCTTTGCCAACTATCTTCGCGCCTTCAGCGATCTGAAATTCTGGGGCGGAATCGCGCACCTCGCCCTCTTCGGCGTCGTGCAGGTGCCCATTATGCTGGGCTTCGCGCTTGCGTTCGCGGTCGTTCTCGATCGCGGCAACGTCCACGCCAGGAGCCTTTTCCGCCTGGGGTTCTTCATTCCCTATGCCGTGCCGAGCGTCATTGCCGCGCTCGTCTGGGGCTACCTGTACGGGCCAGTCTTCGGCCCCTTCACCCAAGCGGCCAACTGGGCGGGCCTTCCGCCGCCCAACTTCCTCTCCGACGACGCCATGCTCTTCTCGCTCGCCAACGTCGTCACGTGGGAATTCACCGGCTACAACATGATCATCTACTACGCGGCCCTGAAGGCGATCCCGCAGGAACTCCAGGAAGCCGCCATCGTCGATGGCGCCAGCGCGTGGCAATATGCGCGTCTGATTCAGCTGCCGCTTCTGTGGCCAGCCATCCTTCTCACGATCATCTTCTCGATCAACGGCTCGCTACAGCTCTTCAACGAGCCGTTCCTGATGCGCGCTATAGCGCCGCAGGTGATCGGCACATCCTACACACCCAACATCTACGCATACTTCCTCGCGGCCGCGAACCAGCAATACAACTATGCTGCCGCGATCTCATTTGTTCTCGGCATGGTCATTGCCTCGGTCGCCTACCTGTTCACCGTCATGACAAACCGGCGCGGAGGCACGGCTACATGAAGATGGCGCTTGCCAGCGGGGGCATTGTTGGGGAGCGGAGCAGGCACCTGCGGGCGCGGCGGATGACGACCCTCCTGCTCGGACTGTTTCTTGCCTACACGTTCCTTCCGCTCTTCTATCTCGTGGTCGCTTCGACCAAATCCAATCAGGATCTGTTTTCGACCTTTGGCCTCTGGTTCGGATCGGAGTTTGCCCTAGCCGCCAATCTTCATGATCTGTTCGCCTACTCCGATGGGGTGTTTGCACGCTGGCTGGTGAACACGTTTGTGTACGCGTCGGTTTCCGCCCTCGGCGCTTCGCTGCTGGCCTCAGCGGCTGGCTACGCTTTCGCCAAATTTGCCTTCCGTGGCCGCGACGCTTTCTTCGCCATGATCCTCGGCGCAATCATGATCCCCCAAACGGCCCTTGTGGTGCCGATCTTCCTGCTCTTGGCGCGCCAGGGGCTGACCGACTCCCCGCTTGGAATCATTCTGCCTTCGATGATTTCGCCGATCGGCGTCTATCTGATGCGCGTCTACATCGAGCAGGGCGTCGACGACGCGCTCCTGGACGCGGCGCGAATTGATGGCGCCGGCGAGTTCCGCATCTTCCGCAGCATCGTGTTCCGGCTTATCGTTCCCGGCTTCGTAACCGTTTTCCTGCTTTCGTTTGTCGCAACCTGGAACAACTACTTTCTCCCGCTGATCGTCCTGCGATCCCCAGAGTATTTTCCACTGACCGTAGGTCTGTCGTCCTGGTACCAGCTGGCCAGTGCAGGTGGTGGCGGCGGCAAAGTATTGTTCTCCATCGTTCTCGCTGGAGCGCTCGTCAGCATCGTTCCGGTGATCATTGTCTTTCTCATGCTGCAGCGCTTCTGGCAGGGCGGTCTCGCACTGGGTTCAGTGAAGTAGTCGCGGAGCTTCTCACGTCCGTCGATTGGCTGAAGGCAGCAACCCACAGATTCGCCCAAAGCTCGAGACGATCCTCTATGGCACGTCCTACTACGACGAGTACATGCCCTATGAGCGGCTGGTACAGGACAAATAATGATTATCGCCGTCCCATCTGGCGTGGCGGTTGCGGCTTGGCGGGGAAGCCCCGGAATCGGTTCTGGTTTCCAAAGTATGTAAGCCGCCGGCGCTAGTTAAACCAATTGGGTTGTTTGCCAACCGTTGCGAATGGTAAACCATTTGGGGTTGGGAACGGATTTCGAAAATGAGAGCGCCGATGCTTCGCCTCTTCATTGCCGCTACTTTCCCGCTCATTCCGATTCCCTCTACAAGCCTCGGTCAGAATCACAATCCGCACGCCTCGTTATTTTCAGATGAAAACCACGATGAGCACGAGCACCTGGCTGCCAAGGTCTGGGGTGAACACGAAATCTGGTAAATACTTCTACCCTGGCGAGCCATTGGTATAGAAAAACAAGAAGCGGCCGTTATATGTCCGAAAAAGAGGCCCGCGCTAAAGGCTACAAGACGGCCCAAGGCAACGCGAACTAGCCTCGCGGTTTGCCGTGGATGAGGGATGGGCCAGTTTCGCTAAACGAGTTGGAAGGCTTTTGGCGTCTGCGAGCTCGAAGTCCACGGCTCGTTAAGGGTGTTGGATGCAATCGGTAAACACCTGAACCGGGACGTACGCCAATATTTTTTTCCACCGCCGACACCGCGAACAGACACAACTGGGCTAGAGCCTTGATGAGTCATCCCAAATCGCCTGTAGGTATCCGATACAATCCCAGAAAAAATCCGCGGGGAATCAACTATGCGGTCTTTGGTTTGTCTGCCGTGAAGTCCGCTGGCTGGCTGGTTAACCGCTATCCCCTTGTGGATTACAGCAGATCATTTCGATTGCTTTTCAGTACGATTTTGACGTTGTTTAGTCCGCGGTGGTTGGCGGTCTAGCAGGAGAAAAGGCTGCTCCGAAGCGAGGCGAGGCGGCACTCCATTGAGCTGCTCGTTGACTGTGGTTCTTTCACTGCACGATCGTTAGACCGTGAGGAACGAACGCTTTAAAATCTTCGGCGTTCGAGGTGGCCAGGCGGGCGCCGGCAACGATTGCGGTCGCAGCGATCATCGCGTCGGTCCGAAGGCGGCGCGTTCTACCGACGGCGTTAAAGAGTCGGGCCGCTTCGATGGCCTGTACCTCTTCGAAAGAAATAACGCCGCCGGCAAGAAAACCGCGGACAATTTGAATGTGGCGGCTGGCGACCGGACCACAGAGGAACTCATACCAAGCCGGGGCGGCCGACATCAGGAGTTCATTCGACTGGTACCACTGGACTAGGTCGGTGGATTCTTTCGAACCCTTAACTAAACCGCGCACGAGATAATTCGTGTCAAGACAGATCACCGGCTCCTCCAGCGCTTTCGATCGGTATAAACTTCAGCCAGATAGGAATCTGCTCTCTTTGGATCGATCGCCTCGCTCGATTGATGCAACTGCCGAAGCATGCTGACAGGATCGGCAGGCAACGGATCGGGTTGAACTTCGGCCTGTGCCACGGCTCGCCGGATCACCTCTGCCTGGGAAACTTTCCAACGGCTAGCCAGGCGTTTTAGCCGACGGACGGTTGCGCCGTCGAGTGTGAAAGTCGTGCGATGGGTCATTACTGCCATACCATCGTTACATACCATCGTAGCGATGCAATTCAACGCGGCAAATACTTAATGACCGGATCTGACAAGGAAAGCAGATGACTTAGCCGGGCGGATTGCGCGGCATTTTGGAAAAAGCTAGCGTCCTGCCCGCTTACCAAGCGAGATCGGCCGCGAAGCGGGGCGGCGCCGGAGTACTCCGCAAGAGGCGCGAACAGGATCCGGGACGCGAGCACGAACGGTAAGGACTTGCGAACTTCGTCCTCGTCGTCGTCCTTCGTCCCCGACTCCGACTGGGGAGAGCGATGGAGCACTGGAGTACTGTGGCTTCTTCGAAATTTACGCCGAGTTTAGCCGGCTTCAGTTTGGCACTAAGTTTTTCCGCCCTCGAGAAGGAAGAAAGAAAAAAGCTAAAGACCGCATCCTAAGCTCAGATCACTTTCGCGAAAGACACGGACTCCTCTAGAAGTTAGGGGAGTCCTTCCATTTGGTGAACTTATGGCGTTTGTTCACCAATTCGCCGCTCGTAATAAAAATGCCTTTGCCTCGATAGTGAAGGGTCTGGATCTTGTTTAACGCCGTGGCCACATGGGCCTTCAACACTTCGAAAATAAAGAAGTTATACGCATTGATTAAACGCCCGTCGGCGATCCGGCATTCCAGGTTAACAAAGCATTCTCGAATCAGAGGCGCTGATACCTCTGTGCCCTGAACCGGTGTCAGATGAAACCGATCAAACTTGTCAACCGCATCACCAGAGCAATTACCGATTCCCACCACTTCGTCCACTAATTCGACGGACGGCACATTGATCACGCACTCCCGGCTCTTGCGAATGATTTCGAAACTGAAGTTGCCATTCGCAATCACACATCCAACCAAGGAAGGAGAGAATTCCATCACGGTGTGCCATCCCAGAGTCATAATGTTGGCCTTTCCTTTCCAGGTAGAGCTGATTAGAACGATCGGACCCGGTTCGAGAAAACGTCTGATATCGGAGACGGGAAAATCCTTCTTCGTGTATTCCTTCATTCGAAAGCATCGAACAACATCTAGCCCCTGCAAGCAACTAGCACTTCTTGCACACTAGCAGTTCTTGCAGGATAATGATGCCTATGACCGTCGCTGGTATCGTGAACGAGATCCATGAGATTCTCGCGCTGAAGAAGCCAAAAGGAACCTCCGAATACGCGATCCTCGCCAAGGTAATCGATTCGTTCATTCCCAAGAGCAAGGCCAGGATTAGCGAGGAAAAAGCGCGGGAAATTGTTTTAGCGCGGGGAGCTCTGGCCAGGAAACGGCTCGAACAGGCCGAAGGTGGAGCGGTGTCGGCTGAGGAAGTGGCGGATCTCTTGGGGTTGAGTCGTCAGGGGGTCGATTATTTGCGCAAAGCCAAACGAATGGTGGCCTGGCGACTCACTAGCGGGAAATGGCACTATCCGGTTTGGCAGTTTCAGGAGGGCCGCGTGCGCCCAGGTATTTCAGAGTGTCTCCAGGCGCTGCCAAGTGATGATCCGTGGAGTCAGATGATCTTTTTCTTGAGTCCGAGAGAGTCGTTGTCGGGCCGGCGGCCGCTGGATCTTATATTGAAAGGCGATGTTTCCCGTGCCATCGCCGTGGCGAGCCGACATCAACGGCATGGCGCCTACTGATCCGGCTCCGCGGTTACACGGGATTCGTCTACCGTTGGTCCGTGTCCCGCAAAAGCTGATCCGGTTAAGCGAGAGAAAATATTCGGATCCGATTCATTGGTCGAAGCTTGGTATCCACCGATTTGATTCTCCTACTGCCCGGTATGGCGTTTTGTATACCAGCAATCGGGTGGAAACGGCAGTGCTCGAAGTATTCGGGGATCAGTGGAGGGAGGAGCGGCAAGTGTCCTCGCGCGACTTGGAAAGCTTTGATATCTGTGAGCTTGAGGTCCGCGGGTCGTTAACCGTGTTGAATGCGACCGGGAAACACCTGAACCGCATCGGAACGGA
>JAFAZK010000332.1 GCA_019239825.1 Verrucomicrobiota bacterium | reverse complement strand
ACCGCGAATGGACACGAATGGACGCGAAGAAATAAAGGCGAACCGCGGATGTACGCAGATTAGATAAAACGCTGTTCGTTCGGTTTAGGGAGTTTGTTCGAGAGACGGGATGCGGTGCTTGGTGACTGACGTGTTGTACTACGGAGGGGCGTCGCATTCCGGGCGGCAGTTCTATCGCTCGTCGACGCTGATTGATGTTGCAGCATCGACGTTCGGATAGACGCGACGCCCGGTAACGGCCACGGGACATTGATAAGAGGAGGAGCGCTTGCCATTCTCGGTTTCAGTTGCGGAAAATACACAACTTATTGCTATAACGTTATAATATTGCGTTCTAAAAGACCATCCCCCTCATCTCTCTTCTCTGGAACGTGAAGCGATTATCTTGCTCCTCACAATCTGTACGAAGAACAGAAAACGAATCCTCGTCAGCGGTGAAATACATCGTCTTTTACGCGCGGCCTGGGACGTTCACGACGACTTTCCCGTCGGTTGCTACGTCATTATGCCGGAATATATTCATCTGTTTATTGGAGAGAACGATACGTCATTTGTCTCTTTATCGGATTGGGTCGCCAAATGGAAAGGTTATGTGACTCGCCGGTAGTGGCGATGCGAAGATCGGCCAATCTGGCAGCGCAGTTTTTGGGATCGACAACTTTTTGGCTCTGCCGCGTATGAGTCTAAATGGATCTATGTGCGGTGGAATCCGGTGCGTCATGGTTTGGTTGATCATCCGGATGATTGGCCGTTCCAGGGAGAGAAGGTCATTCTGCGGTGGTGACACATTCCCGGGGCGTCGCGTCTTTCCGAGCGCGGCAGCTAATCTGTCTTGCCGGCGGCGACGAGCGATAGAACTACAACGTGGAATGCAACGCCCCTCCGATAGGGGCGGTGGATCGCGTTAGGTGAATGGGGAACTCCGAGGGCTTGAATGTGCTGATTGTTGGCTGACGGGTTGTCCCATCTGCGGCTCGTCTTCAGTTATTCGTGTCCATTCGCGGCCATTCGCGGTTAAATCTGTTTCGTACTCTTTCTGTCTTTGGGGTGAATTTGTCTTCGCTAAATTCCCAACACCCGATGCGGTTGATAGGGTTCCTCCAAATACCCAATGTCCTCTTGAGTTAGTCGAACCTCGAGTGCTTTCACCGCTTCCTGCAAATGATGCGGTTTAGTTGCTCCGATAATGGGAGATGTAATTCCCGGCTTGTGCAGCATCCAGGCCAGCGCAATCTGGGCGTTGCTAACGCCGCGTTTCTTGGCCAGGTCGATGACTCGATCGACTACCTCGTAATCGCTCTCTTGGGAGTATAATCGTTGAGCAGAGGCATCTGTTTTGGCGCGCACGGTTTCGGCCTCTGCGGAACGTGGTCGGTTTCCGGCCAGGAAACCACGAGCTAACGGACTCCAAGGAATAATGCCGACGTTTTCTTCGCGGCAGAGTGGGATCATCTCACGTTCTTCTTCCCGGTAAACCAGATTGTAATGGTTCTGCATCGAGACAAATCGAGGAAAACTGTTGGCTTTGGCGACAGAAAGAAATTTGGCGAATTGCCAGGCAGCCATGCTGGAGGCCCCAATATAGAGAACTTTACCTTGTTTGATGAGATCGGCCAGCGCTTCCAGGGTCTCTTCCATTGGTGTTGAATGGTCGTACCGGTGGATCTGGTAGAGATCGATATAATCGAGGCCCAGTCGCCGGAGGCTCGCATCGATCGCATGCCGGATATGTTTCTTCGATGTACCGCGCTCGTTTGGACTGGTTCCGGTCGGACAAAATACTTTTGTGCCGATAACGGCTTGTTCCCTGGGCACACCTAGTTTCTTCAATGCCCGGCCAGTAACTTCTTCGCTCATACCTTGGGAATACAAATCGGCCGTATCGAAGAAATTGATCCCGGCTTCGATTGCCTGCTGGTAAAAGGGGAGGGCGGCATCTTCGTCGAGAATCCATGCCCGCGTTTTTGAACTCCCGTAGCTCATACAGCCTAAGCAGAGCCGCGACACTTTGAGTCCGCTGTTCCCAAGGCACACGAAATCCATGGCGACACCTTAAACCTAGATCAAGTGTCTTGCCGATGATCTAAATTTTTATTGAGGCGGCCATAGACGGGCGTTACTAGTGCGCCGTGCCTTGGCCACGTGTTCAATGGGGCGTCGGTTCTAGCGCCCTTTTTTCGCTTGTTCAGATGGTGGCCAGCCTGGTTGCGCTTTATCCGCAGAGCGGTAGCGCTTGTCTCGCGGGTCGTCCGGCTGTGTTTAAAACCTTCATCCCGGAACTGGTTAGCTGTGAGCAGCTGGTAACGGTCACGACAGACAGCTGGGATAATCTCAACGCGACAGTTAGCCTTTATGAACGCACTGGTGGCGCTGGATCGATGTGGCAACGGTTCGGCCATCCTTTTCCAGCGGTAATTGGAACGAGCGGCCTTGCCTGGGGGATTGGGCTGCATGGCACCGGTAAACCCGCTGAGGCTGAAAAGCGGGAAGGAGACAAGAAGGCGCCGGCCGGAGTTTTCCGATTCGGTGACGTGTTCGGTACGGCTCGCCCGGAACAAGTCCGTTTTCTCCGTCTACCCTACCTGCAGGTTACAGCGACCACGGAAGCAATCGATGATCCGAACTCAAAGTATTATAACCAGGTGGTTGATCGGAGAGCGATTTCTAATCCGGACTGGGCGAGCTCCGAATCGATGGTACAGGTCGGTGGCCGGTACCGTCTTGGAGTGATCATCAGGCATAATACGGCTGCTTATCCTGGATGTGGTTCGTGCATCTTTTTTCATGTTTGGGATCCGAAGTATTCCGGTACTACCGGTTGCACCGCTACCAGCTATGATCATCTGGTTCGATTGTTGCGCTGGCTTGACCCCAAAAGGAATCCTCTAATCGTGCAGCTTCCGGCCGGTGAGTATGAGAAGCTGAAACCGCTCTGGGGTCTGCCTTGATGAGTGCGCGCGAGCGCTCCTTTCGTGCTCGTGCTCGTCCTCGATTGGTGGGGCGAGGCTCCCGAACGGCCTGACAATCCTAGCGAAGCTATCGACGATCGTCGCCTGACCGTGATCCTATGCCTAAGATCGGACCGAGCCGTGGCACAGCGCTAGACCGCGGCTCGGCGCGTTTTTCGGCCTAGTTTCGCAAAGCCCGGCATAGAGCAAGCGGCTTCGCGACGCACATAGATTGTTCGGGAGCCTCGCCCCACCAATTCGAGAACGAGTACGAGCCCATCGAGTCCTAGCTCTCCACGAACGCCTTCAGTCTCGCCAGAGCTTCGTCCCATTGTTCAGAAACGCGCTCAAGATAAGACTGAAGCTCTCTCAGAGGTTCAGATCGGAACTCAAACAGGCTTTCCCGTCCAACTCGAACACTCTGAACCACCCCCGCATCTTCGAGTACCCGAAGATGCTTCGTAATGGCCTGCCGCGTCAGCGTCGAATCTTCGGCGAGCCGAGAGATCGATTGGGGTGTCCCAGTCGACAGTTTTTCAATCAATGCCAGCCGGGTTTCTGCACCTAACGCCGCAAAAACAGCCGCTCGGACCTTGAGCGCAACCCGCTGCTTAGCACCTCGACTCATCGCTCTACGGCCTCTGTTTGAGGTGGTTCTCGATATTGGTCATTTGCTCGGTCCAACCATCTTCATTCATTCTGAATGCTTCGAACCGGCGATCCTTGGGCAGCGTATCAAATCCTGATTCCGTGAGATACAGGACTGTCGCTTTATCCTTCGGCTCGAGCCTGAACTCAACCAGGGTGGTAGGCTCATTTGAATAGTCGACCTTGGGGTCAACCGCATAAGGGTGCCAGGTGAACGAAAATAGGCGTTCAGGTTCCATCTTTTGTACCGCCGCCTCCCACTTGAGATGTTCATAACCGGGGTAGGTGATATGGCCGGTGGAGACTTCTCCGGGCATGAACGGGCCATCCAGTTTGACCCTAAACCATTCACCAAATTCACGATAGTCAGTTAACGCGCGCCAAACTCTGGAAACAGGCGCATTGAGTTCAATTCGTTTTTCAATGACGTTAGACATATGCAACTAATTGGTTGCTGGTCAGGTTAGTGAGGCTTTTTGGATATGCAACCTTTTTGTTGCGGTTGTTGTCGAGCGGCCTCGCTCGACGGAGGAGCTAGGAGCTCTTGTACCATCCCCTGCGCTTGACTATCCGGGAAAAAGCCGGATGAACCCGGAAACAGATGCTAACCCCAAAACTTTATCATGTGGCCAACCTGTGGTCGTTGACCGAATATCCGTCCGCCGTCAGCCCGTGGTCTTTGGAGGAGCAACTCGATGCGGTCAAGGCCGCCGGGTTTGATGGGTTCACGACCCAACTCGGACCCAACCATGCTCGCGAGGCGAAAAAGCGAGGGCTATTGGTAGTCGGTTATTTTGCGTCTGGCGATGAGACAAAATTTTCCGACTTACTCAAAAGTCAGAAGGATGCTGGCGCCCGGCATATCAATGTTCAGCTGGCAGACCACGACACTACACCCGATGACGCTTTGCGTCTGACTCTCCGCTTACTGGAAGAGGCCGACCGGATCGGCGAGATCGAGCCAGCCGTCGAGGTGCATCGCGATACCTGCACTGAAACCCCAGAAAAATCCTACGCTTTGGCGGACGGTTATCTTCAAAAGACCGGGAAATTGCTGCCCATGACATGGGATTTTTCTCATCTGTCAGTGGTCAAACATTTGAGCCCTGAGAATTATATCGAACGCCTTTTGATTCGTCCGGATTTGATCCAACGATCGATCCAATTTCATTTTCGGCCTTTCAACGGACATCATTGTCAGGTGCCAGTGACTCGGGGAGATGGAACCGTGACTAAAGAACTTAGCGACTGGCTGCCTTTCGTTCGGGCAACCATCGATATCTGGTTGGGCGCGAATAAAGAAGAGGATCGAACAATGATTGCGGTGCCGGAGATGGGACCCGTGAAGGGAGGCTATAACTTCGAACAGCTGCCCAATAGTTGGGAAGAAGCGATTCGGCTGAGGTCGATGCTCGACCAGATTTGGCGTGAGGCCGTTGCTTGACTCGCCGGCAGAAGAAAATCCTCTAAATTTCGGAAAATGGATCGCTGGAAATAGCCCATCTGAACTATGCCTAACCCACTTCGTTGCCTCGATAACCAAACGCGGTGTGACCGCCCATTTCGGCTTGACGTCCTCACAGATTTGCGTTGATCTGCATGTTGTCTCCTAGCTAAGGGTTCACGGTCTTGGGTTTCTATTTCGGAGCGATTGAATGCTGATCACCGAGCAATGTGGCTTTGTAGATAGGCGGATCGAAACGTTCGATCCCGAGACTCTATTGGAAGTTATTCGAGATGGTCGATTCGATCATCGATTACTGGAAGGCGGCCGCTTCGAGATTCGGCACCGGCGAGTCGTATTTGGAAACTCATCGCTTGATTGTGGTGATTATTCGCCAGCGTTCGCCGTGAATGGACAGTTTTCGGAGCATCAGGTCTGTATCGGCTTCACTCCTCGCATTGAAAGGCCGGCTTGGTGCAACGGGTTCAATGTTGGAAAAGGCGAAATCATGTGTTTCGCCGAGGGAACGGAGCTTCAGTTCCGTAACGCGCCGAACACAACCTGGCAAGTCATACTCGTCGATCGAAAAGAGCTCCAAGAGATCGCCATGATTCTGACCGGCCAGCATTTGGAACTGCCGGAAAAAGGAACTGCCAACTTTAGAGCCCGCGACGACGCCCGAAATGTTTCCTCGACTATCGAACTAGCGCTAACGGATCTGGGCAATCCGGAAACACTGGCTGGCCCGGGCGCGAATAGCTTGTGCGAAGAGATCGTGAACGAGTTTGTGCGGACGATCGCGAGTACCGACGATTTGTCCGGCCGGATTCTCACTGGCTTTGCCGGGTATCGCTACGGAGCAATGAGGCGGGCCGAAGAATATCTGAGGGAGCACATGGATAGACCGTTCAGTAGCCGGGCACTCTGCCAAGCTACGCACATGAGCGAGCGCAGTATCGAGATGCTCTTCAAAGAGGTGTATGGGATTTCGCCTCGGACGTGGTCGCAGTTAGCCCGGCTGAATGCTGCGCGCCAGGAACTTCTGCGGGCGGACGTACGAATCGTGAGTGTGACCGCGGTAGCAACCCGCTGGGGGTTTTATCACTTTGGCAGGTTCTCGGCGGCCTACCGGCGTCTATTTGGTGAGGTCCCCTCGGCAACGGTCCTCAATAGACGACGTCGCACCCTGGTGCAGGGAGCAGTGCTCCAGCCGGTCGGGTAGGACGGTAGGGATGAGCTTCCGTTCGTCCGCCTTGCAACCGTATTGTACCGGGGGGCATCAGGCCGGGTGAGGAAGAGTTAATCCCTACCGATCAAGACGTGTAAAGTCGCATGGTCTCTCCGCGAGGAGAGGCATCCGTGAAGGATTTGCGTCTGCATCCCTTTCGTCTAATGCTACTGGCTCAGCTAAGACCAAAGGACTTTTGTTATGCCGAAGATTGTTCGTTTTCATGAGGCTGGCGATGCCAGCGTATTGAAACTGGAAGAGTTACCAAAGCCACAGCCGGGGGAAGGCGAAGCTTTGCTGAAGGTGGAGGCAATCGGGTTAAACCGTGCCGAGATTATGTTCCGTTCAGACGCGTACCTTGACCGGCCGAGTTTCCCTTCATTGATCGGGTATGAGGCCGCCGGAGTCGTCGAGTCCGTTGGCCCCGGGGTAACCGGTTTGAAACCAGGTGACCGTGTCAGTTCTATTCCGGCGTTCTCCATGGTCAACTACGGTACCTACGGCGAATATGCGGTTTTACCAGCGCATGCCTTGGCGCCCTATCCTCAACATCTTTCGCCAGTCGAAGGCACGTCGATCTGGATGCAATATCTCACCGCCTACGGCGCCGTCGAATTCGGTGGCCTGAAGAAAGGGCAACCTTTCTTGATTACAGCCGCTGCGAGCAGCGTAGGCCTTGCCGCTATTCAGGTCGCGAAATTCGTCGGGGCAATTTCGATTGCCACGACTCGAAACAAAGCAAAAGCTGGAGCGCTAAAGGATGCCGGAGCAGACTTTGTGATCGACACCGGGAGTGAAGATCTTGTTAAGAGGGTTCAGGAAATCACCAGTGGGAAGGGATTCGCCCTTGCCTTCGATCCGGTGGCCGGCCCGGGCATTGAAACGTTGGCCAACGCTGCCGGATATCAAGCCATCATCATGGAGTACGGTGCGTTGGATCCTAGGCCGGCTCCTTACCCGTTGTTTGGATCACTTCGCAAAGGTCTTTCGATCAGGGGTTACACGATATTCGAGATCAACAACGATCCGGAACGCTCGGCTCGTGCCCGAAAATTCGTCACCGAAGGGTTAACGTCCGGTATTCTCAAACCGATCATTGCGAAAACCTTTAAGCTTGAAGAGATCGTCGAAGCGCACCGTTACATGGAGTCGAACGAACAGATCGGAAAGATCGTCGTCACGGTGTAAACAGTTTTAGGTTCTATGTTCAAAGTTTTAAGTTCCAAGTTCAACGCCCAGAGCGCGACGTTACGCCAGAGCTCTGAGCGGCAACTTGAGGCCTAAAACCTAAAACTTAGGACCTACAAACCCTAGGCGAACCCTAACACCGGATGCGGCAGGTAAGGCTCTTCGAGGTATTTTACTTCCTCGTCGGTCAGCTTCACTTCCACCGCTTTGATTGCGTCCTCGATGTGATGCGGTTTGGTGGCTCCGATAATCGGTGAGCTGACCCCTGGCTTATGTAACATCCAGGCCAAAGCGATTTGGGCGTTGGGGATCTCTCGCTTTTTAGCCAGCTCAGTGATTCGGTCGACCACAACGTAATCGCTTTCCTGGTAGTACATTTTGTGAGCGAAGTCGTCGCTCTTGGCTCTGGTTGTCTCTCCTTTATCACCGCGGTTGCGAGTCCCGGTCAAGAAGCCACGAGCTAACGGGCTCCAGGGGATGAGCCCGACCTTTTCTTCCTGGCAGAGTGGGATCATTTCCCGTTCCTCTTCCCGGTAAATCAAATTGTAGTGGTTCTGCATGGTAGCGAACCGGGCATACCCGTGGGCATCGGCCAGGTACAAGTACTTAGCAAACTCCCAGGCGTACATGCTGGAAGCGCCTATGTACAACGCTTTCCCTTGCTCGACGACATCGGTCAGCGCTTCCAGGGTCTCTTCAATCGGCGTGGTGTGGTCGTAACGATGAATCTGGTAAAGGTCGACGTAATCAACCCCAAGACGTCGCAGACTGGCATCGATTGCATGCCGAACATGTTTTTTGGAAGTGCCTCGTTCGTTAGGAGTCGACCCCATGGGGTTGTAGACCTTTGTGGCGATCACCACTTCTTCCCGACGAACTCCAAATTTCTTTAATGCTCGTCCGGTCACTTCCTCACTGACACCGTTAGAATAGATATCGGCGGTGTCGAAGAAGTTAATACCGGCGTCCAGCGCCTGGCCGAAAAAAGGGAAAGAGGCATCCTCATCGAGAACCCAGTCCCTCCATTTTGAAGTGCCATAACTCATGCACCCGAGACAGATCCGAGAAACTTTTAAACCAGTGTTTCCTAGCGATACGAAGTCCATAGCGTAATAAAACTACGTAGCACAGATTACCGGTCGGTAAACTGGCCTAGTCGTTGGCTCCTAAGGAACACGACGTCGCATGCCGAACGCCTGGAGGGGAGCCGCTTTTGACCATTGCGAAACCCCTGACATGATCACGGAATAAATCGTGGCGCGGTTCGACGTGGGGGAGCAGGCGGCTCCCGCAAACCGCTGCTGATGTCGCCATCAAACAGGAGGGCGTCTTTATGTTGAAGGCTCCAACTTCCTCCGCCCGGTATTCACGCGCAGAAACTTTCACGGGAGCCGCCTGCTCCAGCACGCTGCATGACGCCGTATTCTGTCGCGCGGTTATGTTGGCAGTTTCGCAATGGTCAAAAGCGGCTCCCCTCCAGGCGTTGGGCATGCGACGTCGTGTTCCTTACGAGGACGAGAATAGTTCTCTACCGACCCTCCGCTACCTCGTTCCCGGCACCCCGCTCGATCACGCCGGCGATACCTTTTTGGTTGCTCATCAGGGGACCCATATTCCAAATGATAAATCCTCCGTCGCTTCGTGGCTTGATCGTCCGCTCCAAGGTGATTTGATGTGCGATCTCGCTCGCGGGCCAGCCGGAGAGCTTGTCCAACGTGATACTGGGATAAATCGGGACACCTTGTGGATTCACCGACGAACTACGCCACCAAGCCAGTAGTGCCGAATAGCTTTGAGGGCTGGCATCTCGCCAATAAAGCTGCGGCGAGAGGTAATCGACCCAGCCTTCTCGCATCCATTTAACCGGATCGGCATAGAGATCGCGATATTGGTCTAGCTCCGCGTGAACCGAGGCAGGTTCTCCTCGGGTATAGATTCCAAACGGGCTTACCCCGAACAAAGCCCTTGGTCGGGTCGCCTTCACCGTTTCATGCAACTCGTTGATGAGAAGATCGACATTGTGCCGCCGCCAATCGTCCAGACTGAGTGCGCCCCCTTCCGACCTGTACCTTGCATAAGTGCTACTGTCGGGAAAGTAGCCGCGCGGATTTGCCCGAGACGGATAAGGATAAAAATAGTCATCCAGGATCACCCCTGCGACTGCGTAGCGATCTAGCAGATCTTTTACTACCGCGGTCACATGCTTGCGCACGGCGGGATCGCCTGGGTCGAGCCAAAGCGATGAACCCACACGCCGGACAGCACCGCTTAAGGTGTAAGCTTCATGCGTCGAGGCTCGAGGCTGGCTGGAGTTTGTCGCCGCCCGATACGGATTAATCCAGGCGTGAATCGAAACGCCAAAGCGAGATCCCTCCTGGAGAAAGACTTGGAGAGGATCGTATCCCGGAGACTCACCTTGAACCCCGGTCAAGTAGCGGCTCCATGGTTCCAGCTCAGATCGGTAAAGAGCATCGCCTTCTGGCCGCACTTGGACCATTAAAGCGTTGAGGCCCGATTTCTTCGCGGTTTCAACAATGCCGGCGATTTGCCGTTCCTGTTCTTCGACTGAAAGGCCAGCCCGGGTGGGGAAGTTGATGTTATAGACAGAAGCGACCCAGCCAGCTCGGAAATCGCTGGCCTTGGCACTGAAAAAAGAGAGAAGCGAAAACGAAAGAACGACTGCAGCACTGCGGTACAGCATATGCGGTGCAGATTAACAGGAGCTAGCAGAGTTGCAATGCAAGAGGGATAGCCGCGAAAACCAAAGAAAGGAAAATCTCACGCAAAGACGCAAACGCGCAAAGGTCGAAACAGAAAGAACAAGATAGCCATCAAAGATCGGATCAGTAGCCTTTGCGATTCCAGAACTGTACTTGCAGCAGGCAAAGGGCACGTCAGATGCCAAGGTTCAGAATTACGATATCGAACCCTCGCCACCCGGTTTGCCGCTGTCTTCCTCTCTGTCTTAACCTTTGCGCCTTTGCGTCTTTGCGTGAGGTTTTTCCGTCTACCCTTTACCTGGAGCGGCCTCGCTCTCAAGACCGCTCCAGGGTACCCCCAACCGCTATGCTGCTAACGCCGGACCGAAATCCGTTCGATTCGCTGTGCAAGGAACTATCACCAGATTGATCCGAGATACGCCCGGCAAGGGTTGATACCCCTCCAAGCCAGGAACTAGCACTAACAAAGGTCCACCTTCTTCGGTCGAAAGAAATTGCCCGTTCCGTTCCCAAACCAACCCGATCTCTTGGCTTTGAAGCTCTCCAATCGGAATCGAAAAAACTCCAGTAGCAGGCCCCGAACCGATGAACTCGATATAATGGGCTTGACCAGATATTCCGACAAACTCGATGAGATCATTAAGCGAACAACCCACCCACGATTTTTGCTCCGCCGAGAAACGATCCGCTTGGCCGCTGTCAAAAGATCGTTCGTTGAAATTGAAATGGAGGTCTTGCAGGCTGAATTGTTGGGTCCGGCTAACGAGCCCGGCAATGGTCAACCGAAAGGCGTTGTTCCGGCCTTGGACGGCGAGCACCGTCGAAGCATCGTGGGGGAGCGCTTTCATAGCGGCATAATACCCTACTTATTTAGTAGGGCAAACTTTTTTTCGCAAATTACAACCGCGAACGCACACGAAGCTCAGCCCTCACCCTAATCGGAGGGGCGTCGCATTCCGCGTTTTATCCCGGGCGGATGTTAAGATGCGACGCCCGGGGAAATTGCGTCGTTGTAGTCGTGCTGTGCTGAAACGGGTAGAGTGAGTGGAAGTTCAACCTCGAACCGCCGACGTGGCCAGGGTTTCGGGGCGTCGCGTCTCTTCGAATGTGTCAGCTAAATGCGATTCCAGGCGTCGACACCCGTCTTAGCTAAAACGCGGAATGCAACGCCCCTCCGATTTGTGTGATGCCGAATTTCGCGTCCTTACCCGCCTAAAATGGGGTTGCATGTCTTCTTTCGCGTCCATTCGCGGCCCAATTCGCGTGCGTTCGTGGTTTAAATCGCTGCTATCCCTGACGTATCAGCAAACCTTTCGTGCCCGAGTTCGCGGTTTAGGAACTCTACCGTTAGAGCTCGGTAGGCGGTGGCGCCGATTCCATTCGAATCATATTCGATGATCGGTTTGCCGAAGCTCGGTGCTTCACCCAAGCGAACGGAACGCGGGATGATCGTTTGATAAACGAGTTTTTTGAAGTGGTTGCGCACCTCATCGACCACTTGTTGACTCAGATTCGTCCGACCGTCGAACATGGTCATGACGATCCCAGCAATCGTAAGCGTGGGATTCACCGCGCGGATCTGGTCGATGACGTGAACAATCTTGGAAAGACCTTCCAGGGCAAAATACTCGCACTGCAGAGGAATGATCAGTTGGTCGGCAGCCGCTAAGGCATTGGTCATCAGGATGCCCAGCGATGGAGGACAATCCAAGAAGGCGTAGTCGAAAGCCTTTTGAGCCAGCATCGACCGAGTCGCCGTTCTTAGCCGGGTAAGATGGTCCTCCAGACGAGCAACCTCGACTTCGGCTCCCGCCAAATCGAGATCCCCTGGCACCAGAGATAACCCTTTGTACCGGGTGACCGCGATCTTGTCTTCAACCTTGGCGTAACCGATGAGCGCAGGGTAAATGCTGTTGCCTGAGCCGGTCTCGAAGCCAATCGCACTGGTCGCATTGGCCTGGGGATCGAGGTCGATGAGCAATACGCGTTTGCCTTTCTCAGCTAAGCAGGCCGAAAGGTTCACCGCCGTGGTCGTCTTACCCACACCGCCTTTCTGATTGGCAATCGCGAAGAGCTTCATTCGAACAGCTAGTTTGATTCCAGGTAGGGCACAAGCAAAGGAGAATCTTAAAGAAAGGAGTTCAGGAGTTCAGGGCGGTGCGGGGACGCTGATTAAAATTTCAAGCGAAAACGGACAGGCGAGGGATCAAAACGCAAATTCAATACTCTGGTTGTGCCCTCGTAAAGATGATCGAACTCCTGAACTCCTTGAACTCCTTGGACTCCTGAACTCCTGTAAGTATGGATCGGATCGAAATCACCGAGCGTTTCTTGATGGATACCGGTGGGTGGCAAGCGATGAAACATGCTCGGGCGCTGGTCGAGATGGGCAGAGTGGTCAGCGCAGCCTACAGCTCGCCCGTGCTTCGCGGCCTGGTGCGTGAGGGAACGACTGAGTATCGGGCGGGAATGAAGATTCGCACCAAGAGTGATGTCGAAAACCTCTGTTCCTGTCGCGAGTCGCGAGAGTGGGGGACAATCTGTGCGCACTCGTTGGCTGTAGGGCTCGCTTTCATCCGGCCCAAACCGGCCGCGATACCACCGGCTCAAACGCCCGCTCCACCGCGCCAACTCAAGCCAGTTCTAAAGTTGGATGGAACAGAAAACCGGATTGAAGCCAATTTCATCCTTCCGCCCACTTTCCTCAATAGCTGGGACCGGAACCAGGTAATGATCGGATGCGAAGTTGAAACGGGTGGAAAAAGAGTGTTGGCAAGCGCACTTTCGTCGGACCTTTCCTTTTCCTGTTCTGAGATCGATCTCCGCGTCTTGGAAGGCTTAAGGACCTATACTGATGGACGGCTTCCGGGGATGCTGACGCTTTCGCGGGACCAATTTCTGGAAGGCTTAGCCCTCCTGGTTCAACACCCTAGGATCACTATTGGGCGAACCACCCCGGTAGCGGTCAAGTCCGATGGAATTAAGCCTCGGTTAAGAGTCGAGGAACTGCCGGATCGCCGCCTGAAGCTGAGCGTCGAAATCGGCCCAGGTAGCGAGGCACGGTCAACCGGGGCGACTCGTACTCTTTTGCTAGGCACAAACAGTGCATGGCAATGGGCGGAGAATCAGTTTCAACCTTTGGCTCGAGGACTACCGACTGCTTATTTCCCGCTGCTTCTGCAGCCGGTTATCCTGGCAGCGGATCAGAGCGAAGGTTTTGTCCTCAGAGAACTCCCGTCCTTGGCTGCCTTTTTTGAAGTCGAAGGCCACGTCGGTTTTAAGCCTTCCGAGCCAGGCACGCCCGAGATCTTCGGCACCTTCGAAGGTTCGCTCAATCATCTGACGGCCAAACTTCAGTTCCTCTACGGCAAACGCATGGTGACTTTCGGAGCGACACCGGCCACCGAGACTTTTGTTTATGAGGTCGGTTCGAAAACCTATTCTCGAAATAATGGGTTCGAACAGAATACCGCCGGTGTCTTGCGCGAGGCCGGTTTTCAAGGGCCCAGCGCCATAGGTGATTTTGTATTACAGGGACAAAACCAGATCCTGCGCTTTTTCGCGGTAGTCCTTCCTGAGTTGCAAAAGAAATGGAAAGTCTCGATCGGTTCGCGTTTCCAAAATGTGACCCAGCGTTTGGAACGGATTACTCCGAAACTGGACGTAGTCGGTTCCGGCGAAGATTGGTTTGAACTCTCATACAGTCTGGAGTCGGAACGCGGTGATCGCTTTTCCGGCAGCGATATCCAACGGCTGCTGCAGGTTGGGCAAGGATTTACCAAACTCCGCGATGGTACGCTGGCGGTATTTGATCCGGCCAAGCTGGAGGAGTTCCGCGATATCATCCAGGACTGTTATCCGACTCAGCTTCAACCGGGGCGGTATCGGATATCCCGGGCGCAAGCAGGGTTCATCGACGGCGCAGCTCGGGATCTTGGCGCTACGATTGGGGCGACCACCGAATGGCGGCAATGGACCGACTCGCAGCAACAGTTAAAGCCGCTACAAGCGCTGCCTTTAGGGTCGCTCGAGACCGTGCTTCGCCCTTACCAGAAAGAAGGCGTGTACTGGCTGCATTTTCTCGCTGAGAACCGCCTGGGCGGGATTTTGGCGGACGAAATGGGGTTGGGAAAAACCGTGCAAACGTTGGCCTTTCTCAGATCGGTGGCCGGTACTTCGTTGATTGTTTGTCCGGCTTCATTGCTGTTTAACTGGCGACGGGAAGCAGCTCGATTCGTTCCTGAGTTGAAACTGCTTACGTTAGAGGGCGCTGACCGGCACGCCCGATTCGAGGAATTGTCTCGGCATAATCTCGTGCTGACCAGCTATCCATTGCTGCGGAGAGATTCTATCCTGTACCGTGAATTTCATTTTGGCGCTGTGATTTTGGATGAGGCGACGCACATTAAAAATCCAGACACGCAAAACGCTCAGGCAGCCATGGCGCTTCGCGCGGATCACCGATTCGTCCTGACCGGAACGCCGGTGGAGAATTCGGTGCGCGATCTTTGGTCGATCATGAACTTCGCGTTACCCGGTTATCTGGGGGATCGGGATGAATTCAGAGAACGATATGAGCTACCGATTAACCGTGGCTCGCAGCCGGAGCGGGAACGATTGGCCAAACGGCTCCGGCCGGTGATGTTGCGCCGGCTCAAGAAAGAAGTGGCGCGTGATCTGCCGGAAAAGATTGAGCAAATCGCCTTTTGCGATCTGACGGCCGAACAACGAGAGCTTTACGCCAAACTGCAGCGCGAGGGCCGTCAAAAAGTCGAGACCCTGGCTAGCGAAAAGAAGAGCGGCGCTGCTCGGGTTGCCATGTTGACGGTATTACTCCGTTTGCGTCAGGCTTGCGGCGATCTCCGGTTATTGGGCGAGACGCCGGAAAACCGTTCTGGAAAGCTGGATCTATTGATGGAGCTTATCGAAGAGGCGATGGACGGTGGTCACCGGATATTGGTGTTTAGCCAGTTTGTCACCATGCTCCGCTTGATCGAGGAGGAACTTAAGAACGAAGAAATCAATTATTGCTATCTCGATGGCGAAACCAAGGATCGGGCCGGCGTAGTTGACCAGTTTCAATCCGGGTCCGAAATACCGGTCTTCTTGATCAGCCTGAAAGCTGGCGGCACCGGGCTGAACCTGTCGGCTGCCGACACCGTCCTGCACGTGGATCCCTGGTGGAACCCCGCTGTTGAAGATCAAGCCACCGACCGAGCCCACCGGATCGGACAGACCCAGGTTGTGACTTCCTACAAACTGATCACCCGCGGCACCGTGGAGGAAAAGATCTTGGATCTCCAAAAAAAGAAGCGCGAGATCATCGACGCCACGGTCGAGAGCGAAGAACCGCTGATGACCGGCCTTTCCATCGAAGAAATTGCGAGTTTGCTCGAAGAATAGTGGGACGCTGCCGGCGAGTCTCTCTTTTGAACCTAACCGCCACCGATAAGAATGCGCTCCAAGCAGTCGGCCGCGTTGCCAAACAACACGAAGCGGAGCTTTGTGCCTGCCTGAATTCCGGCGAACGAGAAATGCTGGAAAAGCTTTTGGCCAGGTTGCCGAACAGCAGAGACTCAGGCCGGCGATCCATCCCGGTTATCGGCGTTTAGGCGAGCGGAAGGGATGCTAAGAGCCTGTAGCTCAATCCGACTCGCACAATACGAACATAGACCCCCAGACAGGAATTGAGATCTTACCCTTCGTTACCTTCGTTTCCTTCTGTAAAAGACCTTCTGTCTCTGCGGCCTTTGTGATCCTTCCATAATTGTGATCTCCTCCTAACTCCTCCTCGATTTGCTGCCCGCGCGACTTTAGTATCCTTTCAGACCAAATCGCTGGAACTCGCAAAATGAACGAAGACTATCAAGATCGATGGACTGCCGTGGACGAATATCTGACCGATTTGTTGATCCCTTCCGACCCGGTCCTGGATGAGGCACTTGAAGACAGCGATGCAGCCGGGCTCCCGGCCATTAGTGTAACGCCGACTCAAGGAAAGCTTTTGTGGCTGTTTGCTCGCCTGATCGGCGCGCGCAAGATCTTGGAGCTCGGCACTCTTGGCGCTTATAGCACGATTTGGTTGGCTCGAGCTTTACCTAAGGACGGTCGCTTGATTACCATAGAGGCGAACCCGGAACACGCGGAGGTAGCGACCGATAACCTTCAACGGGCAGGCCTTAGCGACCGAGTTGAGCTGCGGGTTGGCCGCGGATTGGATCTGTTACCCGTATTGGCCACAGAAGGGATCGCACCCTTTGATCTCGTCTTTATCGACGCGGATAAGGTTAACACCGCCGATTACTTCGTTTGGGCGCTGAAATTGTCTCGCCCTGGCACGCTCATCATTACCGATAACGTGATCCGTAAAGGAGCGATCGCCGATGCCAAGAGTAAAGACGCGAATGTCGCCGGCATGCGTCGTTTCTTCGAGCTGCTTGCAAAGGAAAAAGGGGTTTCCGCGACTGCCATTCAGACAGTGGGCAGCAAAGGATACGACGGCTTCGCGATTGCAATTGTGAATGGGTAGCGGCCGAACTTTCGAACATAAAGTCTCACGCAAAGACGCAAAGGCGCAAAGGTTAAGGCAGAAGCGAGGCTAGAGCCGACAATCCCGATACGTCGCGTTTGATTCCTTTAACTTTTTGCGTTTTTTGTGCAACTGAGGTTGCACATCCATCAATTCCGCGAGGAATTCCAGGTCTGACTGTGGTTGGGGCTACGCTGCCTTGTGCTTTTTTGCGGCTATTCTTACTGCCTTAACCTTTGCGCCTTTGCGTCTTTGCGTGAGATTTTGGCTTATGAAAGCGACCTTCCTAGGCCACGCGACAGTTTACCTCGAGACCAGCAAAACGAAGATTGTGATCGATCCGTTCTTGACGGGGAACCCTAAGGCGTCTGCTAAGGCAGATGATTTGGAACCGGATTTTATCGTGCTCACCCACGGGCACAGTGACCATATTGCAGATGCGTTGCCCATCGCCAAACGCACCGGCGCCACGATCATTTCGACCTTTGAGTTGGCATCCTGGCTGGGCTCTCAAGGCGCAAAAGCCTCGCCCCAAAATCACGGCGGCTGGTGCAAATATCCGTTCGGCGCCGTCAAATTCACGCAGGCGATCCATAGTTCATCGTTCCCGGACGAAAACGGTCGCCCGATCTATCTGGGTGAGCCCGCTGGCGCAATTATCCAGGTAGAGGGCAAAACCATCTTTCATGCCGGTGATACCTCTCTCTTTTCAGACATGAAATTGATCGGGGAGGATGTGGATATCGATCTCGCGTTTCTACCGATCGGCGAACATTTCGTCATGGGACCAAAAGACGCTGCCAAAGCCGTCGAATTCCTTCATCCAAAGTTTGTGGTGCCGATCCACTACGGGACGTGGCCGCCATTATTTGGTGACCCGAAAGAATTTGCCCGTCTAGCCGAAGGCAAAGCGAAGGTTGCGATCCTGCAACCCGGCGAAAGCCTGGAAGTGTGAGAAGTGAGCGGTGAGGGGAGCGCATTTGGTGGGGCGAGGCTCCCGAATTGCCGCGGACATTCAGCAGGGCCGAACGTATTGAACGAAGAGCCGATTGATCAGGCCTGAGACCGCGCCGAGCTGTATCTACCGTTGCGCCCACAGCGTTAAGCCGTGCGACGCACCAGGGCGTGGTCGAGCGATAGGTCGCGGCTCGGCACATTTCATTCGACGATAACGCTGCCCGGCAGGGTCAGGAGCAGCGGCTTCGGTATTGGGGTTAGGTCTTTCGGGAGCCTCGCCCCACCAAATTGGATACCAAAAAATACGTCAAAATTCAGGTTGAAACCGTAAGGATTCGGTTTCATTTCTTTATCACAACGAAAATCAAACGAAAGTCGACTGTCAACTTGACGCCCCCCAAGCTCAGTTCCCGGCACTGGCCCCAGAACCAGTGATTCAGTCTGTTCCCTAAGCCTCACCCATTTACTCATCACTGATTACTGACATACTGGTTACTGATCACTTCCTCTTTCCCCCCACCTCTCACCAATCACGTCTCATACTATGAACCGCACAGTACGACTAACCGCTGGCCAAACTCTCACCCGGTTCCTGGCTCGCCAATTCGTTGAACGCGACGGCCGCCAAAGCCGCTTTATCGAAGGCATTTGGGGTATCTTCGGTCACGGCAATGTTGCTGGCTTTGGTCAAGGCATTGCCGAATTGGCTCGCGAAGAAGGGTTACCCTTTTATCGACCTCAGAACGAACAGGGCATGGTCCATTTGGCCGCCGCTTTCGCTAAACATCGAAACCGACTCGCAACATTTGCCTGTACGACTTCAATCGGACCCGGCGCCACGAATATGATAACGGGCGCGGCGGCGGCTAGCGTCAATCGGATACCCGTTTTGCTTTTGCCAAGCGATTATTTCGCCAATCGCATTCCCGACCCGGTGCTCCAACAGTTGGAGCATCCTCTAGAAAGAGATGTCAGCGTTAGCGACGCGTTCCGGCCGGTTTCGAAGTTTTTCGATCGCATCACTCGGCCTGAGCAATTGTTGGCCAGCCTACCGGAGGCCTTTCGCATCTTGACCGATCCTGCCGAGACTGGCGCGGTCACGATTAGTCTACCGGAAGACGTTCAGGCCGAAGCCTACGACTATCCGGTCGAGTTTTTCGAGCGTCGGATTTGGCATGTTCGCCGGCCATTGCCAGAGCCGGAGCTCATTCGCAAGGCGGCGGAGCTGATCGCCGGATCATCCAAGCCGTTGATCGTTTCCGGTGGTGGTACAATCTACGCGGGAGCAACGGAAGAGCTGCGAGCGTTTGTCGAAGAATTCGGGATCCCGATCAGTGAGACGCAGGCCGGGAAAGGGGTACTCAATTGGAACCATCCCCTAAATGCCGGGCCGGTCGGCTCGAACGGCTCCACCAGTGCGAACCGATTGGCCGTGGACGCGGATGTGGTGATCGCGTTAGGCACTCGGTTGAGTGATTTCACCACGGCCTCGAAGTCCGCTTACCAGAACCCGTCGGTTCGTTTCATCGGTATCAACGTCGTACCGATGGATGCGAATAAACTGGCAGCATTGCCGGTAGTGGCCGATGCCAAAAGGGCTCTGCCCGCGCTGGCTCAGGCGCTGCGCGAAATTGGTTACGGCGGTACCCCCCAAGAATATCGGAGCCAAGTACAATCACTAAAGGCGGAATGGGACGCCAAAGTCACCGACATCCGCACGGTGAAGAATGACGAACCGGGCAAGCTATCGGAAACAGCGGTGATCGGATTGGTGAACGAAAGCTTCGGCGGCAAAGCGACGGTGGTTTGCGCGGCGGGTGGTATGCCCGGCGAATTGCTTCGTCTCTGGCGGCCGGAAGATCCGAAAGCGTATCACCTCGAATATGGTTTCTCCTGCATGGGATATGAGATCCCGGGCGGACTTGGGGTGAAATTGGCGGAACCGGCGCGGGAGGTTGTGGTCATGGTTGGTGATGGTTCTTATTTGATGATGAATTCCGAGATTGTGACTGCGGTGGCGGAGGGAATTCGCATCACGATCGTGTTGGTCGACAACCACGGTTTCCAATGCATCCTGGGATTGCAGCGAGCGGTAGGAGTCGCCGATTTTGGAAATGAACTACGCTTTCGTGCTGAAAAAGACGGTGCGCCGGCTGGCGACTATGTCCCGATTGATTTCAAGAAACATGCGGAATCGATGGGTGCACAGGCCATCTTTGCTGCGACGTCCAGCGAGGTGAAGGCTGCCTTGGAAAAGGCTCGCAAGGCTGACCGGATAACCGTGGTGGTTGTGCCGGCAGATCCAGAGTCGCGGATGCCGGGAATGGGAACCTGGTGGGACGTACCGGTGGCAGAAGTGAGCTCGGTCGATCAGACCAGGACAACTCGGGCGAACTATGAGGAAGCGACCAAGAAACAGCGCCCTGTTTTGGCATGAAGCTCGCCACCGCACCGGTTAATTGGAATAACGCCGACGTAACCGACTATCGACCCTGGATTCCGTATCCGGCGTTGTTAGATGAAATGGTGGCGGCAGGGTACAACGCTACCGAATGGGGCATGAACATGGAGCGTGACGCAGCTAAGCTGCTCGCGGATCTTCAGCAACGGAATTTGCAAATCCTGGGAGGGTTCGTCGGGCTAGAGCTACGCAATCGGGGGGCGCGCGACGAAGAAATTATGCGCGCCCTGGAGATTGGCCGCTTTTTTCAGTCGATAGGCGCTCCTTATCTGATCGCAGCGGATAGCGGCGACGATCGGCGGCGATCAGAAGCGGGTCATGTAGATCCGAACGGCGCCCTGACCAAGGATCAATGGAACTCTCTCGCGACCGGGCTGAACGATTTAGCCCGGGAGCTGGCTCAGCTGGGCATAAAGGTCGTTTTCCACAACCATGTCGGTACCTACGTGGAAACCGAACCCGAGACCGCCAGGTTATTGGATGAGACGGATCCGACCTTAGTGAGCTGGTGCCTCGATTGTGGTCACCTGGCTTACGGTGGAGGTGATACTCTGCGTGCGCTGGAGAAATACGGTAACCGTGTTGGTTACGTTCACATCAAGGACGTCGATGGGCAGGTTCTACAGAAGTCTCGCAAGAACGGCTGGAGTTTCGCTCAAGCTCTTAGGTCTTACATCTTTGCGCCGCTGGGGGAGGGTATCGCCAGGGTGCCTGAGGTTATCGATTCGCTGCGTCAAGCCGGCTACACCGGTTGGGTAGTGGTCGAACAGGACACCACGCCCGACGATCCCACTAAGGTAGCGGCAAAGAACCGTGATTATCTCGGACCGTTTATTAAATGAACGCAGATTCTAACTACTCTGAACTGGAAGAACTTTCCCGGCGCGGCCGTTGGCTCGTGCTGAGTACCGTCGCGGGTAGCGGCGCCGGGCATGTCGGCGGCCCAATGTCCGCAATGGACCTCCTGATCAGTCTGTTCTTTCGCGGAATGGACATTAAACCGGAAGAACCCGGCTGGCCGGACCGCGACCGTTTCATCCTTTCCAAGGGACATGCCGCGATCGGCCTCTATACCGTGATGGCGCTTAGAGGGTTCTTTCCGATCGAAGAATTGAAGACGTTCGATAAAGGCAATTCGCGTCTTCAAGGTCATCCTGATGTGACCAAATTACCGGGACTGGAAACCTCAACGGGATCTTTAGGGATGGGGCTGTCTGTCGGGCTGGGGTTCGCCTTAGGCGCGCAAAGAAGGCAGCAGCGTTTTCATACCTTTGTTATGATGGGAGACGGCGAACTTCAGGAAGGCATGGTTTGGGAGGCGCTCCATGTGGCCCCGCGTTACCAGCTGGGAAATTTAACCGCAATTTTGGACTGGAACGGGTTGCAGCAGTTTGGCTGGTTAAAGCAGCAGGATGGCGATGGCCGGGGAGATCGACGTGATCCCTGGAATAATGTGGATCTGGCTGCGATTTTTGCAAACCTCGGCTGGCGTGTCGTTCTGATTGATGGCCATCGTTTCGATGAGATCCTTCCGGCAATTCAGGAAAGCAAAGCTCAACCGCCGGTTGGCCGTCCGACCATGATCCTTGCCCGGACTCTTAAAGGGAAAGGCTTATCGTTCACGGAAGGAAAATTCGAGTGGCATTCCAAGGTGGCCAACTCCACAGAACTCGATCTTGCTCGGCGCGAACTTCAAATCGTGGAGGCCGCGAAATGAAGGCGTTAAGAGATGCTTGGGCCGACACGCTGGTTTCGCTGGCGAAAGAGGATCAGCGGATTGTGGTCTTGGATGGCGATCTCGCTAATTCGACCAAGGCGGACAAATTCGCGGCGGCACATCCGGACCGCTTTCTGGAGATGGGTATTGCCGAACAAAACATGGTGGGCGTTGCGGTGGGTATGGCCACGCTGGGCTTCGTACCTTGGCTTTCATCGTTTACCGTTTTCTTTACCCATCGGGCCGTCGATCCGATCCGCATGCTGGTTGCTCAAACCAACGCCAATGTGAAGATCGGCGCCGCTTATTCCGGGTTGATGACGGGATTCACCGGTAAGACGCATCAGGACGTTGAAGACCTTGCTATCATGAGAGCAATGCCTCAGATGACGGTGTTGGTTCCTGCAGATCAATATGAGTGTGCTGCCATGATCAAATGGGCCAACGACTTTCACGGCCCCGTCTACCTACGCCTGACCCGCGACGGCTCATCGGATGTGTTCGGAGCAGATTATCAATTTACTCTTGGTGAAATCTGTTCCCTGCGCAAAGGCAAACATGCCTTGCTTATATCTACCGGTCCTCAATCGGTGCGATGCCTCCAAGCGGCCAACGAACTTGCCAAACAGCAGATCGACGTTGGCGTGGTTCACGTTCCTTCGATCAAGCCTTTGAACGAAGCCGCATTACTGGAAACGTGTTCGGCTTACGATCTCATTTTCACCGTGGAAGAGCATAGCGTCTTCGGTGGCCTAGGTGGATTGGTGGCGGAGTTGCTCTCAGCCAATGCTCCCCGCCGGGTGATCCGTTACGGGATCGAAGACAAATGGGGAGAGTCTGCACCGAACGATTTCCTGCTCGATAAATACGGGCTCTCGGCTCTCCAGGTTTCGCAACGAATCGCTGCAGATTTTAAGAAAAAATGAATACCAAACGAATTCGAGTTGCGTTGCTCGGTGCGGGCCGCATCGGACAGGAGCATGCCAGGACCTTGATCGGTTCTCCGCAGGTTTCTTTAGTGACGGTGTGCGATGCCCGTCTGGAAGCGGCTCAGCAGATTGTGGCGAAAGCGCCGGCCGCGACCGCGATCAGCGATACTGCCGAGGTCTTTTCGTCGAAAGACATTGATGCCGTTGTGATTTGTACCCCCACCGGCTCTCATGCCGATCTCATTGAGGCAGGGGCCCGTTCCGGTAAAGCGGTGTTTTGCGAGAAACCAGTCGCGTTGGATCTGGAGCGCACGAAGAAAGCGCTGAAGCTGGTCAGTGACAGCGGTATTCCTTTCCAGATCGGTTTCCAAAGAAGGTTTGATACCGGTTATGCGGAAGCTCGGACGAAGATCGATCGGAACTTAATTGGGCGCATTGATCAGTTCAGATCGGTCGGCCGCGACCCGGCGCCGCCTCCCCGGGAATACCTGGAGACCAGTGGCGGACTCTTCTTGGATCAGATGATCCACGAAATTGATTTGGCTCGGTTCCTGGTTGGTGAAGTCGAATCGGTGTGCGCCTGGGGAGCTGCTCGGTTTAGTAAGGATGCGGCTGACTTTGGTGACGTCGATACGGCGACTACCCTTTTGCGCTTTAAGAACGGAGCGCTCGGGGTGATCGAGAATTCGCGTCGCGCTATCTACGGCTACGACATTGTTACCGAGGTATTCGGAGAGCGCGGCAAACTAGTGGTTCATGCCGAACGCAAAAGCCCATTACGTCATTATCGAGAGGGAGGCTCCGAGGAAGACCATTTTTACTTTTTCATGGATCGATTCAAAGATGCATTTCAAGCGGAACTCGAGTCGTTCTTCGCGTGCGTGCAAGAAGGCCGCCAACCTACGCCGGGAGCGGTCGATGCCCTGGAAGCTTTACGAATTGGGATTGCGGCAACTCGCAGCTTTAAAGAAGGGCGAGTGGTTCCTTTAGAGGAAATTCAATGACCAAACCGAAAGCGGAAATCGGTGTCGCCTTTCTTGGTGTCGGTCGCATGGGAGAGACCCATTTGCGCAACCTGGCGGGCGTCAACGGTGTCCGGGTGAGGGTCGTGGCCGATCCAGTTCTGAAGGCGGCGGAGCATGGCCGTGAGTTGTCCGGAGCGGATCGAGCAACCGTGAACATCGACGAAGCGATCTTAGATCCGGCGGTGGATGCGGTCATTATTGTAACTCCCACCGATACGCATGCCCGCTTGATCGAAGCCGCCGTTTTGGCGGGTAAAGCGGTATTCAGTGAAAAACCCATTGCACTCGACTTGGCGGAGACGAAACGGGTGGTCGATCTGATCGATCAAAAAGGCGCCGCGGTGCAACTCGGTTTTATGCGTCGATTCGATCCGGGCTATGCCGAAGCTAAGAAACGAATTGACCAAGGTGAGCTCGGCCGGATCGAAACGTTTCGGGCTTTGAGCCGCGATACCTATCCGCCGCCACTGAAGTTTCTTTTGCAAAGCGGCGGTAGTTTCCTGGATATGGCCGTGCATGATCTGGACTTGGCCCGATTTTTGGTGGGCGAGGTCGAAGAGGTCTCTGCCTGGGGTACTGTTTTAATCGACGACCGTTTTGCTGAAGCTAAAGACACTGACACTGCAGTCGTGATGTTGAAATTTAAGAACGGCGCCCTGGGCGTCGTGGAAATGTCCCGGCGTTCAAGGTGGGGTTACGATATCCGAACTGAAGTAGCCGGAGCGGACGCTAAAGTTGTAATCGAATCGCCACAGAAAACGCCGATGACGATGTCGCGGGAATTCGGCGCTCGCTACGATCACTACGAAAATTTTCCCGATCGTTTCGAAGCCGCCTATCGGCTGGAGTTACAAGCATTTTTTGAAGCGTTAAAGACCGGGCAAAAGCCGTCTCCGGGTGCAGATGATGCGCTGCAAACATTGCGGCTGGCGATCGCGGCGCGTCGTAGCTGGCAGGAGAACCGCCCGATTAAGGTTTCGGAGATACAACCGTGAACCGATGCTATCGACCAGACCATTCACAGCCGTTTCGAATCAAGGTCACGCCGAAGGAAGCTCAGTGGCGCTACGATTTTAGTTTCACCACGAGATGGTCGCAGCATTGGCCAAGCGATGCGCTTCAGCCTGCCACACGATAGACCGCGGCTCGGCGAATCAAAACGCGTAGCCGCATGCTGGGACCGAGCTAGCCGGCGCCTTCGTCAACAGTCTCTGGTCGTTCGGGGAGCCTTTCCCCACCAAAGAGTGCAGGCGAAAGGCCCGAAAGCCTTCCGCCTGCAAAAAACGACTACTTCAAAAATTGATCAACGTTCGTTGACGTCACGACGTCGACGCCGGTATCAACAACCGCCGGAACCGTTTTTCCTTCAGTTAGATCGTTCAGGATATCGACGCTCTTGACTCCCATGGCATAAGGGCGTTGGCCGATCAAGGCATTGCAGGCGCCCTGTTTCAAAATCTTGAGTTCTTCCGGTAAGGTATCGAAAGAGACGACCACAAACTTCTTAGTCTTGATGTCGTCGAGGTGCTTACCCATCGCCCGAAGATAGGCTTCCGGGGCGCCGAAAAGAGGCCAACCGCCAGAAAAGAAAAACCCGTCCAGGTCCGGGTACCGTGTCAAGGTATCCTGGATGATCTGGATCGATTTCGCAGCGTCGTCATTGCAAGGGAAAGGCGAACCGGAAATCTCCGCGTACTCACCCCCTGATTCCTTCAACGCTTTGCGGAATCCGTCGCCGCGCTGGTTGTGATTTACCGATGCCAAACCGCCGGTGAGAACGGCAAATTTGCCTTTGGGCAACATCGACGCAAAGGCCTTGCCACCTTCGTAGCCGCCTTGTTCATTGTTTGTACCGACAAAACAGGTCCGCTGCGATTTGGGTGAGTCTGAGTCAAAACAGATTACTTTGATTCCTTTCTTAATTGCGGAATCGATCACGCCAATCACTGCATCGCCGTCCATGGGAGCAACGGCAAAGCCATCGACACCGCGGCTGACCAGGTCCTGTAAGACTTGCACCTGTTTAGCGGCGTCGGCGGTATCTGGCCCCGTATAAATGACGTTCACACCCAGTTTAGTACCTTCTTCCTTACAACCTTTTTCCACATCGTTATAGAACGAGATGCTGATCGACTTCGGCACAATCGCGAATGTCTTCTGTTTTCCGGCAGCATGCAGGCCGGCCGGCAAAGCGAGCGAGCAAACTGCCACGCCCGTCAAAAGAAACAATTTCGGGTTTCTCATAAATGATAGTTTTGGGGGTACCTGCGTTTAGACGAATGCAGGCGATTCGATTCACATTTAGATGGACGCTGCGAAGTTCTAAGTTGGACAAACGCTTGGCGTTTTATCTAAATGCTTGAATTGAAGAGACCACATCCCTTAAGAGCTGGTTGCAAGCCTTTTTTGCAGGAATTTGTTTGAATCCCGTAGAAAATCCTCCATAACGCTGTGATTCGATTTCAGAATTCGAGATGAACTCCGAAGCGGTGGCGCCCCCCCAGCCAGAAAAGGCTTCACGCCGGCGAGCTTTTCGTCTTCCCCGCGAGATAGGGATCTTTGGCGCGCTCGTCTTGATGTTGCTCGTGCTAGCCATCTTCATCCCGCAGTTTCGCAACCTTCAGAATATCGCCAATATCACGACGAATTTTTCCTTCGTGGGAATCGTCGCGATGGGTATGACGTGCGTTATCTTGACCGGCGGTATCGACCTTTCGGTGGGATCGGTGTTTGGCATGACGGCGGTAATTGTCGCCTACTTGCTAACGCATGGCGTGCCTGCCCCTTTAGCCATTTTGCTCAGCCTTTTGGCCGCCTGTGGTATCGGACTCTTAAACGGGTTGTGTATCACCCTGCTTAAGATGTCTCCTTTTGTTCCGACGCTGGCCACCCTTGCCATCGCCCGAAGCTTTGCCCTGATCGTTACCCATGGGCGGCCGATCTCGATATTTGGGGATGAATACCGGTCTTTTCTCTGGATCGGCGGCGGCGACGTTTTCGGGGTCCCGAATCCTTTTATTATTTTTTGTGTCGCCGGCCTGTTCTTTTGGATTTTGCTTTCGCGGACCGTTTGGGGCAGATACGTCTACGCGGTAGGCGGGAACGAGCGTACCGCGAGATTGACCGGTCTTCGGGTCGATCGCCTCAAGATTATCGTTTATATCCTGTCCGCACTGATGGCAGGAATCGCAGGCCTCACTGAGTTTAGCTACTTAGGAAGTGTGACGGCCGACATGGGTACTGGAAACGAGTTAGCCGTGATCGCTGCCACCGTGATCGGCGGAGCCAACCTAGCTGGGGGTGAAGGTACCATTCTAGGGACTGTAATCGGCGCAATTATCTTAGAAGTCCTTCGGAACGGCCTGCTGCTCTTTGGCATCGACCCCTATTGGCAGGGCGTCTTTGTCGGAGCGGTGATTATTCTGGCAGTCTCAATCGACTATTTCCGGAAGCTTCTACGCCACGACTAACGTTCCTCGTTTGGCGTTTGGGGTTTGGCGTTCGGCGCTTGCAACGCTGCACTGCTATTTTGGGCTTATAAATTGGTGAGGGTACACGCCGAGTTGGTCCTCAGAGCAGTCATTTCCTCCAACGGCGATGCCCATCTCGCGAAAACGTCGAACGCCAAACGCGGGACGCCAAACGCCAAACGCCGAACGAGGAACGGATTATCGCTTAGAACTGAAAAATCGACTTAGATTCCCGTCGGAATTGCCCAGTTGAAACAGCCTCCAGGCGGTAAACACGAATAGTGCCGGGGTGGCTAACCACAAAAGGATGCGTGCTGCCGTCAATACCAGGTGGCGGATGGCAAATACCTGTAACAATGCCCCCGCTAGAAACGCGATGAGGACCGCTTCTCGGGGTGATTTCCGGACCTTTTCGTCGAGCCGATCGAAGAAGCGATCCACATTTTCGGCCGAGAATTCCGAAGCTCCTACGGAAGAAGTAGTTTCTTGATTCATTAGAAGAGGTCGAATAGTCGACGCGGTTTGTTTTGGAAGCGAGAGACAATTTGGTTAATTGGAGTGTTCCGCAAAGAGGTGCTCAAGAATCCAACGGTTGCGTGTAGTTTATCTCGAACAGTCTTGGGTAAGGCTTCGCTTCGTTCATCTACCCAATCCTCGAGTTCGTGAAGGAAGCGGTCTGTCGGGGTTTGAGCGTGGACTTGTACGTAATAGCGTCCTAAAAAATAGCCCGCAGCAATCAAAAGAGCGGACCCTCCGATGACGATGGGAAGCCAGGGACCATTCTCGGGCTTAAGATAGTCCAGCGCGCTGGCTCCGTCTCGTTGCGGTTCGCCGGTTCGGGAAGCGTGCAGCTCGTCCTGCAGCGGATCTGGTTTGATTGGATCAGTCATGATACAGATTCCAGGTTTAATTTTCAGTTGCCGGAGTAAGCTCCGGCCTGCCTAGGTGATTCGCAAGTTAGGAGTTTGGTGGATTGGTCTGGGATAAAGAGAGGAGCTAGAACCACGAGCGATTAGACGACGCTTCCCGTTTTTCAGTTTTTTTTGCGTTCTGTGTGCTCGTTTGCGGCTATTAGGAAGTTTCGCCAATCACTCCATCGACACACGCCTGACTTGAGCTTGTCGAAAGTTAATGCTTGCTCAGGGCAGCGTCTTCACTTTTCACCTCTCACGTGGACTTCCTACTTAGCGCCCTTCGACTGCATCCCGAGCTCGCGATTTATCTTACGGTTTCCCTCGGCTTCTTGATTGGGCGGATTCGGATCGCGGGCTTCACACTGGGCAGCGTGACTGGCGTCCTGATCACGGCGCTGATTGTCGGCCAACTCAATATCCCGGTGTCGCCAGGGCTGAAGTCAGTTTTCTTTCTCCTCTTTCTTTTCGCCGTTGGCTATGGCGTTGGTCCTGAATTTGTCCGGGGTCTACGGAAGGATGGGGTCCCCCAGGCGGTATTTGCGGTGTTTGTGTGCCTGCTCTGTCTTGGCGTCGCTATCTTGGTTGCCAAATTGTTCCGCTTTGATGCCGGCTACGGCGCTGGCGTGTTTGGAGGGGCTTGCACCGTCTCGGCCGTGCTCGGTGTCGGGGCGGATGCGATCAATCAATTGCCGCTGAGTGCCGAACTCAGGCAGCGGTCCATCAACGAAATGTCGATTGCTTTTGCTGTGACTTATATTTTTGGGACTGCCGGCGTAGCCTGGTTCTTGGCCGCCCTCGGCCCAAAGATACTCGGCGTCAATCTTGCCGAGGCTTGCGGAAAACTGGAGTCTGAGCTAGGCGGAGACGAGCCGGACCCTTCGGTCCATTCCGCCTATCATCTCATCGATGTCCGCGCTTATCGGATCACTGCGCCCGAGTTCCAGGAGCAGACGATACGGGATTTCGAAAGCAGGTTCCCAAACCAACGGTTGTTCGTGGAGCGACTAAGACGAGGCAACAAGATTCTCGATTGCGACCAGGAGACCAGGATCCTGCCGGGAGACACCCTTGCCATCGCGTCACGCACCGAAACGCTGATTGAAGACGCTAGCCTTTTCGGGGTCGAAGTATCCGACCCAGAATTGCTCGACTATCCCGATGAAACACTCGATGTGATGGTCACGAATCGGGAGGTGGTGGGAGTCACTTTGGGGGCCTTTGCCGAGCTAGGCGTTGACCAGCGCTCCCGTGGCGTTTTTATTCGTGAGCTGTCTCGGGGAGGTCATCCGCTTCCCTTTAATAGTGGAGTCAAGATCGCCAAGGGTGATGTGCTGCGGATTAGTGGGAACCGGCGTGACGTAGAACGAATGGCCCAGAATATCGGTTACCCGTTGCGCTCCAGCCACGTTAGCGATCTGGTTCTCGTCGGTATAGGGATCTTCCTTGGAGCTCTTCTTGGACTCCTTGGGGTTAGCGTGAACGGTGTCCCTATCAATCTCAGCACGAGTGGCGGCACTTTGGTTGCTGGACTGGTTTTTGGATGGCTACGCTCAGTACACCCGAGCTTTGGGAACATTCCCAGTGCCGGATTATGGGTGTTCAATAACCTAGGTCTGACCATGTTCGTTGCGGTGGTTGGCCTGGAGGCGGGCCCCCTGTTTATCAAAGGCCTGGAGAATGCCGGCCTAATGCTATTGGTTGCCGGGATTATTGTGACCATTCTCCCGATGTACCTGGCTCTATTGCTGGGCAAATATGTTTTTAAAATGCATCCGGGCGTTCTTCTGGGAGCTTGCGCCGGCGCTAGGGCCACGACGGCCGCCCTGTCCTCCATCCAGGATGCGGCTCAAAGTCGTGTCCCGGCCCTTGGATTCTCCGTATGCTTCGCTGTCGGCAATACCCTGCTGACGGTGTGGGGCGTTATAGTTGTCCTCTTACTACGTTGATCGATGATTCCGGCGTTGCCTTGACGGCGCTACCTATTCAGCGGAGTTTGTTAGCCTCGGGATTTTGGCCTTTATGAAGAATCAATTTAAGACGTTGCGTGCGTCGTCCTTGTATTGCCAAAAATGCAAAATTGCCCGCCCGGTTCGGGAGCGGCTTTTGCTGGTTCTACCCGATAAGGAGATTTACGATTATCTTTGCACCGAGTGCGGCAGCTCCGTTGGGTCTCGGGAAGTTAAGGCCGCAGAAACCAGCCGCCCATCACTCATTATTTAGTGATAGCCCGGATAGGTAGGGCGAAACCCGGCTTCTCCTGCGTCCGCAGCGGTCGGCACCCTGGAGGGGAGCCGGTTTTGAATGTGCCTGTCCCCTGAGCTGATCGCACAAATTAGCGTTGCATAGCCGAGCGGTTATTGGGCAGGCGGCTCCCGCAAACGTCGCAGGGTGTGAATTGTGTTTGGTGTCGCTAGTCGGATTCAACCCAAGCCGTTAGCAACACCGGCAGACGTTTCCGGGAGCCGCCTGCTTGTCATACCGTCCACCCGGATGAACGCTGGGCTTCGACAACAGGCGATCAATTTACCACAGGCGAAAGCGGCTCCTCTCCAACGGATGGCGACCCCTTTGGGGCTCGTATCGCGGTCGCCATGCGCGTCAACATAAAGGTCGTTTCGATCTCTTTCGCCATGACTGTTAGCCGCTCTCGCAGTTATGAAAATTCCTGCACTTCGCCGCGCTGCAGAGTAATATTTTAGGGGACTATAAAAAAATAGTTGCTGAAACTACGCCAATTCTGATGGTGTGGTCTGATGGCTAAATATCGGGTCTTGATCTGTGCACCAGACGATGCCGATTTGGAATGCGAGCGAGCCGGCAAGGCGATCGCTCGTGTCGAAGTTGATTTCAAACCCGGAGTTGAATTGGAGCTCTGGCTTTGGTCTAGCCGATGGACAGAAAACAGTAAGTTCCCCTCTGCACGACAATTTGATTTGGTTGCCTGCGTCTTGCGGCGGTCGTCCTGCGTTTGGGGTGGAGAACGACGCGAACCGGGACCGCCTCCGAATTTGGCTCGGAGCCTTCCAGGCATGGAGAATGGGAAAATTCCTGATTTCCTGATTTTCGTCCACTCCGAGAGCGAAGCGGCTGCTTCGGCCACTCCCATGAACCAAATGGTATCGCCGTCGAAGGCGGTGGACTTGCTTCTTGGCAAAGTGGAGCAGCGCGACTTTGAATGGGAAAGCAATTTCATTACCAGTATCAATTCGTACCGCGATTACGATCAATTCGAGGCCATCTTTGAACGATTGCTTCACCTTCGTTTGAGCGAGAAGTTCCCTACCGAAGAGCGTCACGCCTTCCCGGCAGGGAACGCGTTGCTTGAGCCGGACCATTTCTTTGCTCGGTTTGGGAACGTCGCCAGTCGCGAAATTTTATCCTACATTAATGAATGGCTGGTAGAAGTGAGGTCGAAATGGCGGCGAGAACGTCGCGGCGTCGCATTGACGGCATTTGTTAGTGCCGCCACCTTGGCCACCGCGATCACCTTTGGCACCGTCACCTTCTCCCGTTTCCAACGATCAGAATCGAATCTGGCGGTAGCCCGAAATGAAAAGCAGAATGCAGAAAAAACGGCCCGTGCTTCCATGGCGGCGGCCGAAAAGACTGCTCGGGAATCGATCGCAGCGAAGTTGCAATCAGAGCGGCTAATGCACGAGATCGTCAGCGATCTCGGAGAAAAACTGAAACCCGTCCGCCGAGCAGATCTTTTGGAGCCTTCGCTTCAAGCGATCGCGGCCTATGACGCTAAGAATGGAGGCGCTGTACACAAGCCTTCCGTTGAGGTTTTGCGCGTAGCGGCTCTAAACGACCAGGGTGATTTGTTAGCCGACGACAATAACCTGGACGGGGCGGTTAACGCTTACCAGGAAGCTTGCCGGATCCTGCAGGATCTAGTCAAACAGGAACCGGCCAAGGATGAGTGGATGGCCCAATGGGCGCAAAACCTTCTAAAGATGGGCAACATCTTCTCCACCCAAGGAAAAATCGGTGAGGCCATGGACAATTACCAACGGGCGGCAGGACTCTGGCAAAAGCTTGCGTCGGCCAATCCCACAGAGGTCGGCCCGAAGAGCGAGTGGACCAAGGTATTGCTCAAGCTTGGTACCACCTTCATGGCTCAGAAAAATTGGGTTGGAGCCCGCGGTCCGTTCGAACAGGCACGCGATATTTTGCGTGGCTTGGCGGACCGAGATGCGCAGAATCCGGAGGCTTGGTTGCGAGTCCGTCAGATTTCCAATCAACTTGGAGATCTGGAGGTTAAGGCAGGTGATCTTGACCGGGCAGTGCATGATTACACGGATCAGTTAGAAGCCGATCAAAAAGTTGCCCAGCTACGCCCAGGGGACGCTTCCGAAGAGCGAGATGTGGCGATCTGTCAGGAACGCATTGGTTACGTCCTGGAAGCGCAGGGCAAAATGGAAGACGCTTTAGCTTACTACCAACAGGAATTAACTGGGTTCGAGGATCTGGTACATCGTAGCTCTACCGACAACGGTCTGCGATTCGATCTAGCGGTAGCTTACGAGAGCGTCGGCGGCGTTATACGCGAAGAAGGAAAACCTGATTTGGCGTTGCCAAAACTGCAGAAAGCAGTGGATATCGCCCAACAGTTGGTCAGCCAAGATGCTAACGAGAAAAAATATCAACGGCAGTTGTCTGTTTCGTTACAAAATTACGGTAGCGCGCTCGCAGATCTGGACAAAACCCCTGACGCCTTACAAGTCTACGCTCGGTGTCAGGAGATTTGTGAGCGTTTAGTGGCGGCAGTGCCCGGCGACGTTGTTTATCAACAAGACTTGGCCGACTGTCTGGGACGCACCGGCGATCTGTACAAAGCAGATGGCAATCTAGCAAAGGCTCAAGCCAGTTATGAGCGTTGTTTGCAGATTTCTGAATTGTTAGCCTCCCGGGATGAGACCAATCCGGCTCGCCAACAACAGCTGGGGCTGACCTTCCAACGGTTAGCCGAAGCAACTGCTCTTTCTAACAAGGGCCAAGAAGCGCTGGGATATTACAAGCTCAGTTGCGATATTTTCGAGAGTCTGCTCGAGACCAATGGCCATAATGTTACTTGGCAAGAGTTCCTGGCTAACGGCTACTTGCAAGCCGGTAAGATCCTGCAGCAAGGAGGCAAGACGGCCGATGCGACTGTCCAATTCAATCAATCGTTAAAGGTGCTCTTGAGCCTCCGCCAAGTTAATCAACTTGACGATTACGGAGTCAGCGTCTTGCTGGGAGCTGAAGAATCCCTTGGTAAGAAATTCTCAGCCGACGGCGGTGTAGTGGCGGAACAGTAATCTAGGTGATTCGTGAGAGGTGAGAGGTGATTGGTAGGGCCAAAGGCCCTGAGAGGTCTCGCTCTTAGACCAAGGCCAATCCGTAGAAACTCAACTAACCAGCCGGCGAGGTCAAAACCGTGCCGGCTTGTCCGACGTAGCTCCGGCATTTTAAAAGGATCCCCAGTCCGGAAGTTTTTAGCGAAGTCGGAGCCGTGGGCGCGCGATAGACCACGGCTCTGCGCGCTTAATCTTGTAGTCGGAGCGTTCAGCGGGCGGGTACCACACCCGCCGTTATACCGGTAGATTATTTCGGGAGCCTCGCCCTACCGATCACGCGTTCGACGACGCTCTTTCCGCTCGGCGCCCCACTTCTCACTTCTCACCAATCACCTCTCACTTTTCACGTCTAGTTATCCAGCCACGCAGGCGACTTTTCCCAGAGCTCTTTGGTTGCTTGCCGGATTCGTTCTCGCTTTTGGATGTGCCAGGGGACGTTAATAATCACAATGCGATTCAGGCCTTTCATCAGGAGAACGGTTCGAATAATCGCTGCTCGCTGATTATGGAGGAAACTATAATACCAATGAGATTCAATTAACTGCGGTATCAGCACGGCAACGGTACGGTCCGGGTTATCCTTCTCCAATTGCCAAATGTATTCCAACGTCGGAAGGACTACTCGTCGAAACGGTGATTGGATTACTTCCAGATGCGGCATCGGCAAGTTAGCCTGGCTGATAGCGGGTTGGATCTGTCGCTCCCATTCGTCGCAGAAATCTCGCTGGCTGTTTTCCCGTTCAATGTGAACGACGCTAACGTCTTCGGAGACACTGTAAGCGATTTGCAATGCTTTTTCGGCCAGGGAATTGAGGGTCATGATCGGAATCACGGCGATCATTGGGCGCGGCCGTCTTAGTTTGATGGGGCCGGTTAGAGCAAGCTCTTCCCCGATCTTCGTGTAATGATGGTGAATCAGTAACATGAAGAGGTACAACCCTGGCAGAACCAGGAGTACCAGCCACGCGCCTTCGGCGAATTTCGTGACGATGACAATGAAGAAGGTGATCCCGGTCGCGAGCGCTCCTATTGTGTTAAGGACTATGCTGCCGGTAACTCCCGGCTGCTTCTTCTTCAGCCAATGCATCACCATGCCGGCTTGCGACAAAGTGAACGCTAGAAAGGCACCCACTGCGAAGAGCGGGATTAACCGGTCGGTAACCCCATTAAAAACCAGCAAGAGGATAGCGGCCAATGTCGTTAGTAAGATGACGCCTTCGGTGAAGACCAACCTCCGGCCTCGGATCGTGAATGAATAAGGAAGATAACCATCTTGAGCGATCGTCCGGCAAACCCGGGGAAAATCAGCGAAAGAAGTGTTCGCGGAAAGGCAGAGGACTAATAGTACCGCCGCCATGGTTATATAGTAAAAGATTCCCCGGCCCACCACCACCTGGGTCATGATAGATAGGATGCTCTGATACTGGCTAGACCCTGGGTCAGTCGCGTTGATATGATACACCTGCACAAGGTAAGCTACGCCCACGAGAAGCAGGATTAGGATAACCACGATGAGGGTTAGCGTCTTGCGCGCTGAACTTACCACCGGTTCCCGGAAAGCTTGAACGCCGTTGCTGACCGCTTCAACTCCGGTCATCGCTGTGCATCCCGCAGCAAACGCTTTCAAGAAAAGCCAAAGAGAAATTGTTGCTTGGACTTGCGGAGCCGGCGGTGGAGCGATTACTGCTCGCGGGTGTCCGCCGGTGATAACGGCCTGCACCACTCCCAGCAAGATCACGATCCCAAGGCAACCGACAAAGAGATAGGTCGGCGGCATGAATGCCAAGCCGGATTCGCGTAGTCCGCGAAGATTCATGAACGCGAGTAAGGCGAGTACTAATAAGCACAGCCACAAGGTGAAAGGCTGCAGTCCCGGGACGGCGGAAACCAGAGCGCCGATTCCGGCTGAAATGCCGACCGCTACGTTCAGGGTGTAATCGACCATCAATGCTACCGCCGCTAACAATCCGGCTCGGTCGCCAAGATTCTCTTTAGCAACGGTGTACGACCCTGCGCCTCCGGGGTAGGCAGCGATCGTTTGGCGATAACTGAAATAAACAACCGCTAGAATAACGGAGACCGCGATGGTGATGGGGAGCCCGAAACCGAGCCCCGCAGCACCCAGAGGAATTAAGACGGTGAGCGCTGCTTCCGGTCCGTAAGCGGCGGAGCTTAGCGCGTCCAGGCCGAACACCGAGACACCTGCGATTGAACCAACTCGTTCTTGCTGGTCTTCGCTTGTAGCCAGAGGGCGACCGAGGATGAGGTCGAGCAATTTCATGGGAACCCGTAGGTGAGAGGTGAGTTGAGAGGACGATGCGCCCTCCTCTCAAGGCTTTACAAGCTCAAGGTTTGGCTGGCAACAAACATCTGGACTAAAGACCTCGTACGCGGCCCGCTTGTGGCCGTGCCTCCCAGGAGCCGGTTCCTGATCACGATAAAAACTTTTCACTTTTCGCCTTTCCTTCCGTTTCTCCTACGCGCTGAGCTGGACTTGCCGAAAGGTGATACTCGCCCTGGGCTAGCCTTTCACCTCTCACTAATCACTTCTCACAACTAAGTTGCACGTCAGGGCGTTACTGCTAAGGCATTGAGCATGCGTTTTCGGCCGGCCCCGCTCAGCTTTTGGGCGAACGTAATAACGGTGGGGATGTTTCTCCCGCTAATTCTATTCCTGTGGATGGGATTTGTGCATGCTTCCCCAATGGCGATCCTGTTTTATGCGTTCGCCGCGGTTTGGGCAGTGCTAGTTTTTACCTGTTGGGCGATTTCCACGCGCGAATACCAGGTGGACGGAAGCACCCTAATTATCCAACCCCGCTTGGGGCGCAGTAAGAGATACGAAATATCGGGTATCGACGAAATTGCGATGAAGCGTCAGCCCCTTCGCCGAGCATTCGCTTTTCAAGCGATCGGTGCGTATGGACCTTTTGGTTTCCACGGTCGATATCGGGCGATTGTCACCCGACCGCCAGAGACCCCTAGCGGCCGGCCGCGACGACGTCAGGAACAGTTCCACGTAGCCTGCACGACCTTGCAGAAAGCGATCTATCTTCAGACCAAAACCGGTGCAGTTGTGGTTACGCCCCGGGACATGCCTGAGATGCTCCAGGCGTGCGGGGGCATGTCCGGGGAGGTGAAAGGTGAGACGTGAGAGGTGAGAAGTGATTGGTGCAGCCGAAACCTGGTAGGGTGAGGCTCCCGAACGTTCTAGACGTGCCTGCGAAGAATTGATGGCTGTGGCGTCAGCTGAATCTTGTTGGGCCGATCGACGCGCCGAGCCGCGGGTCTAAGTGTCGCAGCAACGTTTGGTTTGGGCACCAGAAATTGGTTGCTCGGCTCCGTGGATGGAGCGCGTATTCGCAGCCGCACGGAATACCCGCGGCTCGGCAAGGGTTCAGGCCTAGCCAGGTGTTGGGATCAAGTTGACCCGCAGCTTCGTTAACACCATAAGGCCATTCGGGAGCCTCGCCCCACCAATCACCAGTCACCAATCACTTCTCACGTCCTTAGCTCGTGCGCCCATCTGTTAGCGAGCAGGCCGTTCACGAACAATTGGAACGGGTGATAAAACATGATTGGTAAAAGAATCAAACTCAGATCAGCCCGAGAGCCAAAAATCAGGATCGCTAGTGGCACCCCCATGGCGAGCGTTTTTTTCACTGAACAAAAGTAAACGGCGATCCAATCTTCGCGATTCAACTTCGCTGCCAGGGAAGTGAGATAGATCAAGAGCGACATTATTCCGAAGAGAAGGGCAACGGATAGAAGCACTCCCACGGTCAGAACGATGCCGTACTTATCCCAGATTCTTTCGTTCACCGAATCGCAGAAGGCGGTATAGACGATAAATAGGATTACAGAATTACTAATGAGGTTAACCCAGCTTTTGTTGGCGTCGATCCAGGCCTGGATAAAACGGCGAAGGCTAACGCCGACCGCAAACGGCAGCAGCGTCAAACAGGTAATCTGAAGCAGAAGGGGACCGATTGGCCCTGATTGCCCGGTGGCTTGCATCAGGAAGCTGACCAACAACGGTGTCAGCACGACGCCGACAATATTCGAAAACGCAGCGCTAAGGATGGCAGCTGCGGTATTTCCTCGTGCGACCGAAGTTAAGACCACCGAGGTTGATACCGTCGAAGGCAAGACACACAGGTAAAGAAAACCTTGTTGAATTCCTTGGGGTTCGTTGGCCCAAATCTGCGGCTCGATGAGTTGAAAACCGAGACCGACAATCGGAAAGACGACAAACGTAAAGACCTGAATAATTACGTGCAGTCGCCAGTTTCCTGCACCCCGTCTAACCTTCTCTAGAGGCATCGAGAGCCCTTGTAGAAACAGAATCAGGGCGATTCCGAAATTGCTAATTAATTCAGGGTGTAGCCAGCCATCGCGTGAGCCCGGCTGCGGTAAAAGGAAGGCGATGATGACGGCTCCGAATAGCCCAATGACAAAACCATTACGGCGGACCCAGGTCCAAATTTTAGCAGGCCACGATGTATGGGGGCCGGGTGTTTGCAGCGGCGTAGAGGTGGCGGAAGGCATTAGTGAAAGGTGAAAAGTGAAAGGTCAGGGAATCCTCACCTGCTTAACGATTTACACGCTCAAAGTTAGCTGACGACGAAACGTCTGGCTCGAAGCACCGTAGGCACCTTGCTCGCGCTTGAGCTTCCTGAAACCTGATCCTGGCCTTTGGGCTTCCTCTCACTTTTCACCTTTCACCTTTCACGCCCCTCACTCCGGCCAGAGAAAATGCTCTAGGCGCAACCGGGTGAGGCGATTCTTAGCTTCTTCCGCGCGACTACTGGGAGTTGTGGCTAGTTTCTGATAAATAGCCGCTGCAGATGCCCAAGACTTTTTGGACTCCAAAATTTGGGCCGCGTCGAATCCAGCCCGAAAGTACCAGATCTCCCCAGGGGCGCCAAAGTCAATGCTTAGGACGTCGTAGTAGGTGGCTAAAGCCTCATCCCATTGCCCGATCTTCTCGTAGCATTTCGCCTTCTTATATAAAGCAGTCTGTCGGCAAACCGCCGAAACGCCTTCTAGCGCCGCTAATGCGTCGAACGTCTTGATGGCTTCACGGTACTCGGCTTCCTCTTTCGATCCTAAAGTGAACTCCGCATCTCCCTCGGCATCCATGGCTTCGCACCGGATCTCAATAGGAATGTTCTGATTCAAGAGATCCTTCAGCAGAACAATCGCTTCCCGATCCTGCAAAGCTTGTCTCTTAGTTAGCGCCTGTTCCAAGCGCGCCCGGAAACGAAGTGGACCGTTAAGTTTGTAAACGTCCTCAAAAAGCTCAACTGCGTGATCCATCGACGAAGAGTTCAAGCTCTTGCGAGCGGCTTCTCCGGCGAGAAATAAAGCGGTCTCCAGCAGGGGCGAATCAGGGTCTTCTTCCGAGACCAGCTCAAACTGTGTCTGGGCGTTTGGATAGTCGTCTTGACGGAAATAGGCTTCTCCCAGTTTGATTCGGATTTCCGGTCTGAAATGGGAGTGCGGATATTTCTGGAGAAAATCTTGGGCTAGCCGAGACAGGATGGCCATCGGCTGACTGGCGTCATCGGCAGCCGCAAAGAATTCGAGTCGTGCTTTCTCTTCTTGGGTCGCACTATCGTCGGTAGACACCTGGGTCAGTTCAGATTTTAACCGGCTGGGATCTGAAGGCGACTCCGTGAAAGCGATTTCAGCCAAGGCTAGATGCGCTCGGGATCGATGAGGATCGTCCGGAAAATCGACCAGAAATTGGCGCAAGTTTTTTTCCCCGATTGCGCTACCGGTTCTAGCTTCCAGCATTGCCTTTTCGAACTCGAGGGCCGCGCGCTCGGATTCAGTGTTGGGTAACCGCGCTAATGCTTCGGCGGGTTGGCGATAAAGGGTCTGATTGCCCAGGCGCAAGGCACAGACGGCGGCATTATACAAAAAGCGGCCCTGATTGGACGTAGGTTCCTGACTGAGCTGTGTGTACAGGTCGAAAGCGGAAGCGAAATTTTTTTCCTGGACCAGAGCATTAGCTAGAACCTCCTGAACGCCTGCTCGGTCAGTGGGATTAGCGGCGTCATTCGCCGTCAGCCACTGCTTCGCGATTCCCACTGCTTCCCCGAAATCTCCGTCTGCATCCAATTGCTGAGCGAGCGCGATAACCGCCGCGCTGGCTAGCGGATGGCTGGCGTGATCTGTAATGAATTCTCTGAGCAAGTTCAGCCCATTCGTGTGCGAACCGATCTTGAGCTCCAGCTTGCCGAGATAAAATTGAGCCAAAACCGGTCTATCCGAGCCTACCTGTCTGGGGTCTTCCTGCGCCCAGCGGGTTAGATCAGCCAATGAAGGCGTCTGTTCGAGTAGATAGATTGAATAGAGGGCTTGAAAAAGGTCCGCCAGGTTTTCGGTTTGGCCTTGCTCGCCGATGATTTTCTCGACGATCGATTCGGCTTCCTCGTACTCTTTTCGTGCGATGTAAGTGTTTGCTAACCCGAGTCGAGCAATGGTCGCGACGCGGGAACCTTGCGCTGACTGCGATGCTAAGACCTGTTGAAAGCTCTTTTCGGCGGCATCCAGGTCTCCTGTTACTAACGAAAGCCGGCCGGAGAGCGCTTCTTTTTGGGCTGCTTGAAACCGATCAGGATGATTGACCTTGGCCAGCAGATCTTGAGCTGCCTTAAAATCAGAAAGTTGCAATTCCAATTCTGCCGCCATTAAAAATGGTCTGGCATCGGTCAAGCCTTGATCGTTGATCAACGGGGCCAGCGTCAGCAAGGCCTCGTGACTAGCGCCTAACTGTTGTTGCGCCTCGGCCAGACCAAGCCGGGCTTGGACGATATCGCCGCTGGCATTCGGGTCCTTCACAATCTCCGACCACATGGTTTCGGCCTCTGCCCATCGACCGGAACCCAGCAGTGCCTCAGCACTCAGGCTGCGGCCCGCGATCGAACTCATAGCTTGCGAATCCAAAACCTGCAGAGCCGCAGCCGGCTGATTAGTGGCCAACAAACATTTAGCTAACAATAGCTTTGCTTCAGTTGCGTGGCTGGCGCCGGGCGCTGACAGATACGTGCGTAGCTTTTGGATGCTAACCTCAGGAATTCCTTCTTGGTCCGCCCTGACCGCTTCTTTGTACAAATCCGCCGAAGCCATGATTGGAAGAAGAAAGAAAGAACAAAGGATCGAGGCGAGCGTTGAGCGTTGTCGTAGCGTTGCATGCCCAACGCCTGGAGGGAAGCCGCTTTTCAATTGGGCAGTTCTATCGGGTAGCAGCAAGCGGCTCCCGCAAATTACCCAGCGCAATGTTTTTTCCCAGCGACTCTGTTCCGATGGTGTCCGTTTTGCGCGCTGCCCATAGAGCTGCACCGTGCTGAGACGTTCGCTTGGACGATAGGGCTGCATCACGCCGAGACGTTCGCGGGAGCCGCCTGCTGCAAAATTATAGAGCTGCCAAATTATAAAGCGGCTCCCCTCCAGGCGCCGTGCCTCCAGGCGCTGAGTAACTTGTCCCCTTCGTCCGCTCACTTCCGCCTTTCCTTCACGATCCCGCGCATTCGAACATTCTCCGCAAATATCGTCCAGTGTGGCTGGCTTCGACTTCGGCAATGTACTCCGGCGGGCCTTGGGCGACGACCGTCCCGCCGTTGACGCCGCCCTCTGGCCCCAAGTCGATGACCCAGTCCGCGGTTTTAATGACCTCGAGATTATGCTCAATCACGATCAAAGTATTTCCTTGGTTCCGAAGCTTGATCAGGACGTCGAGCAGTTGGCGGATATCTGCGAAATGAAGCCCGGTCGTCGGCTCATCCAGGATATACATCGTGCGTCCAGTCGCTTTCTTCGCGAGCTCGGCTGCCAATTTCACCCGTTGGGCTTCGCCTCCGGAAATTTGCGTGCCGGATTGCCCTAGCGAGAGGTAGCCCAGGCCAACATCCACCAGTGGTTCCAGCCGGTCGTAGATCGCCGGCACGTTGCGGAAAAACCGAGCGGCCTCATCAACCGACATCGCCAGAATATCCGCGATGTTCTTCCCTCGATAAGTAATTTCCAGCGTCTCCCGGTTGTAGCGGGCGCCGCGGCAGATCTCGCACTCGACGTAGACATCGGCGAGAAAATGCATCTCGATTTTGATCACACCGTCGCCCTGACAATTCTCGCAGCGGCCACCCTTCAGGTTAAAACTGAACCGTCCACTGTCGTATCCGCGTATTCGGGCGGCCGGCAATTGACTGAACAGCTCGCGGATTGGACCGAACGCTCCCGAGTAGGTCGCTGCATTCGAGCGCGGCGTACGACCGATTGGGCTTTGGTCGATGACGATCGCCTTGTCGACTTGATCCAAACCGAGAAGGCGATCGTGTGCACCGGGCTTATCTTTAGATTGGTAAAAGTGTCGGAACAAGGCGCGCCGGAGGATGTCGTCCACCAGGGTTGATTTACCGCTGCCTGAAACGCCGGTCACACACACCAAACAGCCTAAAGGAAACGAGATGGTGAGGTCTTGCAGGTTGTTTTCCCGAGCGCCTTTTACCGTCAGCCAGCCTTCGGCGCCAGGCTCCGGCAGCCGGCCTCGGTTGTACAGTGTTCCGCGGGGCTGCACCCGAGATCGCGGTATCGGTATTTGAAGCGCTCCTTTAAGGTATTGGCCGGTGAGAGATTCTTCGCTCGATTCGATGTCTGTAACCGAACCGGCGGCCACGATCTGACCTCCACGGGGTCCGGCGCCTGGGCCGAGATCAATGACATAGTCGGCAGCTCGAATGGTGTCCTCGTCGTGTTCCACCACAACCACGGTATTACCCATGTCCCGAAGCCGTTTCAGAGTCTGGATGAGGCGATCGTTGTCGCGTTGATGGAGGCCGATGCTGGGCTCATCCAATACGTATAGAACGCCGGCCAGTCCGGACCCGATTTGGGTGCCTAACCGGATACGCTGAGCTTCACCACCGGAAAGCGTCCCGCTCTCTCGATTCAAAGTCAGGTAGCCTAGACCGACCTCAGCCAAAAAGCGTAACCGGGCGGTGATCTCTCTGAGCACTTCAGCCGCTACGTGCTTCTGATGCTTAGAAAGCGCGATCTCCGCCAGGAAGCCCAACGAGTTCTCGATCGTTAACTGGCAAAATTGATGGATGTTGACCTCAACACCCTTTGAGTTTTCGATCGTGACCGCCAGGATTTCCGGGCGTAACCGGGCTCCCTTACAAACGTCGCAAGGCCGTCTGCCTTGGAAACTTTTTAAGCGGGCTCGGGTGAACTCGCTTTCGGTGTTTCTTCTCAGTTGCTCCAGTTGAACCAAAACGCCTTCGAAAGGCTTTTCGACGTCCCGGCTTCCGAACTTGAATTGAAGCGCCCGCTCACCGGTTCCGTAGAGCACAGCATCTCGGCAGTTTGTGGGCAAATCCGCAAAGGGCGATTCAAGGTCCCCTTTGTAAGCTTCAACCAGAGAGCTCAGCAGGGCTTGATGATAAGCATGAATGCGTTTGCTCGCCTTCCGCCAGGGAGCTATCGCACCATCTCCTAAGGGACGAGTGGGATCGGGGATCACCAACTCAGGATCGAAATAACTGACCGAACCAAGCCCTTGACAATTCGGACAGGCGCCGGCCAAGCTGTTGAAAGAGAAGTGCTTGGGGGTGAGTTCCGGCAAAATGAACTCGGTTTTGGGATTACAAAACTCAGTTGAATAGGCGAGTTCTTCCCAGTTTTCCGTGTTTGGTAATTGCCGGCTGATAACGATGCGGTTGCCGCCCCATTTTAAGGCGGTATCGATCGAATCCGCCAAACGGGTGCGCACCCCTTCGCGCAGCACCAACCGGTCAACGACGATCTCAATAGTGTGCCGGCTGTCTTTCGCCAGGCGAATCGGCTCCGGGCGCGCCAGCTCTAAGATCTCGCCATCGACGCGTACTCGTACGAAGCCTTCTCGGCGGATCTTTTCCAGAACATCGCGGAATTCTCCTACCTCGTGCCGGATCACCGGCGCGATCACCAGAAACCGGGTCTCTTCCGGGTAAGTAAGTATTTGATCGACGATTTGCTGGGGCGTCTGTTTAAAGACTTTTTCTCCCGTGACCGGATCGTGCGGTTGGCCAATTGCCGAAAAGAGTAACCGCAGATAATCGTAAATTTCCGTCGTGGTCGCAATGGTTGACCGCGGATTCGCCACCGATCCTCGCTGCTCAATGGCGATGGCCGGTGATAGCCCCTCAATAAAGTCGACATCCGGCTTTTCCATCTTATCGAGGAATTGCCGGGCATACGCGGAAAGACTTTCCACGTATCGACGTTGCCCTTCCGCGTACAACGTATCAAAGGCGAGCGAAGACTTACCAGATCCGCTCATACCGGTTATGACGACCAGTCTTTCTCGCGGAAACTCGACGTTAACTCCTTTAAGGTTGTGCTGGCGAGCGCCTACAATGCGAATATTCTCCGCAGCCATCGGTTAAAAACCCGTAAACTATCACCAAAGCACAAGACGAAGGACGGGACCAGCGGTTTTCGGCGGTAGGGGCTGGGAGGGCACTTTTGGTGGGGCGAGGCTCCTGAACAACCCTGTGATTATCTACGAAGCTGCTGGCTTGCTCAAAACCCAGCTCCCCGCCAATAAGCTCGCCGAGCCGCGGTACATGTGTGGCATGCTGAAGAGCGTTGTGACAGCAGTGAAATGCGAGCATCTCGTGACAAACTAACATGCTAGCGATGCGGCACACCATGTCTCGGCGCGCGCATCGGCCTAGCGCATCCTGGGAATCTCCTACATCAGTCGCTTCGTCGAAATTTTTTGGTCTTTCGGGAGCCTCGCCCGACCAGTCTTTGTCCTTACCCGCTAATATTATACTTCTGCAGTCGCCGATAAAATGCACTCCGGCTTAGCCCCAGGGCTTTGGCGGCCGTAATCGCGTTTCCGTTGTGCCGGTCGAGCGCTTTCCGGATGAGATGCTCTTCTACGGACTCCAGGTCCATTTCTTCGAGGAGATGGCCTCGGCTCTGCTGAGCTGTCTGTAAGCCCAGGTCTCCCGGTTCAATGACATCTGACCGGGACAATAAAACGGCTCTCTCTATGACGTGGCGAAGTTCGCGGACGTTTCCGGGCCAGTTGTGCTGGCGCAATGCATCCAACGACTTTGGGGAGATGTCCCCGATCTTTTTGCGGTATCGTACGGCGAGTTCGTCCAAGAATACCTTTACCAGCGACGGAATATCCTCCCGACGCTCGCGTAGCGGAGGCAGATGGATTTGGATCGTATTCAGCCGGAAGTAAAGATCCTCTCGGAATTTCCCAGCCTCGATATCCTTTATCAGATCGGCGTTGGTGGCACTCAAAAGCCGGGCGTTTGCTCTCTGCGTCCGGGACGAGCCCACTCGTTCGAATTCGCCGGTCTCTAACACTCGCAGGATCTTGGCTTGTTGGGAGCCCGTCAAATTAGCGATTTCGTCGAGGAACAGAGTTCCTCCGTCGGCCAGTTCGAATCGACCCACGCGATCTGAGCGGGCATCAGTGAACGCGCCTTTCACGTGCCCGAACATCTCGCTTTCGAACAAAGTTTCCGGGATACCACCCATGTTGACGCTGATCAACGGTTGTTGTGCGCGGCTCGATAGTTGGTGAAGCATCCGCGCCACAACGCCCTTACCGGTTCCATTCTCGCCCGTAATCAAAATGTTGGCGTCGGATGGCGCCACCTGTTCCACGATTCTTTGCACCTCCTGCATAGCGGGAGATAAGACCACAAAGTCGGAGGTTGAATTTTGAGCGTTTCTTAGCACCAGGTTTTCGGCCTCGAGGCGTTCTTTGCCCTTAAGAGCGGCGCGCAACTGGATTTGAGTTCTTAGGATCGACAGGAGCCGCTCGTTCTCCCACGGCTTTTGGAGAAAGTCCCGAGCTCCTGCCTGAACGGCTTCGACCGCTAGCGGGATGGAGCCCCAGGCGGTCATGACCACCGCCGGGAGCGCGGGATCAGTCTGTTGAACCTTCCTGAGCAAATCGAGACCCTCCTGACCGGTAGTGCGGTCCTGATGATAATTCATATCCATCAGCAGGAGGTCGAATTCGTTCTTGCCTAGAGCGGCTATAGCGGCCTCCGGGCTCTCAACGCACGTTGTGTGGTAGCCTTCCGCAGAACAAATAAACGAGAGAGCGCTCAATATCTCCGACTGATCATCCGCAATAAGGATTTTAGCGCGATTCGGCATCTTCAGACAGGGAGGCGAGGGGTCAGGGCAGGTTGCCTACTTCTTTATGAAAGAATGTTTACACTCATTCGTAAAGCAGAATGGTCAAGGGGTTAACGATTGGGGTTTGGGGCTTAGCGTCGCTTACGCTAAACGCTAAACATATTAGTCCTATGGGTCCCATCCGTTCCCCGCATTATCGTGTTGTTACTCCTGAGCGTGTGTTACGAATAACGGCCCAAAAGTCGAGGACGAGGACGAGAACGATTTCCGAAATCGTGAACTCCAAACGCTAGACCTTCTTAAACCAAACCTTCGCGCGATCGATCTGGGCTCCGCGCTCGATAAAGAACTGCTTTAAAGCCTGTGTATAAAAGGACCCGTCCTCCTCAGGATTCATCCCCAGAAAGATCTCTCCGCCTGGCCTGAGGAATCGCTTCTGCAGATCATCGAGAAAAAAGGTCCACTCCTTTGAGGTCCAGAGGTCGGAGCACTTATGGCCGTTGAAACAGATGGAGAAAGCAGTGACCATATCGAATTGCTCGCTGAGGTCCGGCAGAGGTTCATAAGCTTTAATCTCCCAAACCATCCTCTTTAGCCCAAACAGGTCAAAGAGCTCTCCATACATGGGCGGGTCGGGAATATCTAAGCCGACGCCTGAGTGTCCCAGGTGCCGAGCGACCAAAAGAAACCAGCCTGCGCCGCTGCCAAGATCGAGGATTCGCAAGGGGCGCGGACGAGCGGTCAGCCGAAGCTCTTGCGCGCGCCGGATGTTAAGACTTAGCCAACGGTTCGCATCTAGATATTTGGGCCAATGCGTTAGTTCGCCCGGTACCGAGAACTTGTCCCGGACTTGAGCAAATCCTGCCGAATCGATTTCCTTGATGATGTCCTGAGGATCAATCGGATGCCGCCAGCGGTGGTAAGCATTGCTGGCGCTTAACCAAGCGGTTCCATCGACCAATTTCGCGATTTTGTGAGCAGCACGCATTCTACTGAAAAGACCTGAAGAGAGATTTCACCACAAAGACACAAAGAACGCTAAGAAACAAGAACCGCAGCACGCGGATTTACGCAGAAAGACTCCATAAAACCAACTTTAACATCGCGCGGAATTAACAGCTAAGCGGGGCCGCAACCGCAAACAAAGGAATCAACCACGAATGGACACGAATGAACGCGAATAGGAGACAATCATTCCTGTCAATTCGCGGTTATCTTTATCTGCGTAAATCTGCGGTTCATTTCTCCGTGTTTTCCGTGTCCGGCTTTGTCAGGAGTCGCCGTTGTTGGACTTGAACTTTGTCAGGACGAGCGTTGTGCCGCGGCTTTTGCGCTGATAGTCAACTTGATCAAAGGCATGACGAATCAAGTGCAATCCGAGGCCGCCTGGACGTACATGATCCAGAGGCCGGCCTTGAACCACCTCGGCTTGATCGCCGAAATCTCTCAACCGAAAGCGGACACCACCGGAATAGGTCTGCAGCGATAAAGTGATCAGTTTGTCCTCGGCCAAATGGTAAGCGTGCCGGATGATATTCGTGCACGCTTCGTCAACACCCAGCACCATCAGATCGATCTGGCGCGCCGGGAAACCTTGCTCTTGCAGAAACTGCCGAACGCAATTGCGAACCAGACCCAAGTTGGCCGGGTGGCTGGCAAACTCTAGCTTCTTCATTTCAAACCGATCGCCAATACAGTCATGTCATCGTGGGGGGCGACTTCTCCGCGGTGCTCTGCTTCGGCCTCAATCAAGGCGGCTACCACCGTTGTCAAATCAGTGCCCGACTCAGCAAGGACTTTTTTAACCCGGTCGGAAGACAACGGTTTCCGGTCAGCATTAAACGACTCGATCAGACCATCGGTGTAGAAAATCGCGAGCGATCGCGGCAACAACTGGATCTGGTTCAGTTCGTAGATCTGATCTCGAATAATCCCAAGCGGCGGCGCAGCTAGGATAGGCGGTTCTTCCACCCTGCCATCCTCAAAACGCAACCACGGTGGGCTGTGACCCGCTACCGCAAACTCGATCAGATGTCTTTCCGGGAAGATCCTGCCTAAGACCGCGGTGATGAACATTCCGTGAATCGTCCGATCGTAAAGGCGGTTGTTCCATTTCGCTAAGGCATCGACGGGAGACATTCCCCGGTGAACAATGAGGCGAAGCATGCTGATCGCTTGGGCCATTAATAAGGCTGCCGAAACCCCTTTACCGGAGACGTCTCCAATGACGAAATAAAACTCTCCGTCGTTACGCTCAAACACGTCGTAGAAATCGCCGGCGATATTGCGCGCCGGACGATAGTGAGAAGCCACAGTCAGAAGTTCAGTGGAAGGCAGGACATCCGGCAAAAACGAATGCTGAATTTCCGTGGCCAGCGTCAAATCCTTTTCCAGCTGCTTCCGTTCTCGCTCGCGCTCGATGGCTCGCATTTTGGCAATCGCGGTTGCGACCAGGTTTCCATACGCTTCAAATGCCTCCAGATCGAGACGATCGAAGTGCGGTTTATCAGACGGGTTCAGAACCTGCAAAACGCCGATCTCTGTGTCTTGTTGAAACAGCGGAATGCAGACGATTGACCGCGTCACGAAACCTGAACTCCGGTCCAGTTCCGGGTAGAAGCGCGCATCTTGGTATGCGTCTGTAACTAGGACGCTACGCCTATTTTCTCGCACCCAGCCGGCGATGCCTTTGCCACGGGGAATTTTAATCGGGTGAGAAAGGGCGTCTTCGGCCGGGCCACGAGCGATGACGAGCTCTAGGTCGCCGGTCGATTCATCGATAAGAAAAAGCGAACTGGCTTCGGCATGCATCACTCGGCCCGCGACATCCAGAATCGCCGAAAGCAATTCGTTAAAGTCCCTGATCGAATTGATTAATGCGCTTACCTCAACCAATCCACGATAGATTTTCACCGAACGGTCAAGCTCGTCGATCGTCATCGTCATTGGCGCCAGAGTATAACACGGGAAAAAAGGTAGGGCGAGGCTCCCGAAAGACCCGAACCCTAAACCAAAGCGATTGGCTTGCCGTCGCTATTTGACTAACGAGGTCGAATCGCGCGCCGAGCCGCGGCGCAGCGTGTGACATGACCAAATGATTCCAAGCCCGCCTGCTTGCTACACTCAAGGTCCGGCTCGGCCTGCCAATCAGCCTCACAAAAGGAAATAGCGTCGGATCCCGAATCTCTTCGTGATCAGGTTCCGATCTTTCGGGAGCCTCGCCCTACCACCCCTCATAGTCACAACAAACACGATAAAATGTTGCAATCCCCAGGGGAGGAGCGTATAACATGCGGGTTGTTATGCGTAGTTGGCTGTTCGTTTGTGGATCAACCATCTTATTTGCTGTAACTGGCCACACTCAAGTAACCGCCTATTCGGCTTTGCGGACTGTAGGTTCAAGCCGCGGCGAAAAAGTGCTGAGCCAGGTACTCGCCATTTCAGGCGAGGGAGCGGGTGCTCAACCAAACCGTTGGAAAGTCTTGATCGATGATCCAGCCGCGCGCGGTGGAGTACGTGAACTTGAGGTTTCTGGCAACCAAATTACTGCCGAACGAACCCCGGTGAAATCGGAATGGGCTGGCGGTAAAGATATGGATCTTGCCCATCTTAATCTCGATTCGGACGGCGCATATCAAGTAGCGACTCAAGAGGCGAGAACGAAAGGACTCGAATTCTCGAAGGTCCAATTTCAATTAGCCGCTGATCGGGAAACCGGTAAACCGGGGTGGACGGTGCAAATGGCGGACGCAAAGGATCAACGGGTCGGCGCGATCAAGCTTAATGCGGATTCAGGGACAATCGTGAGTTCGGCTTGGGGAGCAGACGCACCTAATTTAGTGGCGCAGCAACGGACATCGGAAAACTCAGATGAACGTTTTCTAAATAGCTCCGAATCGCAAACGCCGGTTCGCCATTCTCAAGTCGAAGAAGCGGCGCCAGTGGCAAAAGCGACGCCGGAAAAGCAAACGCCGCGCTACACGCAAGACCAGCAGCAGTACGCCGATGAACCCGGCCAATATGGTCAATCGAATCAGTCGAATCAATCTGGTCAGCAGTCTGGCTCCCTTACCGACCGTGCCGGGAACATCGGTCGCAATGTCGTTAATCGCGTCGAGCGACCATTCCTAAGAGCTGGAGGTTGGATTCAGAAAAAATTTACTGGTCAGGATACAATTAGTCCGCCGCGGACTAAAGATGACGATGACGACGATGACGATAATCGCTCGAACGACCAGTACAACAAGCCGGTGCATCCCGTGCCGCAATAAGCGGTAGCGGTAGGGGTGAGCTCCCGCTCGTGTGGGAGAGCTAGGGTCTAGGAGCTAGAAGAGGCGCACCTGCAGAATCCGAATTATGGGACTCATTCGGTCGACGGGTCAGTTCCCATTGGCCCTATAAGTCATAAGTCACGGAGGTCCTATCGATTTCCTCCGCCGATTCGCCGTCTGTTTGCCTCGATCCACAACATCTGAGACATTGTGCCGCTGACTCCATGCTTACAGAACAGGATGCGCTGAGCTCGATTCTGGCGGCGGTTCGGCCGTTGGAGACTGAAGAACTGCGATTGTTCGAGGCTGGCGGCCGCATCTTGGCCGAGAACGTATTGGCCCGAGTCAGTTTGCCGCGCTTCGATAATTCGTCGATGGACGGGTATGCGGTCAGAGCAGCTGACGCCGTGGCCGGAGCAGTACTACGGGTCATCGGTGAGCAACCTGCCGGTCCGGATCAAGGTCTGACGGTCAACGCAGGGACTACCGTGCGGATATACACCGGCGCGCCGATGCCAGTAGGCGCGAACTCGGTGGTAATGCAGGAAGATTGCGATCGGCAAGGGGATCAGGTAACGATCAGGGAAGCTGCTTCCCCAGGAGAGTTTATTCGGTTACGCGGCGGAGATCTTTGTGAGGGACAGAAGGTCGCTGAGGCGGGCGCTCGTCTGAACGGACCGTTGCTAGCGACTCTTGCTTCTCAGGGAATTGGTCAAATCCGCGTCTTTCGTCGACCGAAGGTGGCGATTCTGGCGACGGGCAGTGAATTGAAGGGTCCCGGAAAACCACTCGGAGCGGGTGAGATTTATGAGACCAATCGTGTGATGCTGCATGAACTGGTCCGGGAGGCGGGTGGGATTCCTCGGCTATTCGACCCGGTGCCGGATGAAGAGAATGAACACCTGCGCGCGTTCCAGGATGCTGCATCCGACGATGTTATCGTGATCGCAGGCGGTGTTTCGGTGGGAGAGCGAGACCTGGTAAAATCGACCCTTAAAAAACTCGGGTGCGATATCGAGCTTTGGCGGGTTGCAGTACGTCCTGGTAAGCCCTTTCTGTTCGGTCGATTGGACGGAAAGTGGGTCTTTGGTTTGCCGGGTAATCCAGTCTCAGCCTTTGTGACTTTTCTGTTATTTGTGCGACCTGCTCTCCTCGCGATGCAAGGTTGGCGAGGCGAATCGATCACCAAGACTCAGGCGATCCTATCCAAATCGGTGACCAACAAGGGCGAGCGCCCAAATTACCTGCGCGGGCACCTGGAGGCAGGCAGATTCATCCCTTTCGGAAACCAGGAGTCTCATGCGCTATTCGGGCTATCGCGAGCAAACGCGTTGTTACGAATCGGCGCTGGGGAACAAATTCCGGAGCTTCAAACCGTGGAGGTAGTCTTATTGGCATAGCGTCGGAAGGACGAGCTCCTGCTCGTAGGCATTTCTTCGCCGGCAAAAGGTCGGCCACACCCCGGGGAGCGGGAGCCTCTCCCCTCTGGACTATCCAGTTTCCGAATCTGCAAGTGAAAACAAGATTGAATCCAAAAGATTCAGAACTCATACTCATTAAATAAAATGGTTGCTCTAAAGGAAGGGTACGACCTCGCGAGTGAGGTGCGGCGTCTCAAAGTTGAACGCAACGCGGTCATCCTTGCGCACAATTATCAAGTACCTGAAATTCAGGATGTTGCGGATTTTGTTGGTGACTCTCTGGGTCTAAGCTATCGCGCAAAAGAGACTCAGGCAGACGTCATCGTGTTCTGCGGAGTCCACTTTATGGCGGAGACCGCCAAAATCGTAAATCCGGGCCGCACCGTGATTCTACCGGATCTCGAGGCGGGCTGTTCACTTTCCGACTCATGCCCGGCGGACCAGCTTGCTGATTTTCTCAGCCGGCACCCTGAGAAGAATTATTATGTCATCGCCTATATCAATTGTAGCGCCGGCGTCAAAGCGTTGTCCGATATCATTTGTACTAGCGGTAACGCGGTCAAAGTGGTAGAAAATGCGCCTGCAGATAGAAACATTCTTTTTGTTCCAGACCAGAACCTGGGTTCCTGGGTGATGGAGCAAACAGGCCGGAAAATGGATCTCTGGAAAGGTGCCTGTTATGTCCACGTTGAGTTCACTCAGAACAGCATCCAAAAGATTCGAGAGGTGTACCCGGACGCACCGGTCGTTGCTCATCCCGAATGCACCTACGCCGTGCGTATGCTGGCAGACGAAGTTTGCTCGACCGAAAAAATGGTGGGCTACTGCCGGAATTCACCAGCTGACGCTTTTATTATCGTGACCGAATCCGGAATGCTGCATCGGCTGAAGAAAGAGGTTCCGAATAAGAACTTTATCCCAGGTCCTACCGAGCATTGTTCCTGCGCAGATTGCCGGTTCATGAAACGCAACACTTTGGAAAAACTGCGGGATGCGTTGGATGCGCTACAACCCGAAATCGAGATACCGGAAGCGATTAGAAAGCGAGCCGAGCAGCCGATTTTGCGGATGCTTAACCTTAAGTGAAATTTGATGGTGCGGTGGTGATTGGGGCAGGACCGGCCGGATTGTGGGCTGCCGAGTCCCTAGGGCTAGCAGGGGTTACTGTGTGGATTTTCGATCAAAAGCCATCGCTTGGCCGGAAGTTTCTCGTTGCTGGGCGCGGCGGTCTTAATATCACGCACTCCGAAGAGCTCGATCAGTTTGCATCGCGCTACGACAATCCCAAACGCTGGCAAGGCATGTTGCAGCAGTTCCCGCCCGGCCGGCTTAAATCCTGGTACGAGGAGCTGGGCGTACCCACCTATGTCGGGACGAGTGGACGCGTATTTCCCCGCACCGCTCGCGCCCCTGAAATTCTGGAACGGTGGCTCGAGCGCCTTTATGAGCTCGGTTGCGATATCCGCTTAGGCTATAAATTTCACCAACTCTCAATTAACGGTCGAAGCCTTGAAGTGGTGTTTCAAAAGGGACAGGACTATTCGCCCGTGAACGCTTCAGCAGTGGTGTTCGGACTGGGAGGAGCTTCTTGGCCGCAAACCGGTTCGGATGGCCTGTGGACTCAGCAATTCGCTGACATGGGGATTCGGATCAATCCGTTTTCTCCCTCCAATGTTGGCTGGGAATACAACTGGTCTCCGAAGTTCTTAAGCGTGGCAGACGGTAAGCCGTTGAAAAATCTGGCGGTGAGTTGTGCTGGACAAAGGGTTCGCGGAGAACTCTTGATTACCAGGTACGGGCTGGAAGGTGGAGCCCTTTATCAACTGGGTCGCCGGCTCAAAGTGGATTCCTCGATTGAAATCGACTTTAAGCCCGATCTCACCGATGAAGAGCTTCGGAAAAGGTGGCGGGAGGGCTTAAGCTTGCAGGACGCCGCAGCTCAGTGCTGGCGTTTGAGCTCCGCGGCGATTGCTCTGCTCGAGGAGGTAATGAAGCCGACAGACTTTAATTCGTTCCTGGCCGCCGTTCGGCGGTGCAAGCTTCGATTGAATCATCCTCGCCCCATTGCCGAAGCGATCTCCTCTGCTGGGGGAATCGACTGGGCCGAATTCGACGATCATCTAATGCTCCGGCGATTTCCCGGTGTCTTCTGTGCAGGAGAGATGATTGATTGGGATGCACCCACCGGAGGTTATCTACTCCAGGGTTGCTTCGCGACCGGCAAAATTGCCGGAGAAGGCGCGGTGAAGTGGATTGCGCAGGGCGCGGAGGCGTGAGAGTTTTCGCCACTTATTTCTGTGAATATGGAGCTGAAAATTGGTGATGCTGCCCCGGCCTTTAAGTCCATAGCTGTCGGTGGCATTTATGGAGCCGGACAGCCGGTGAAATTGAACGATTTCAAAGGATCGATGTTGGTACTTTACTTTTATCCGAAGGATGACACGCCGGGATGCACGCGGCAGGCTTGCGATCTTCGAGATACTTGGGGCGAAATTCAGTCCCGGGCAGAGCTTTTCGGCGTAAGCGTCGATAGCGCTGCCAGCCATGAGAAGTTCATCAAGAAGCATGGACTGCCTTTCCCTCTGCTGAGCGATCCGGATAAAGAGATAGTTCAGAGCTATGGCGTGTGGGTCGAGAAGAGCATGTACGGAAAGAAATATTTCGGTACCGAAAGAACCACCTTTGTGATCGGACCGGACCTTCGAATCGTTAATATCTTGAAGAAAGTAAAGCCGGCCGAACATGTGACCCTGCTGGCAAAAGCGCTCTTGGAACAAGCAGCGGCCTGACAACGAGGAGAAACGCCGGACTTCGCCCCGTCGTCTGAAACTCCGCGAGGCTACGTCTGGCAAGCCGAGAATTACCAGGAGCATCGGCAATGCCGGAGACGGTGCCAGCAATGTCGATCACCTGCCGAAAGAGCGGTTCTGCGAAAGACCGACCAGCCATTAAATGGCGAAACAAACAGCGCAGGGCTCTATCCCTGGGAGCTC